>NZ_CP016353.1:691666-1037500 GCF_002240355.1 Prauserella marina
GAAGTGGACGTCGTGGCCATGTGGTCGCATTTCGCGTGTGCCGACGAGCCAGGTCATCCTTCGATCGACCGGCAAGCCGAACAGTTCGCCGCCGCGTACACCGTCGCACGCGAGGAAGGTCTGAATCCGCTGCGGCATATAGCGAACTCCGCGGCGACTCTCACCCGGCCCGACCTGCATTTCGATTTGGTTCGCCCCGGAATCGCGATCTACGGACTGAACCCGGTGCCGCGTAAGGAGGATCTGCGTCCGGTGATGTCTTTTCGGTCGAGTGTCGTGCTGACGAAACGGATCGAAGCCGGTTCGTCAGTCTCCTATGGACATACCTGGACGGCGACGAGAGCGACGAATCTCGCGCTCGTCCCCGTCGGTTACGCCGACGGTGTACCCCGCACGCTTTCCGGGAGGATGAGCGTGCTGGTGAACGGCGAACGCAGGCAGGTCGCCGGAAGGGTGTGCATGGATCAGATCGTGGTCGACTGTGGCGACGACGAACCAGCCGCCGGGTCGGAGGTGGTGCTGTTCGGTTCCGGCGAGCGGGGAGAGCCGACGGCGACGGAATGGGCGAACACCATTGGCACCATCGACTACGAGATCGTCACGGGCATGTACCGGCCTCGCGTCGCGCGCCGGTACCTTGGTGAGGGCGACCGGTGACCGCCAGGCCCGTTGCCGCTGGGGACGACGAACCGGCGGGGGACCATCCTGGGCGACTCGCACCAGGGCGGCTCTCGACTGTCGCCGCCGACGACGGAACCCCGCTAGCCGTCGAGGAAATCGACCCTTTTGGTGGGCGCGGGTCGGAACTGGCTGTCGTCGGCGTGCACGGTTTCGCTTTGTCACGGCGGAGCTGGTATTTCCAGCGCACGGCGCTGGCTTCGCTGCGGCTGCCTAGAGTGCGTCAGGTCTACTACGACCACAGGGGGCACGGCCAGTCCGGAGCCTCGGAGGCGTCGACGAGCACCATCGAACAGTTGGCGCACGACCTGGACGCGGTACTGCGGGCGGTCGCGCCGGAGGAACCGACAGTCCTCATGGGACATTCCATGGGCGGCATGGTGATCATGGAGCTGGCGCGGCAAAATCCCGGCCTCTTCGAGAGAAGAGTCCGTGGCGTCGTGCTGATCGCGACCGCGGCTGGCGAGGTCGGTGCGCGAGGCTTGCCGAGATCGTTGCTGTCGAAGTACAACCCGTTGACCCGTGGCGTCGGTGAACTGGCAGGCTGGCAACCGGGTCTTGTCGAGTTCGTGCGTGCGGCGGGAGGGCAGTTGACGCGGCACGCGGTCCGGCGACTTGCTTTCGGTCGTCGCGACGTGGATTCCCGCCTTGTCGATTTCATGCTGGAGATGCTGGATGTGACGCCGGTGCGGCAACTGGTGAATTTCGTCGATACGCTCGGAAGTCACAACCGGTATGCCGCCCTTGTCGGCCTCAAGCATGTTCCGGTGCTGGTCGTCGGTGGTGATTCGGATCGGTTGACCCCGTTCTCCCATGCGGAGCGGATGGTGGCCGAGTTGCCGGAAGCGCGGTTGGTGCGGGTACGGGGCGCGGGGCATATGGTGCATGTGGAACAGCCGGACCTGGTGAACAGTCACATCATCGATGTGTTGCAGGATTGTTCCGGGGTGGAAGCGACAAGGTTGTCACGGAGGGTCTTGTGGTGGCGCAGATGAAGGTCATGTTGGCGACGCCGGACGACACTATCCATTTCGGACGGACGTTGGGTGGCGAGTTGCGGGCGGGCGACCTGGTGCTGCTCGCGGGGCCACTCGGTGCGGGCAAGACCACGATGGCCAGAGGGATCGCGGCGGGTATGGGCGTGGCGGGCAGGGTGAGTTCCCCGACGTTCGTGTTGGCGAGGGTGCATCCGGCAGGCCGGTCTGGGGTGTCGCTGGTGCACGTGGACGCGTACCGGCTGGGGGGCGATCTTTCCCAGCTCGACGATCTCGACCTGGATACGGAACTGGCCGAGGCGGCCGTCGTCGTGGAGTGGGGCGAGGGGGTCGCTGAGCGGCTGTCCGACGATCACCTGATCGTGCGGCTGGAGCGGCACGATGACGACACGCGAACGGTGATCCTCGAACCGCACGGAACTTGGGCGGCGCGGCTCGCCGAAGCGCGTTTAGCGGGCTGAATGCTGTTTGGGCTTGCGGCTCGCGGCCCGGGTGCCCGGGTGGGGTGGCGCGTAGGCGACCCGGGGGCGATGACCGAACCGGTGCCACATACCCGTTCGCTCCACAAGGGGGACCCCTTAACTCAACACTACCGCTCGGGGCCGACAATTCCTCGCGCTATGCCCAGGTCGACCAGGTCCTGGGGGCGTAACCGCAACTGATCCGCCGTCGCGGCGATCTCGTCGTCGCCGCGTTTCAGTATGGAAGCGGCGGCTTCGGGAGACGTCACCGAGAAATAACTGTCCGGCGTCGCCCACAGTCTGCCTGGCGCGGCGAAAGCCAACGCACCTCCCGAACCGCCCTCGCCGATCACCAAGCTCGTCATTGGCACCGTCGCCGCCGCGACAGCGGAGAACAGCTCGGCGATCGCCGGGCCCGCGCCAGCCCGCTCGGCCTCGCCGTCATTGGCCGCCCCGGGTGTGTCGATCAACGTCAACACGGGAACCCGTAACCGGTCAGCGAGCCTGACCAGTCGCGCCGCCGTACGGAAACCCGCCGGTCGCGTCGGCGTTCCGCACTGTGCCGCGAAAGCCGCGGCCGCACCATCACGAAGTCCGAACCCACACAACACACCCCGATCGACGCCGCCGCAGCGATCTCCCCTGACCTCCTGCCACCAGTCGAAGTAATGATCCACATAGGACGTGGCTCGCGGCCGGGTCCGCGCCCGCGCCGCGGTCACCGCCGCCCAACCGGTCGCCGGTACCTTTCCCGCACCCAGCGCCGCTGGTGGAGGAACCGCCCCCGCCGGGGTCGTCAGCACCCGCAACCAACGCTCAAGGGTTCCCCGCAACTCTCCTTCGCCGACAACCTGATCCACCTGGCCACCCGCGAACTGCCCCTCCGCCGTATACGCCGCGTCGTCGCCACGAGGCCGGACCCGCGACCCAGCGAAACCGACCTGCGTGCCCGGCAACGCCAACGTCACATCCGCACCGGCACCCAGCGTCGCCCAGCCGCCACCCGTCACCGGACCACACAGCACGGCCACCTGTGCCAGCCCAGCCGCCCTTGTCAGTGCCATCTCACCCGCGATGTGCTGTAGCTGAGTCAGAGCACGCATACCCTCCTGCATGCGGCTGCCCCCCGTCGCGATCAACGACACCACCGGCACACCGAGTTCCCTTGCCCTTTCGAACGCGGCCCGCAGTCGCGACCCCGTGCCGCCGCCGATCGAGCCACCGAGAAACCCGAACTCGAACGCGATCAGCACGGCCTCGGTCTCGCCCACCTTGCCGACGCCGCACACCACCGATTCGTCCTCGCCGGTGCGCGCCCGCGCCCGTTCCAGCGCCACGTCGTATCCGGGCCAACGAATCGGGCCGTCGCCGACGGACGCCACCGGCGGAGCGGAAACGGTGAACGCCGTGAATGCGGTCGTCACCTCGCCGAGCAGTGCCCTCGCCGACTCAGGCATCGAGCGCTCGTTTCATCACCTTGCCCATGTCGTTGCGTGGCAACGACTTCAGGAAACGCACCACTCTCGGCCGCTTGTGTGGCGTCAACAACCGGGCGACGTGATCAGCGAGCTGCTGCTCGGTCGGCGTCGTCTCACCCGGCACCACCCACGCGACGATGCGCTCGCCGAGGTCGTCGTCCGGCTCACCCGTGACCGCGACCTCCGCGACACCGGGATGTTCGAGCAGCGCGTTCTCGATCTCACCCGCACCGATCTTGTATCCGCCGCTCTTGATGATGTCGGTCGCTTTTCTGCCGACGATGCGGATGTAGCCGTCGGCGTCACGCGTGGCCATGTCGCCGGTCTTGAACCAGCCGTCGGCGAAAGCCTCGCGGGTCGCGTCAGGACGATTGAGGTATTCGGCGAACAGGTTCTCGCCCCGCACCTGGATCTCGCCGACCGTTTCTCGGTCCCCGCCGGATATCGGATCACCTGCCTCGTCGACGAGCCGCACCTCCACCCCGCGCAACGGAACGCCCACCGAGCCAGGTTTGCGCTCCCCGTCGGCACGCACACTTGTGTTCATGAGGGTTTCCGACATGCCATAACGTTCGACGACCTGCTGACCCGTCGCGGCCGTGATCCGCTCGTGATCGTGCACGGGCAGGGCGGCCGATCCGGACACGAGCAGCCGGGCCCCACGCAGCGCGTTCGCGAGTTCGGCATCGCCGGCGACCTCGGTGGCGATGCGGTGGTACATCGTCGGGACACCGAACATCATCGTGCCGTCCCCCGCGAGTTCCCTCGCCACCGCTTCGGTCGAGAACCTGCCGAGATGATGCACGGTGCCGCCCCTGCGAAGCGGGCCGAGGATGCCGAGGATCAAACCGTGCACGTGAAACAACGGCAACGCGTGCACCAGCACGTCGTCCTCCGTCCACTGCCAGGCGTCCTCCAGCGCGTCGAGTGTCGTACTGATCGCCCTTCTCGGCAGCACGACACCTTTCGGTGGTCCCGTCGTGCCTGACGTGTACACGATCACCGCGGGAGCCTCGCCGTCCGGTTCACCGGGAAGCGCACCGGCCTCACCGTCGAGGGTTACGTCGGTGCGAGGCAGTGCCGCGAGGGCATCCGGCAGTTCGGTGCCCGGCTCAGCCAGTACCAACGACGGGGCACTGTCGGACACGATGTGCGCCAGCTCCCGCTCACCGACCTTCGGGTTGATCGGCACGACCGGAACCCCGGCGAGCAGCGCGGCAACCACCGCCACGCTCGTTTCCATCGTCGCCGTGGCCCACACCGCGACCCTGCCGACCCTGCCGTCCGAGACCGCGCCGATTTTTCCCGCGAGAGCACCGGCCGCGTCGGCCAGTTCCGCGTAGGTCAGCTCGCGGCCTCCGAAGCGCAGCGCCGTCTTGTCCGGCGTCGTGTGCAAGGCGGGAATGAGTGCGGTCACGAGTTCTCCTTGTCGCGTCGTCGAGCCGACCACCACACTCCGGAGTGTCCGTCAGCTGCCAGGTACGCGGCAGTGCGAACCGGCGCGCGACACCGGAAGGGGGTCGTGCGAGACCGCTGTCGAGCCTGCTCCAAAGTGGTCTAGTGGCTGAACCACTTTGCGTCCGCGCGACAGCGAGTGTCAAGGTCCAAGTGGCTGAGTGGCTGAGCCACTACGCGCGTGCTGCGGTAGGCTGCCGGGTTCTGGAGCAGTCGCGACGTGAAGGTGAACCGGTGGCCGACATTTCCGATGCTTTGCGGCCGATGGGCAGGCCGAGGTTGTACGAGCAGGTGATCGAGCGGCTCCGCGAGTACGTCTCCGGTGCCGGTCTCGGGATCGGGGACAGGTTGCCAGCCGAGCGGGACCTCGCCCAGCGGCTCGGTGTCAGCAGGGCTTCGGTCAAGCAGGCGATCGTCGTGCTTGAGGTTCAGGGGCTTGTCGAGGTTCGGCACGGGGGCGGGACCTACCTGGCGAAAGGGACCCTCGACGTGGAGCCGGTCGAGCGGCTTGTCGAACGTCGCAGGCGGTTGCCGGACGTACTCGACGCCAGGGAGGCCGTCGAGACCAAGCTCGCCGAACTGGCCGCGGAGCGGAGAACGACGGCTGACCTCGACTCGCTGGAGGCCGCTCTCGACTTCATGAGAGACGAGATCGCGGAAGGTGCCGACGGTGCGGAGGGGGACCGGCGGTTCCACTCGGCCGTTGCCGCCGCCGCACACAGTGCGATGCTTGCCGACTTCATGCGCTCCATCGCCGAGCCGGTCGCGGAGAGCAGGACCGAATCGCTCCGGCAGCCGGGACGGCCGCCGCGTTCGCTCAGGCAGCACCTCGCGATCTTCGACGCGATCGGCAGGGGAGACGGTCGCAGGGCCGCCGCCGCGATGCGCAGGCATCTGCGAAGCGTGGCCGAGGTGCGCCTGCTGACCTGGGATCCCGACGACGAACCACGCTGACCCCGACCGCGTTTAGCCCGCTAAACGCGGTCGGGGCCGGAGTGCCTCACTGGGCGAGTGCGACCGTGAACAGGGCGAAGGCCAGCGCGATGACACCGACCCGCACGCCGTGAACGCGGTCCCACCGTCTCGTCTGCTCCTTCCAATCCGGCGGCGCGCCCTCCTGAGCCCACTTCACGGCCCGCGAGTTGATCGGCACCAGCACCGCGACGGACATCACGACGCTCGACGCCAGCAGAGCCACGCCCGCCTTCACCGCCCAGCCACCATCGCTTCCCCAAGTCATGACAGCCCACACCACCGCGAGCACGAGCGAAGTCACGTACCAGAACGGCATGACTCTGCCCAGAATCCGGCCCCCCTCACTGCGGGCGTGAAGTCCGTTGTCACCAGGCAACCGGTCGAAGATCGGGTTGACGAACGCCGCTACCGCGAACTCGACGCCCACCATCCCGCCGACCACGACGACCGTGACGACGGCCAATGCCACCTGCATACGAGCCCCTATCATCGCTAGAATTTATAGTGAGGATAGATAGCAAGTTGCTCGCTTGTCTAGCGGCGCTAGGTGGTGGGATCGCACCGGTCGCGCGGGAACTGGGCACGTTGTCGCGGCCTTCCGCGGAAGCCAAGGTTGCGCGCGTTACCCGATCGGGGCGG
Source organism: Prauserella marina (assembly GCF_002240355.1). Taxonomy (GTDB): domain Bacteria; phylum Actinomycetota; class Actinomycetes; order Mycobacteriales; family Pseudonocardiaceae; genus Prauserella_A; species Prauserella_A marina. Next base: position 698,348 of record NZ_CP016353.1, read on the forward strand.
CCGTACGCTCGAAGGGTGCTAGTACTCGCCATCGACACCGCGACGCCGGCCATCACGGCCGGGGTCGTCGCCGTGGAATCGGCAACGCGGGGTGGTGTCGCGACCGCCAAGGTGCTTGCCGAGCGGATCACCGTCAACCCCCGCGCGCACGGCGAACTGCTGACCCCACACATCCTCGCGGCGACGACTGAGGCGGGGTACTCGCTTCGCGATCTCGACGCGATCACCTGCGGGGTCGGCCCAGGGCCATATACCGGACTTCGCGCGGGAATGGTGACCGCGGCGGCGTTGTCCGAGACTCTCGGCATCCCCGCCTACCCCGTCTGCACGCTCGACGCGATCGCCGCGACCGCGGGCCCCGGCGAGCCCTTTCTCGTCGTCACCGACGCTCGCAGGCGCGAGGTGTACTGGGCCGCCTACGACGGCGAGGGCGCCAGGATCGAGGGGCCCTGCGTCGGTCCGAGGGCGGACCTGCCGGACGCCGGGCGGATCCTCGATCACGAGTCTCCATCCCCCTTCGGTATCGCCTCGACGGCCGCCGAGGCGTTGCTGAGTGGTTCCGAGCCCGATCCGCTCACTCCGCTCTACCTGCGACGCCCCGACGCGACGGAACCAGGTGCCCGCAAGCGGGTGACGACCTGATGAGAATCGAACCGTTGCGCCGCAAGCACATACGCCGGTGCGTCGAGATCGAGCGAGCGCTGTTCCCTGGCGACTCGCCATGGAGTGCGGGCGCCTTTCACGCCGAACTCGATTCCGGCGCCTACTACCTCGCCGCCATCGACGACGAAGGAGAACTGCGGGGATACGCGGGCCTCGCGGTGACGGGTGTCCCCGGCGACTGGGAAACCGGCGTGCACACCATCGGAGTCGAAAAGGCGCGGCAAGGGCAGGGAATCGGCACCGCGCTGCTCGAAGCGCTGCTCACCCGCGCGGACGCGCTCAACGCCCCGGTCCTGCTTGAGGTGCGCACCGACAACGACAACGCCATTCGCCTCTACGAACGCTACGGCTTCACCCGCCTCGGCATCCGCAAGCGCTACTACCAGCCATCCGGAGCCGACGCGTTCACGATGAGAAGGCCGGCGACACAGACGCAGGGGGTGGCCGGCTGATGGCCAGCATCATCATGGGCATCGAGAGTTCGTGCGACGAGACGGGCGTCGGCCTCGTCCGGCTCGCCAACGACGGCACCCTTGAACTGCTCGCCGACGAAGTCGCTTCCAGCGTCGATCAGCATGCCCGCTTCGGCGGAGTGGTCCCAGAGGTTGCCAGCAGAGCACATCTCGAAGCGATGGTTCCCACTACCCGCAGGGCATTCGCGACCGCGGGGCTGCGAATGTCTGATGTGGACGCGATCGCGGTCACGGCGGGTCCAGGGCTCGCCGGGGCGCTGCTGGTCGGTGTCTCGGCGGCGAAGGCCTACGCGGCGGCGCTCGACGTCCCGCTCTACGGCGTCAATCATCTCGCGGGACACATCGCCGTGGACGCGCTGCAACACGGTCCGCTTCCCTCCCCGTGTATCGCGCTGCTGGTTTCCGGCGGGCACACCCAGTTGCTGAGGGTTGACGACATCGCGGGGAAGATCACCGAAATCGGATCCACAGTGGACGATGCCGCCGGTGAGGCATACGACAAGGTCGCGAGGGTCCTCGAACTGCCGTATCCCGGCGGGCCTCCCATCGACAAGGCGGCGAAGAACGGTGACCCGAAGGCCATCGCGTTCCCGAGGGGAATGACCGGCCCGAGGGACGCCAAGTTCGACTTCTCCTTCTCCGGACTGAAAACCGCTGTGGCGCGGTGGGTCGAAGGGGCGCAGGCCAGAGGTGAGGCGATTCCCGTCGACGACGTCGCCGCTTCGTTCCAGGAAGCCGTCGCGGATGTGCTGACCGCGAAGGCCGTCCGGGCCGCGACGGAATCGGGCATCGGCACGCTGGTCATTTCCGGTGGGGTCGCCGCGAATTCCCGGCTGTCCTCGCTCGCGGCCGAACGTTGTGCAGCGGCGGGGATCGAGTTGCGGGTCCCCCGGCCGAGACTGTGCACCGACAACGGCGCCATGATCGCGGCTCTCGGCGCGCACGTCGTCGCGGCGGGGTGTTCACCGAGTGCGCTCGACCTCTCCGCGAACCCCGCCCTTCCGGTCAGCGTCGTCTCGGTCTGAGCCGTCGCCCGGTGACGGAACGGAACACCTCGGTCGCGTCACGCGAGCGCGAGCCCCGCGGGCTTGCCATGGCTGACCTGGCACGGGGCCATTCCAGACCCTGGTTGCGCGGCTAGCACTCAGACGATTAGAGTGCTAATTGCACGGCACCACGCACGCCCCGGCACCCGCGACGACGGGGTGGTAGGAGCCGTACTAACTACGTACCTGCCAACGCTTTCGACGGACCCGTGGAGGTCAACCCGGTGAGCGTGAACATCAAACCGCTTGAGGACAAGATCGTTGTCCAGACGAGCGAGGCCGAGGAGACGACGGCTTCCGGTCTCGTCATTCCTGACACCGCAAAGGAAAAGCCCCAAGAGGGCAAGGTCCTGGCCGTAGGCCCGGGCCGCGTCGACGACAAGGGCAACCGCGTCCCCGTGGACGTCAATGTCGGCGACGTCGTCATTTACTCGAAGTACGGCGGCACCGAGGTCAAGTACAACGGTGAGGACTACTTGATCCTGTCCGCCCGCGACGTGCTGGCCGTCATCAACTGACGACCCCGCGTACGTGATGACGCCCCGGGCCCCGCTCAGCCGGGGGCCGGGGCGTTTTCGCGCGCATAGAGAGAGGGTTTCTGAATGGCTAAGCAGATCAACTTCGACGAGGACGCTCGTCGGGCTCTCGAACGCGGGGTGGACAAGCTTGCCGACGCGGTCAAGGTGACCCTTGGGCCGCGTGGCCGTCATGTCGTGCTGGACAAGAAGTTCGGCGGCCCCACCATCACGCTCGACGGTGTCACCGTCGCCCGTGAGATCGAGCTGGACGACCCGTTCGAGAACCTCGGCGCTCAACTCGCCAAGAACGTCGCCACCAAGACCAACGATGTCGCGGGCGACGGCACGACGACCGCCACCGTGCTGGCGCAGTCGCTGGTGAAGGTCGGCCTGCGCAACGTGGCGGCCGGGGCCAACCCGACCGCGCTCGGCCGTGGCATGGAAATCGCCGCGGACAAGATCGTCGAGGTGCTCAAGGAGAAGGCGACGCCGGTCAAGGGCAGGGAGAGTATCGCCCAGGTCGGCACCGTCACCTCTCGCGACGCCAACATCGGCGCGCTGCTCGGCGAGGCCGTCGAGCGGGTCGGCGAGGACGGCGTCATCACCGTGGAGGAGTCCTCCACGCTCGCCACCGAACTCGACATCACCGAGGGCGTGCAGTTCGACAAGGGCTACATTTCGGCGCACTTCGCGACCAACCCCGAAGAGCAGCGGGCGATCCTTGAGGACGCCTTCGTGCTGCTGCACAGGGAAAAGATCTCGGCTCTTGCCGACCTGCTTCCGGTGCTGGAGAAGGTCGCGGAGGCCAAGAAGCCGCTGCTGATCATCGCTGAGGACGTCGACGGCGAAGCGCTGTCGACACTCGTCGTGAACTCGCTGCGCAAGACGATCACCGCGGTCGCCGTGAAGGCGCCGTTCTTTGGTGACCGGCGCAAGGCGTTCCTCGACGACCTCGCGGTCGTCACCGGTGCGCAGGTCGTCGCGGCCGAGGTGGGCTTGAAGCTGTCCGAGTCCGGGGTCGAGGTGCTCGGCAAGGCACGCCGCATCGAGGTCACCAAGGACACCACCACGATCGTCGACGGTGCAGGCACCAAGGACGACCTCGAAGGCCGGATCGCCCAGATCCGCAAGGAGATCGAGACCACCGATTCCGACTGGGACCGGGAGAAGCTGCAGGAGCGGCTCGCGAAGCTCGGCGGTGGAGTCGCGGTGATCAAGGTCGGCGCTGCGACCGAGACCGAACTGAACGAGCGCAAGCACCGCATCGAGGACGCCGTGGCTTCGACCAAGGCGGCCGTCGAGGAGGGCATCGTGCCCGGCGGTGGTTCGGCACTCGTGCATGCGGCGAAGGAACTGGAAGGTGGCCTCGGCCTGTCCGGCGACGAGGCGACCGGTGTGAAGATCGTCCGCGAGGCACTGTCGGCCCCACTTTCCTGGATCGCGAGCAACGCGGGACTCGAAGGCGCGGTCATCGTGTCGAAGGTCAAGGAGCAGAACTGGGGGCAGGGCCTCAACGCCGCCTCCGGTGAGCTGACCGACCTGCTCGCGGCCGGTGTCGTCGACCCGGTGAAGGTGACCCGCTCCGCGGTCGCCAACGCCACGTCCATCGCCAGGCTGGTGCTGACGACGGAGAGCTCCGTTGTCGAGAAGCCGGAGCCGGAAGACGAGGACGCGGCTGGCCACGGTCACGGCCACGCGCACTGAGCGACATCCGCGAACCGGCGGGGCGGCACTCCAGCAGGAGTGCCGCCCCGCTGCCGTTTCCAGAGGTCCCGGCGTGCCTGTCCGCGCGGGTACCGAACAGCATTTAGCCCGCTAAATGCTGTTCGGACAGGGTGCCGGGCCTGGTGCCAACCGCGTTTAGCGGGCTAAATGTCGTTCGGGTCGCACGTCGGGCAGGGAGTGCGGACTGGCGAACCCGGACCGTGGCTGAAGACGCGGAAGCGCTCAACCGGCAGGGGCCGCAGCGAACCGGGCAGCGGGGAACCGGCCTGCTGTCAACCGGACAGCGGCGAACGGGCGGACGAAACGGGCGCAAAAGAATAGGGGCGCCCCCCTCGGGCGCCCCTATCCGTCACCGGGTGTCTTAATTGGCGGTCAGCGTGAGCGTGCGTTTCTGGGATTTGATGATGTTTTCACGTTCCGATTCCGAAAGGCCGCCCCAGATGCCATAGGGTTCGTGCACGGCAAGCGCGTGCGCGCGGCACAGTCGTAATACCGGGCAAGCGTGGCAAATTGCCTTTGCCCTTGCCTCTCTCCTCGCTCTCGCCGGCCCCCGCTCGCCGTCGGGATGGAAGAAGGACGCACTGTCCATCCCCCGGCATGACCCCTCAAGTTGCCAGTCCCAAACGTCCGCGTTCGGTCCAGGGAGTCTGCGCGTGTCTGCCATCGTGAACGCCTCCGATATCCGGCCCCACGCGACCGGACTCTGCAGTTGTACTAGTGCGACTACTCCATTTGGTGCAACGGCCGTAACGTTAGAAGCGCGTCAATACTTGTTCAAGGGATTCGAATCAATTCAGCCGTTAGGCTTCCCCCTCTGGTGTGATTAGTGCCACGTAGAGCTGGAATTTTCCTGTTGCTCTCGCCGGGCAGTCCCGGGATATTTGACCGAGTGGGGTCCGAGTCCGGCTCAGCTCACGCAGCCGCCACGACGACGGCTGCGGGCAAGTCGCCTTCGCGGACAAAGTCGAGGCAGTCCGCAGAGCCGACTCTTCCCGTCGCCGCGGTAGCCCGAAGGCTCGGGGTGGCGCCGTCCACGTTGCGTACCTGGGATCGCAGGTATGGCCTCGGTCCAAGCAGGCATACGGGCGGCAGGCATCGCCGCTACGGCGCGGCCGACGTGGTCCGGCTTGAGATGATGCAGCGCGCGTTGTTGCGCGGCGCGTCGACAGCCGAAGCGGCGCGCTTCGCGCTCGACCAGGTGCCGAAGTCGGACGGCGTGCTCACGGCCGAGTCCGAACCGGCTTCCGGTGTGGCAGGCAACGGCGCCGGGACGCCGCCCGCGCGGATCGTGCCCGTCGCGGAATCGGAAGGAACGCCGGGCCCGCCCCGATTCGCCAGACGGCTCAGCGCTGCCGCGCTGGCCATGGACGTCCGGGCGATGCAGCACCTGCTCACCGAGGTGATCGGCACGCTTGGCGTGCTCGACGCGTGGGAGGGCGTGATCAAGCCCGTCGTCGGCGCACTGGACGGCGGCCGCCGGGAGGGAACGAACGGCTCGGAAGGCTCGGAAGTCGGATACCTGCTCAACGAGTGCGTTTTCGCCGCACTGGTGCGCGCGACACCGATGATCGAGCAGCCACGAAACCTCCGTCCGGTGCTCATCGGTTGCGTCCCCGAGGAGATGGACGCGCTGCCGGTGTACGTGCTTGGCGCGGCACTTGCCGAGAGAAGGCTGGCGACCCAGTTGTTCGGCAGGCCGATCCCGGCGGACGTGCTCGCTGCCGCGGTACGGCGCAGCGCACCCGCCGCCGTCGTGCTCTGGGCGGACCGCTCGCCTGCCGTCGGTCCTCGGCTGTTCACGCGACTCGCCAGGGGAAGGCAGCGAGGCCGGTTGTTCGCGAGCGGGCCCGGCTGGCGCGAACCGGACCTGCCGCCGAAGGTCGAGCTGGTCGGCGGTGTCCGTGAGGCCGCAGAACGAGTCGAGTACGTGCTGCTCGGCGGCGGCAAGGCGGAATAACGTGCCGATGGGGGAGACCGGGCTGCGCCGTGCGGCGTTCGGCGCGGAACCGGGCATCGACGACAGGGCGCTCGCCGTCGCGGCAGCGCTGACCGGGAACAAGAGGGATGCGGCGCGTCGCCGGTGGCTTGCCGCCGTGGTGCTCGGTGCGCGGGGACGCTACGCCGCGGCGGCCTCGCTGCTCGTCCCGCTCGCCCGAAGCGGGGACCCCATCATGGCCTCGCTGGCGTGCACCGCCTTCGCGGCACACCGGCGGCAGCTTGGCGGTCACGCCGCCGCGCTCCCCTTGGACGGTCGGGCACTGGTGAACGCGGTGAACGCATCCGGACCGGCCGACCCGGACGGGCTCGACCAGGCCGGTGCCGAGGCCGACGCTTTGCTCGGGCTCGCCGCGGACAACCTCGCACTCGGCAGGTTCACCGCCGCACGCCGGCTGCTCGCCCGCGCGGTCGACGCGCACGACGGCTGGCGGGCAAGGGTCCGTTCCGGCTGGGTCGGTGCCGAGCTCGCGTTGGCGGAGGGCGCCGCATGGCGCGCGGTGCCGCTCGCCGAGAACGCGGCGGTTCTGGCCAGAGAACGGGCGGCCTCGCGGCACGTGGTGAAGTCGGATCTCGTCCACGCGGCCGCGCTCGCGGCGACCGGCGAGGCAGGGAATCGCGAAAGGGCACGGGGACTTGTCGAGGCCGCTTCCGACGCCGCCGCGAAATGGGGGCTGCGCTCGCTGACGTGGCCGGCCGGGCTGCTCGCCGCCGATCTGAACCCCTCCGCAGAACATTGGAATCGGTCCAGAGTTACTCGCGAGTTATACGCTCTGTTATCGGCGGCCGACCCGGAAGGCCGCAGGCTGGCGCACAATTCTGCATGGGTCCCGATCTAGCCTGTTGCCTGCGTCACAAGGGGCATACCGACATCCGGGCGAGGGCCTCTTCAAAAAAAGCCACCGGATCGTGTCAAGGTGGGACCGAAAGCGTCCGATAGGGGAAGTGGAATGTCACCCGGCTGCAGGAAGGAAACCCCGTGACGACGGTCTTGATCTGCGACGACCGACGCAGTGTCCGCGAAGGGCTTACCCGCGTGATGTCTGCCGTTCCCGGCGTCAGTCGCATCGACTGTGTAGCGCACGGTGACGAGTTGCTCGCCCGGTATTCCCGGCAGCCGGTCGACGTCGTGCTCGTCGGAACCCAGCGTGCGGTCCCGACCGGTGTGGAGGCTACGCGTCGACTGGTCTCGGCGAACCCCCAGGCGAACGTCATCGTGTTCGGTGCGCCCGACGATGCGGGCAGCATCGCCGCCGCCATCGCCGGCGGTGCGCGTGGCTATCTCCGGTGGGATGCCTCTCGTCCGGAACTGGTCGCCGCGCTCGCGCACACACTGGCCAGCACCTCGGTGCCGGCGCCCCGCCAGCCCTCCGACCCCGGAGTGCAGCTCACCGAACGCGAGTTGCAGGTGCTGAGGGGCATGAGCCAGGGCAAGAGCAACGGCCAGATCGGCAGGGAGCTCTACCTGTCCGAGGACACCGTGAAGACCCACGCCAGGCGGCTGTTCCGCAAACTCGGCGTCCGCGACCGCGCGCAAGCCGTTGCTCACGGCTTCCGGCGGGGGCTGGTCTCCTAGTCTGCCTTGGCCGCCGGGCTCACCCGGCGACCTGGATCACTCCGCAGCCGCGCAACACAACTCGGCACGCCACACCGGCAGCACCGGTGCGGCGTGCCGAGTTGTGTTGTGACGGTGTTCGTATCGATATCGCATCTCGGTCGTTGAAATCTGTACGATGGTGCGGCGTTCATGTTTTCGCAGCGTGCGGTGTTCCCGAGTGCGTCTGCCGACCGTGAACGAAAACTGGGGGTGCCGGAAGGTACGGTAGGTGTCACCGGCGTGAGGGATCAGAGCCGCACGCCGCCGTCTTTGCACGCCTACACGTAACACCGGGACTGTTGTCTGCGATGGCCAATGTGGGGGATGGACTGGAAGAGTCAGTCGCCGCCGCTGTAGAGGGTGACTCACAGGCGGTCGAGCGACTGCTCGCCGCGATCCGTCCCCTCGTGGTGCGGTATTGCCGCGCCAGGGTTGGCAGGCAGGAGCGTTCGTTCGCTTCAGCAGACGACGTTGCCCAGGAGGTGTGTCTCGCGGTGCTCACGGCATTGCCCTCGTACCGTGATCAGGGGCGCCCTTTCCTGGCTTTCGTATATGGAATCGCTCAGCACAAGGTGGCTGACGCGCATCGAGCTGCGGCCCGGAACAGGGCGGAGCCCGTTGCCGAAGTTCCCGATGAGGTGGAAGGCGGCGTCGGCCCCGAACAGCGCGCCCTGCAGGGCGAGTTGAACGAGCGGATGTCGCAGCTTCTGCAGGTTCTGCCGGATAAACAACGCGAGATCGTGGTGTTGCGGGTGGTTGTCGGCCTTTCCGCGGAAGAGACCGCTGAAGCCGTGGGCTCGACCCCGGGCGCGGTCAGAGTCGCCCAGCATCGTGCCCTCGCGCGGCTGCGTAAGGTGCTGGCCGCTGAGGAGGTGGTCTGAGTGACGGAGCGCGAGAGCGGGGACCGCGAGCATGAGCTCGATGTCGACGCGGTCGAGTCGGCTGGGTCGGTCGAGGATGCACGGGGCCCCTCTGCCGGTGCGGCCGAAATGTCAGCCGTGTCGCTGGATGCCTTTTCGTCAGGGGCCGGTGCGGGCGGGGAAGTCCCGGCAGTGCCCGAGTTGTCGCTGATCCAGGCTGACGACGCACTGCTCGACGCGCTCGGCGGACCGGACCCGCAGGTCGCCGACAGCCTGGGTGACCAGGAACTCAACGCGCTGCTGCTCGCCTGGCGCAGGGACATCGACAGCGAACCGCTCGCCGAACTCGTCGACACCCCCGAGGCCGTCATCACGATCAAGACCGCGGCGCTCGCGAAGCGCAAGGGCGGCAAGGGGCGCAGGAGACGCATGCTCGTTCCCGTCGCCGCTGCCGCCGCCGTGCTCGCGATCGGTTTCACCGGAACGGCGCTTGCCGCGCGCGACGCTCAGCCCGGCGACACGTTGTGGGGTCTGAGCAAGGTTCTCTACGCCGACCACGCCAGATCGGTCGAGGCCGCTGCCTCGGTTCGCACCGAACTCCAGGAAGCCGGTCTCGCGATCGCTCAGCAGCGTTTCGATGACGCTCGGAGAGCGCTGGAGCAGGCGGAGCAGGCGCTCGGCAACGTTGCGGGAGACGAACTGGCCCAGCTCAAGGCCAGGCACATGGAACTCATGGCCCAGCTTGATCAGCCGGTCGACGAGGGCGACAGCCAACCCCCTCCGACGCACATCCCCGACAGCACCTCGTCGACGGTCACCGGTACCAAGCCGAGCGATGTCGTGCCGCCGCCGGCCGGTTCGACCGAGCCGACGCCGACCGAGGACCCGACCACGCCGACGACCTCGCCAAGCGAAACCCCGACCTCGTCGACACCGCCGCCACCTAGTTCGTCGACGGACGACAACAGCGGTACGGAGTCGGACAGCAACAACTCGCTCAACGGGGGTTCCGTCGCGAGCAACGGAACCCCCGGTAACTAGCGATCAGTAGGCGCTTTCGGTCGCCGTGACGCCGTCGGCGAAGCCACGGCAGTAATCCCAGCTCACGTAGTCAGCCGGGTTGGGGTCGTAGGCAGGCTCGTGCGGGCGCATGTGCCCGTCGGCAAGGAGCTGTTCCAGGCTCGCCCTGAGCAAGTGCCAGTCGTGATAGTGCGGCTGGTCACATTCACCGCAGTCAACGACGATTCCCCTGACGCCGCGCGGTTCCAGTAGTGCCTGATAGACGGCGAGATCCGACAGGTCCGCGAGCAACTCGGAGCGCTCGTCGGAACTGATCGGCTCACCTGCGGGTTCGTCCAAGGCGGCGATCTCCTTGGCCGGGTCGTTGGGGTCGTCGGCGAATGGGTCTGGGGGCAACACATCGTGCGGCACGGCCTGCACGGTACCGGGCGGGCCGGGGGGTACGTCCAGATACCATCGTTAACAGGTCCGTATACCCCTGTTGGCTTACATGCCGAGGAAGGTCAGTCGACAGTTATGACGAACGAGTTCCCCCCTGCCGACCTGGTTGCCTCAGCCGAGGCGGATGCCGGTGGCGCCCCGGACAAGTTCGCGCTGCTCGGCCTGACTTTCGACGACGTCCTGCTCTTGCCGGCCGAGTCGGATGTCGTGCCAAGCTCCGTTGACACGAGCACCCGTCTTTCCCGCAACGTCACGTTGCGGGTTCCGTTGTTGTCCGCCGCGATGGACACCGTCACCGAGGCCAGGATGGCGATCGCGATGGCGCGGCAGGGCGGAATGGGTGTGTTGCAGCGCAACCTGCCGATCGAAGAGCAGGCGCAGGCCGTGGAGATCGTCAAGCGTTCGGAGGCCGGCATGGTCACCGACCCGGTCACCTGCTCGCCCGAGGACACGCTGGCCGAGGTCGACGCGCTGTGCGCCCGGTTCCGGATCTCCGGCGTGCCGGTCACCGACGCGTCCGGTTCGCTTGTGGGCATCATCACCAACCGCGACATGCGGTTCGAGGTCGACTTCAGCAGGCCGGTCAGTGACGTGATGACCAAGGCGCCTTTGGTGACGGCGCAGGTCGGTGTGACGGCGGACGCGGCGCTCGGCCTCCTTCGCAGGCACAAGATCGAGAAGCTGCCCATTGTGGACGGCGCGGGCAAACTGCGTGGCCTCATCACGGTCAAGGACTTCGTCAAGACCGAGCAGTATCCGAACGCCACAAAGGACGTCGACGGCAGGCTGCTGGTGGGCGCCGCCGTCGGGGTCGGCGCCGACGGGCATCAACGGGCGATGGCGCTGGCCGACGCAGGTGTCGACGTGCTCATGGTCGATACGGCACACGGTCACTCCCGTGCGGTGCTGGAAACGGTGTCCACCTTGAAGAAGGAACTGGGCGACGCCGTCGACATCGTGGGGGGCAACGTCGCGACCCGGGCTGGCGCGCAAGCGCTCGTGGACGCGGGAGCCGACGGCGTGAAGGTCGGCGTCGGACCCGGCTCGATCTGCACTACGCGCGTGGTGGCCGGTGTCGGTGTTCCGCAGATCTCGGCGATCCACGAGGCCGATAAGGCGTGCAGGCCCTCCGGTGTTCCGGTGATCGGCGACGGTGGCATCCAGTACTCCGGCGACATCGTGAAGGCCATCGCGGCCGGTGCTTCGGCCGTGATGCTCGGCAGCCTGCTCGCGGGGACCGCGGAGGCGCCCGGCGAGGTCGTGCTCGTGAACGGCAAGCAGTACAAGACCTACCGCGGCATGGGATCGCTCGGAGCGATGCGCACGCGCGGCGAGCAGCGGTCCTACTCGAAGGACCGGTACGCGCAGGACGACGTGCTTTCCGAGGACAAGCTCGTGCCGGAGGGCATCGAGGGGCGGATTCCGTTCCGCGGTCCGCTGTCCGAGGTCGTGCACCAGCTTGCGGGTGGACTGCGTTCCGGCATGGGTTACGCGGGCGCCAGCACGATCCCCGAACTACAGCGGGCGCAGTTGGTGCGGATCACCGCGGCGGGCCTGAAGGAGAGCCACCCGCACGACGTGACGATGACCGTCGAGTCGCCCAACTACACGAGCCGCTGAGCGCCCCACACCGCAGTTAGCGGGCTAACTGCGGTGCTTAGCGTAAGCAAGTACCGCGTTTAGCGGGCGGAATGCGGTTCGGGCGGTGCCCCGTGCGAGGGCGGCGGTCGGCGGGTGTCCACAATGAGCCGGCAGCAGTTGGCGGGGAGAAGGGACTTCACGTGCGGGATCTGGTCGAGATCGGGATGGGGCGTACCGCGCGACGGTCGTACGACCTCGATGACATCGACATCGTGCCGTCGCGGCGCACCCGGTCGTCCAAGGTGGTGTCCACCGGCTGGCAGATCGATGCCTACCGGTTCGACCTGCCACTCGTGACCCATCCCACCGACGCCGTGGTGTCGCCGGAGACCGCAGTGGCGATCGGCAAGCTCGGCGGGCTCGGCGTGCTGAACGCCGAGGGCCTGTGGGCCCGGCACGCCGACGCGCACAGCGTCCTCGCCAAGGTCGTCGGAGCCGCGAAGGACGGTGCGCAGGAGACGGAACTGGTTCGTCTGTTGCAGGAACTGCAGTCCGCCTCCGTGAGGATGGACCTGCTCACCGAGGCTATTCGCACGGTGAGGGACTCCGGAGTCACAGTGGCCGCGCGGGTCAGTCCGCAGCACGCCGCCGAGCTGACGCCGTCACTGTTGCGGGCTGGTGTGGAGATCCTCGTCGTGCAGGGCACGATCGTCTCCGCGGAGCACGTCGCCCGTGACGACGATCCGCTGAACCTCAAGGACTTCATCTCCGACCTCGACGTGCCGGTGATCGCGGGCGGCGTGAGCGACTACCGCACGGCCATGCACCTCATGCGTACCGGCGCGGCCGGAGTCATCGTCGGGCACGGCTACACCCCCGGGGTGACCAGTACGGACAGCGTCCTCGGGATCGGCGTTCCCATGGCGACCGCCGTCATCGACGCGGCAGCCGCGCGCCGCGACTACCTCGACGAGACCGGCGGCCGGTACGTGCACGTGCTCGCCGACGGCGGCATGAGTTGCAGTGGCGACATCGCCAAGGCCATCGCCTGCGGTGCGGACGCGGTCATGCTCGGTGCGCCGCTCGCCGTCGCCAACGAGGCGCCCGGGCAGGGGCTGTACTGGACGTCGGCCGCCGCGCACCCTTCGTTGCCGCGCTCGCGGGTCGTCGCGGGCCCGAGGCGCGACGTTGACTTCAAGACGCTGTTGCACGGGCCCTCGCCCGACGCCGAGGGTGTGGTGAACCTGTTCGGCGCGCTGCGCAGGGCGCTGGCCAAGACGGGTTACTCGGACCTGAAAGAATTCCAGAAGGTCGGCCTCGCTGTCCGTGCCTGACCACGTTTAGCCCGCGAACTGCGGTTCCGGGGGCGCCTGGAACAGCAGTTAGCGGGCTAAACGCGGCTCGGGGCGGGCGCAGGGTTGGCGACCGGGCGGTAACTTACCTCTGGTCAGGACGGGGTGGCATGGCTACCCTTTTATCTGTGACTGCGCGTAACACCATCACTGGAGATGGCTCGCCCGACTACGACGTCATCGTCGTCGGCTCGGGATTCGGCGGGAGCGTCGCCGCCCTGCGGCTGACCGAGAAGGGTTACCGCGTCGCGGTCCTGGAAGCGGGAAGACGCTTCGCCGACGACGAGTTCGCCAAGACGTCCTGGGACGTGCGCAACTACCTGTGGGCTCCGGCACTCGGCTGCTTCGGCATCCAGCGTATCCACCTGCTTTCCGACGTCATGGTGCTCGCGGGAGCCGGAGTCGGCGGAGGGTCGCTGGTCTACGCCAACACCTTGTACCGGCCGCTCGCCCCCTTCTACGCCGACCGTCAATGGGCGCACATCACCGATTGGGAAGCCGAACTCGCCCCGCACTACGACCAGGCGAGCCGGATGCTCGGCGTCGTCACCAACCCGACCATCACGCCGTCCGACGAGGCCATGCGCAAGGTCGCCGCGGACATGGGCGTGACCGACAGCTATCACCCCACCCCGGTCGGCGTGTACTTCGGCGCGCCGGGCGAGAGAGCCGCCGATCCGTACTTCGGCGGTGCCGGTCCCGAGCGCACCGGGTGCACCGAATGTGGGTCCTGCATGACCGGCTGCCGGGTCGGAGCCAAGAACACGCTCGTGAAGAACTACCTCTACCTCGCCGAACGAAGCGGTGCCAAGGTACTGCCGCTGACCACGGTCACCGACCTCGCCCAGCGGGCGGACGGCACCTTCGCGGTCGGAATCCGCAAGACCGGAACGGTGGGCAGGCGGTTCACGCACACGCTCACCGCGGGCCAGGTCGTTCTCGCCGCGGGCACCTGGGGCACCCAGCGGTTACTGCACGCCATGCGCGACAAGGGAACGTTGCCTCGACTGTCGCCGAGACTCGGTGAACTGACCCGTACCAACTCGGAGGCCATCGTCGGGGCCGCCCGCACCTCGGTGGATCCCGAGCACGACTACAGCAGGGGCGTCGCGATCACGTCGTCCTTCCACCCCGACGAGAGCACCCACATCGAACCCGTCCGCTACGGCAAGGGCAGCAACGCCATGAGTCTGCTGCAAACCGTCGCGACCGACGGCGGGGCCGAAGTTCCGCGCTGGCGGCAAGCCGTGCGCTTCATGCTTCGCCACCCCGTGCAGACCGCGAAGCTGCTCAACGGTTACCGGTGGAGCGAGCGCACCGTGATCTTGCTCGTGATGCAGAGCCTCGACAACTCCATCACGACCTACACCAAACGCGGGTGGTTCGGCCGCCGCCGCTACACCTCCCGCCAGGGGCACGGCGAACCCAGCCCGACGTTCATCCCCGCCGGTCACGAAGCCAACCTGCGCACCGCCGAACACATCGGGGGAACCGCGGGCGGGACGTGGGGCGAGATCTTCGACATCCCGCTCACCGCGCACTTCATCGGCGGCGCGCCCATCGGCACCAGCGCCGAGGACGGCGTCATCGACCCGTATCACCGGGTGTTCAACTATCCGGGATTGCACGTCGTCGACGGCGCCGCCATCACGGCCAACCTCGGTGTCAATCCATCACTGACCATCACCGCGCAGGCCGAGCGGGCCTTCTCGCTGTGGCCGAACAAGGGAGAGGCCGACCTGCGCCCGGATCAGGCACAAGGCTATGTGCGTCTCGACCCGGTCGCTCCGGGGAGCCCGGCCGTGCCCGCTCGCGCCCCCGCCGCGCTCACAACGCGAACCCGCTGAACGTGGTGGTTTGATCGTCGGCGATCAGCCGGAGCGTGTGGGAAAGCTCAGGCGGTCCGTAAGCGGGGACACCCCCGACGACGATGCCGGTCGCGTCGAGTTCGGTCGAGGCCCGCCAGGCCAGTTCGACGGAGCCGGTGAACACCCCCGCGCGCGGACCGCCCGCCGCGGCGAACATCTCGGCGGGCGAATCCGCGACGGCGACCGCGAGCACGGGGCCATCGACGGTGCCGCGCCATTCGCCGCCGTCGAGTGGCAGGCCGGTGAGCAGGGTTGGCTCGATCGTCGTACCCATCCGCGAGCCGCCGACGCGGATCTTGCCGCCGTTGCCGACAGCTTCGTCGAGCCACGTCTCGACTTCCCGCGCGCGTTCGTCGTCCAGCACGGGACCGACGGACACCCCCGTGTCATAGGGGTCGCCGACAGGTTGCGCGGCGAGGGCTTCGGCGAGTTTCGCGGTGAACTCGTCCGCGACGGGGGCCTCGACGACGACTCGCTGGATGGCCGAGGGGCACTGTCCGGCTTGCCGGGTTCCCGATTCGGCGATGCTCGCCGCCGCGCCGTCGAGATCTGGCCAGTCGGCGAACACCAGCCCGGTCGCCTTTCGCGGGCTAACTGCGGTCGCGACGGTGAGCCGAGGATCCGCGGGCAGCGACGAGGGATCGGGCACGGGCAGCACGGAGAAGTCGCCCTTGCCGAGGCCGGCCTCGGCAAGGATCTCGCCGAGAACGAGCGTGCCCAGCGGGGTGCCGGGGGGTGGGACCAGCAGGAAGGAGGTTCCGGCGGCGAGTGCGGCGGCCGCGTGGTGTGCCGCGAAGCCGAACGCACACACCCGGGGCGCGACGGCGAGGACGGGGCCTCGCGGAACCGTCCTGACCAGCGTGACCTTGCTTCCGTGAGCGTGGTGACCGTCAGCCCGTGCGCTGGAGGGCAACAGCATTTCGCCCGCTAAACGCGGTGCGAGCTGGGCCGCGGCGCGGAAGTCGGCGACGGCGGTCCGCACCTCGTCACCGGCCCAGCGAAGCGGGGTGCCGCTCTCCGCCGTGATGATCTCGGCGAGTTCGTCGGCTCTCCTGACGATCCCCAACGCGATCCGCTCCAGCCGGTCGGCCCGCTCGCGCGCGGGTGCGCGCCGGATTCGATCCCTCGCCGGGACCGCGGCGGCGACAGCGCGCTCGACCTGGTCTTTCTCGGTGACCGCAACCGTCGCGACCTCGGTGCCGTCGTGCGGATGAAGGACCGGCAGCGTGCTGTGGCCCCGCTCGGCGCGCCCGGCGATCCAGGCCGCCCTCGGTTCCGGTGTGATGGCGTCCATAGTGCAGCACCGTAATGGCCACCTGCGCTCAATGCCGGGCAGCTCACCTGGGACGATGAAGCGGAATGTTCGGTTAGGCAGGAGGTCCGGTTGTGGCTGAGGGTCCAGTGCTCGTTGTGGACTTCGGTGCCCAGTACGCGCAGCTCATCGCGAGGAGGGTCCGCGAGGCACAGGTGTACTCGGAGGTGGTGCCGCACACGGCCTCCGTCGATGAACTGCTTGCCCGTGACCCGTCGGCGATCATTCTCTCCGGCGGTCCGGCGAGTGTGTACGCCGACGGCGCACCCGGTATCGACCCCGCGCTTTTCGAGGCGGACGTCCCCGTTTTCGGTATCTGCTACGGCTTCCAGGTGATGGCGAGGGAGCTGGGCGGCGACGTCGCGAACACCGGCACCAGGGAGTACGGCCGTACCGATCTCGCGGTCACCGGCGGGGCGCTGCACGATGACCTGCCCGAGAAGCACCCGGTGTGGATGAGCCACGGCGACCTTGTCGACAAGGCGCCTGAGGGATTCACCGTCACCGCCTCCAGCGCGGGCGCGCCGGTCGCCGGGTTCGAGAACGTCGAACGCCGGTTCGCAGGCGTGCAGTACCACCCCGAGGTGGCGCATTCCCCGCACGGGCAGGAGGTGCTTCGCAGGTTCCTGCACGAGATCGCCGGTATCCGCCCCCAGTGGACGACATCGTCCATTGTGGACGATCAGGTGAGCAGGATCAGGGAACAGATCGGTTCCGCGCAGGCCATCTGCGCGCTGTCGGGGGGCGTCGACTCCGCGGTGGCCGGTGCGCTGGTGCAGCGCGCGATCGGCGACCAGCTCACCTGTGTCTTCGTCGACCACGGCCTGCTCAGGTCAGGAGAGCGCACGCAGGTGGAACGCGATTTCGTCGCGGCGACCGGTGTCAACCTGGTGACCGTCGACGCGAAGGACCGGTTCCTCGGCGCGCTGGCGGGGGTGACCGACCCCGAGGAGAAGCGCAAGATCATCGGCAGGGAGTTCATCAGGGTCTTCGAGGAATCTGCTCGCGAACTGAAGGCCAAGGGCGACGTCGAGTTCCTGGTACAGGGCACCCTCTACCCCGACGTCGTCGAGTCTGGCGGCGGCTCGGGTACCGCCAACATCAAGAGCCACCACAACGTCGGCGGTCTCCCCGACGACCTGCGGTTCTCGCTCGTCGAACCGTTGCGCCTGCTGTTCAAGGACGAGGTGCGCAGGGTGGGGCTCGAACTCGGGCTGCCGGAGACGATCGTGCACCGGCAGCCGTTCCCCGGCCCCGGGCTCGGCATTCGCATCATCGGCGAGGTGACCGCGGACCGGCTGGACACCTTGCGCGCCGCTGACGCGATCGCCCGCGAGGAACTCACCGCAGCCGAGCTCGACAGGGACATCTGGCAGTGCCCCGTCGTGCTGCTGGCCGACGTGCGCAGCGTCGGGGTGCAAGGCGACGGCCGGACCTACGGGCACCCGGTCGTGCTGCGGCCCGTTTCCAGCGAGGACGCCATGACGGCCGACTGGACACGCCTGCCCTACGACGTACTCGAACGGATCTCGACCCGGATCACCAACGAGGTGGCCGAGGTCAACAGGGTGGTACTCGACGTGACGAGCAAGCCGCCGGGCACCATCGAATGGGAGTAGGCGGGTAATCGACAACCTGGGGGTGACCTGACGATGTGGATCGCAGGTGCGGCGCTCGTCGCACTCGCGGTGGCCGCGTTCTACTTCATGCGGCACACCAAAAGTGAACTGCACACGATGATCGGCACGGAGACGCTGTCGATTCCCGAATTGGAGCGGTTTCGTGGCGTCTCCGACGAACTGGGCGCGAAGGGCACGTTCCGCAAGGTTGCCGAGGTCGTCGGCACCGCTCATCCCCGGCCGCAGGGAGCGCTGAAGGCTGAACTGTCCAAAACGGAGTGTGTCTGGTACCGGTTCGAGGTCGAGCGGCAGTACGAGACCGTGGAGTACCGCGACGGCAAACGGCGCCGGACCCGGCGGACGGAGAAGGTCGCGGGGCACACCTCGCAGCACGGATACGCCGTCATCGACGACCAGCGGCGCACCATCGGAGTCGATCCCAACGGCACCAGTCCCGATCGCCCCGAGCAGACCATGGACCGGTTCGAGCCGCACCGAGGTGGTAGCGGGAGCATGGAACTGTTCGGGATCTCCCTGCCCAGCGTGTTCGGTGGCGGCAACAGCACGACGATCGGCTATCGCTACAAGGAATGGGTGATCAGGCCGGGCCGCAGGCTTTACGTACTGGGCGAGGTCCACGATCGCATCGGCCCGCTTGTCATCGGCAAGCCCCAGGAGGGCGGGCATTTCCTGATCTCGACCCGCACCGAGGGGGAACTGCGGGCCGACCGCGAGAAGCGGCACAAGCTTCTCGCGGCCGGGGTGATCGGCGGGACTTTGCTCGGTGTCGTCCTGATCGTCGCGGGCATCGTCAGCTGAGCAACGGCTACCGGTTGCGGCGGCCGTTGCTCATCGACGCTCCCAGCATCAGCGCGCCGATGAGGACCGCGCCTCCCGCCAGCACCCACCTGAGGTCGAAGGTGGGCAGCCAGTTGTTGCCGTCGGAAAGGACGTAGACCGAAACCAGCAGGGTCGCGATGCCTGCCAGCAGGGTCAGCACGTCGAGCCCTTGCCTTCGCGGTTTGACGCGGGCGCCTTCGTCACCGGTGGTCTGGTCGGTGCCGAGGTCGTGACGGGTGGTGGAGTCGGTGTAGTTCTCGTACTCAGCCACGGGTCACCTCCAAAGATCCTGCCGCTGCCTTGACGGTGAGGTTGATGCGCTGGCCACCGGTGCCGTCGTCGCCGACGTCGGTTCCGGTGAGCGGGGCGAGGCCGACACCGGCCTGCTCGCGGCCGAGGCAGGTCGTGTCGCCGACCTTGTTTTCGCAGCTGTAGGTGACGTCGGCGTCGCGGGGAACGACGACGACGGTGTTGCCTGCTCCGTTGTGCACCGAGGTCTCCACGACGGCCGAGGCGGGAAGGCCGGTCAGGTCGAGCCGGATGTCGCCTGCCGTCCGCTCGTACATGGGGCGTACCTCGGCCTCGGTGAGCGGCCGTTCGTGGATGTTGCCGAAACCGCCGCCGAAGTCCTGCATCGGCACCGCGCTGAGCGCGAGCCCCGCGGCCGAGAGCGGAACGGCGAGCCAGATCAGGCCGCGGCTGCCGCCGAGGAACGAACCGAGCACCATCCCGATGCCGAGCACGCCGAGCACCAGACCGGCGACGTGAGCGGGAGTGAACCAGGGCTCACCGCTGACCGCGAGCGCGACGCCGACTCCGGCGACGGCGAGCGCGACGCCGAACGTCGCGAAGCCGATCTTGGACTTGCGCCGCGGAGGCTGCGGCGGTGCAGGTGGCTCAGGCGGAGGAGGGAGGTCCGGAAGGTCCCAGGCCAGCGGCGACGCCGCGAGCGGGTCCCAGGAAGCGGTGGTCTGCTCGCCGCCGTGGCTCGTGCTCGCCGCTGCCTGACCTCCGAGAGGGTAGGTGGAGTAGTCAGTCGCACCCGGTTGGGAGTGCGAAACGGGGGTGACCGGCTTCGGCCGGTTCAGGTGCCCCCTGCTGCGGTGGAGCAGGTAGAGCGCCGTGACGAGCAGCGCGGCGCCGAGTATGCCGCCGCCGTCGAACCAGTTGCCCGCGAACGCCCAGCCCGAAAGGGGAAGCAGCAGCACGCACAGCACCAGCGCGAAGCCCTTCGACACCGAACTCCGGCCCTTGCCGAGCAGGTTCTCGAAGCCGGAGACCTCGTCGTCCTCCCCAGGAAGGAACAGCCAGCCAAGCAGGTAGACGGCGATCCCGATGCCGCCGAAGATGGTCAACGCGACGAGCGCGACCCTGATCACGACGGGATCGATGCCGTACCGGTATCCGATGCCCGCCGCGACACCGGCGAGCTTGCGGCCACTGTGCGGCCGCCGCGGCCTGCTGGCCCAGAAGTCCTTCACCGTTTCCTCGAAGCCGTCGATATGCTTCGAAGCGTTCGTCGCGCCACTCATGCCATTGAGCATGCGGGTCGGCGGTGGGCTCGCGCATCGGGGAAGACCCCTGAACTTGCCGGTGGCGCGGGTCAGGGTGGGGGAAGGGGTCAGGGGTTTCCCTGATGAATCGGGCTTGATCTCGTGTGAACATGGATGACGTGCAGGAACAACCGATCGACGAGCGCGTCGGCTCCTCCGCGCCAACGCCGGTCGGCGCCGAGGTGAGCGGACCGGCCGCCGGCAGGGCCGTCGACGAGCCGCAACCGCCGCCCAAGATGTACCGGCGCCGTTCGGGCAAGGTGCTCGCCGGTGTCGCCGGCGGGCTCGCAGACCATCTCGGCATCAAGGTGCTGTGGGTGAGGGCCGCCTTCGCGGTGCTCGCCGCTTTCGGCGGGCTCGGCGTCGTCGCCTACGGGCTGTTGTGGGTGTTCGCGGCACAGCAGTCGCGCGAAGAAGCGGCCGACTTCGAATCGCCGAAGGAACGGCAGCAGGCGTACGGGCTGATGGCGCTCGGCGTCGGGCTCACCGTGGCCGGTGGCGCCGTCAGTGGGCTCTTCACCGGCTGGGTGAGCGTGCCCATCGCGATCGCCGTCGTCGGTGCCGCGGTGGTGTGGCGCGAGGCCGACGAGTCGCAACGCCGTCGCTGGCGGCACGGGGCCAGATCGGGGGTCGCGGGGGCGTTCCTCGGTGGGGGCGGCTGGTCGGCGGTGGTCAGGGTGCTGGCCGGGGTCGCGCTGGTGATGACCGGCATCGGTGTCGTCGTGCTTCGGGGAAGCAGCTTCGCGCAGGTGCAGTTCGCGCTGATCGCGGTGGTCGCGACGCTGATCGGGGTCGCGGTGCTGACCGTGCCGTTCTGGTTGCGGCTCGTTCGTGACCTCGGGGAGGAACGAAGGGCCCGCATCCGCACGGAGGAGCGCGCCGAGATCGCGGCACACCTGCACGACTCCGTGCTGCAAACGCTCGCGTTGATCCAGAAGCAATCGGAGTCGCCGAGGGAGGTCGCGCGGCTGGCAAGGGGACAGGAACGCGAGCTGCGCGGCTGGCTCTACGGTCCTTCCGGATACGGCAAGGTGAAACAGGCCGATTCGGAGACGGCGGTGTCGCTCGCTCAGGCCGTCGCCACGGTGTGTGGCGAGGTCGAGGACGCCTTCGCCATCTCGGTGCAGCAGGTCGTCGTCGGCGAGGTCGACCTCGACGAGCCGCTGACCGCGCTCGTGCAAGCGGCGAGGGAGGCCATCGTCAACGCCGCGAAACACGCGGGTGTCGACGAAGTCAGCGTGTACGCCGAGGCGGAGCCGACCTCGGTCACCGTGTTCGTGCGCGACCGGGGCAAGGGATTCGATCCCGACACCGTCCCAGCGGACCGGCATGGCCTCGCGGACTCCATCAGGGGCAGGATGGAACGCAACGGCGGTACCTGCAAACTGCGCACCACCCCTGGAGAGGGCACGGAAGTGCAGCTGGAGATGCCGCGCAAGGTCAACGCCAAGACAGCCCAGGGGGCAACGTGACAGACACCCAGCGGGAGCCGGTGACGGTGTTTCTCGTCGACGACCACGCGCTGTTCCGGGCGGGGGTTCGCGCCGAGCTGGAATCGATCACCGATGAGATCAGGGTCGTCGGTGAAGCCGGTTCGGTCGGCGAGGCCGTCGCGGGTGTCACCAGTACGAAGCCGCAGGTCGTCCTTCTCGACGTGCACATGCCGGACGGCGGCGGCGCCGAGGTGCTGCGCAGGCTCCGGCCGGAGCTGCCCGACGTGGTCTTCCTCGCGTTGTCGGTGTCGGACGCTGCCGAGGACGTCATCGCCGTCATCAGGGCCGGTGCCCGCGGCTACGTCACCAAGACCATCTCCTCGAAGGAGCTGGTTCGCGCCGTGGTAAGGGTGTCCGACGGCGACGCGGTGTTCTCGCCGAGGCTGGCGGGGTTCGTCCTCGACGCCTTCGCCGACCGCCCTGGTTCCGCGCCCATCAGCGATCCGGAACTCGACCTGCTGACCCCGAGGGAGCGCGACGTGCTGCGTCTGCTCGCGCGGGGTTACGCGTACAAGGAGATCGCCTCCGAACTGTTCATTTCGGTGAAGACGGTCGAGACGCATGTGTCGAGCGTCCTGCGCAAGACTCAGCTCTCCAACCGGTACGAGCTCTCACGCTGGGCTTCTGACCGGCGGCTCGTCTAGTACCCGGGCGCGGACCCGGGTGAGGGCAACCCCGGCCAGCACGATCACCATCCCGATGACGATTCGGCTGCCAAGCGGCTCGCCGAGGAACCCGACGCCCAGCGCGACCGACACCAGCGGTAGCAGGTAGCCGACCATCGACGCGGCGACGGCGCCGTCACTGGCGATCAGCCGGTAGTTCAGTACGAACGCGAATCCGGTCGAGAACACGCCGAGTATCGCCAGTGCGACGAAAGCGCCGCCGTCGGCGTGGATGGGGGTGAGCCCGCCGACCGGAACGGCGAGCACGAGAAACCCGCTCGCGGTCAGCATCTGCGCCGCGGCCAGCGCGGTGGGGGAGGCGCCGCTGCCGGAAAGGTAGCGGCCTTCGTACACAATGGCGAAACCGTAGGCGGCCGCGGCGGCGAGTATGCCGAGCGCACCCCAACTGACCAGGCCGGATGCCTGCCACGGCGCGAAGATCAGTACGACTCCGGCCAGTCCCAGCGCCAGCCCCGCGGCCTTGGGAACGCTGAGCTGCCGCTCGATGCGCCACACGAACGCGACGGCGACCGCCCACAGCGGGGTCGTCGCGTTCAGCACGCCGGTGACGCTGGAGCTGACCGTCTGCTCGCCGATCGCGAACAACAGAAACGGCAGCGCGTTGTGGAACATCGCGGCAACGCCGAGGTACAACCAGATCCGGCGGCCACGCGGCAAGGCGCGCCTGCCGAGCGCGCACAGCACCAGCAGAACGAGCGCCCCGAGGACCAGCCTGCCGAACACGATCTGGACCGGGGAGAACGCGCCGAGCGCGAGCTTGATCCAGAAGAAGCTCGAACCCCACATCAAGGCCAGCGCGGCAAGGCGCACCAGTGATCTCATCTCGCCCACCTGGCAAGGCTCTCGCCAGCAAACCGTAAGGACAAGCGACTTGTTCTGGAAGCGGCTTAAGGAAAACTGTAAGTTTGTGGGATGTTGGACGTGCGACGCATGCAGGTGCTGCGTGCGGTGGTCACCAGCGGCTCCATCAGCGCCGCGGCCAGAAACCTCGGGTACACCCCTTCCGCCATCAGCCAGCAACTATCCACATTGGAACGTGAAGCGGGGACGGTGCTGCTGGAGCGCATCGGCAGGGGAGTGAGGCCGACCGCGGCAGGCGCACTGCTTTCCGAGCACGCCGAGGCGCTCAGTGATCAGCTCGCGAAGGCGGAGTCCGCGCTCGCCGACCTGAAGAACGGGGCTGAGGGCTCGCTCGCGGTCCGCTACTTCGCCACGGCGGGGGTTTCCCTGGTTCCGCCCGCGGTCGCCGTCCTGCGCAGGGAGTTTCCCCGGCTCAAGCTGGATCTGCGGCTCGTGGAACCGGAGGATCCGCTTCCCGAGGTCGAATCGGGT
Source organism: Prauserella marina (assembly GCF_002240355.1). Taxonomy (GTDB): domain Bacteria; phylum Actinomycetota; class Actinomycetes; order Mycobacteriales; family Pseudonocardiaceae; genus Prauserella_A; species Prauserella_A marina. The sequence continues at coordinate 722,322 of NZ_CP016353.1, forward strand.
GACGCCGACGTCGCGATCGTGGTCTTTCCCAGGACGAGCCCGCCGGCGAAGGGCATCGAACTGGTGCATTTGCTCGACGACCCCTATCGCGCGGTGCTGCCCAAGGGGCACGCGCTCGCCCGCAAACGCGTTGTCGACCTGAGTGATCTCGCCGACGAGCAGTGGATCGGTCACGACGGGCCGCAGAGCGGTCCCTGTAGTGAGATCTTGACGAGGGCCTGTGCCTCCGCCGGTTTCTCGCCGTCCTTCGTCGTGCACAGCGAGGATTACCAGACAGCGCAGGGTTTTGTCGCCGCGGGCCTCGGCATCTCGCTGATCCCCGAGTTGGGGCTCGGCTCGCCACATCCGGGAGTCGCCGTCCGCAAGGTAAGGCATCCGGCTCCGGTACGCGTCATCCACGCGGCGGTCGCCGCGCGCGCGAGGGACAACCCGGCCATGCGGACCCTGCTCGGCGCGCTCAAACCGGAAAACGGCTAGACGACAACGGCGACGCCGACGGCGACCACCACGAGGGCGGCCAGCACGACCAGCGCCCACCGCAGGGTTTTCGGTCGCGCCATCCGGCTCGCGGTACCCGGGGCCTGCGCGGCCCGAGGTTGCACCCTCGGCGGTCGAGGCATCACCGGGACCGTGGGCATCGCGGGGGCCGTCGGTGGCACGAAACCGGCCTGCTGCCCACGAGTGATGGCCTTCAGCGCGATGATCGTGTCGTTCATCGTCGGCCGCAGTTCGGGATCGGCGCGCAAAAGTTTCAGCACCGCCCCGGTCAGTGTGCCGGAACGATTGGGCACCGAGGGAGGGCCTGTTCCGTCGCTGCCGAAGGGCGGTGTTCCCTCCACCGCGGTGAACAGCGTGGCGCCAAGCGAGAACGCGTCGCTGGCAGGGCTGGCGGGCTCGCCGGCGGCCACCTCGGGGGCTTGAAAGGCGGGATCCGGTGTCGCGTCGGATATCCCGATGTCGGTGATCTTGACACCGCCGTCGTCGGCGAGCAGGACGTTGCGTGGCTCGACAACCCGGTGCGAAACCCCGATCTCGTGCGCGGCCGCGAGCGCCGAACCGAGCTGGACGCCCAGATAGGCGGCCTGCTCCGGCGTGAGCTGACCGTGCTCGCTGAGGAAGTCCGCCATGTTGCGCGAAGGCACGTACTCCATGACGAGCCACACGTCGTCGTTACCGCCGTCGTGGAAGACGTCGTATACGGCGATCGCGTTGGCGTGCACGACCCGCATCGCCTGCTGACCCTCGCGCAGCGTTGCCTCGCGCGCTTGATCCGCCCCGCCGGGGCCTGCCTGGACGAGTAGTCGTTTGGCGGCGACGGTTCTGTGCAGCATCGTGTCGAAGGCGAGCCAGACGATGCCTGCCCGCCCGCGACCGATTGGCTGGTCCAGCCGGTACCGCTCACCGACGAGAGCGCCTTCTGTGTCGTTCACGCAGCCCCTTGTACCCCAATGCCGGTCAAACGAGTATCAACCCAGCCTCAGGTTACTGACTGGCCGAAGTCTCGCTGGGTGGCTCCGACGGCTCGGTCGTCGGCTGAGGCGGATCGTCCGTCGTCGGTTCCGGTTCCGGTTCGGTCGTCGGCACCTCGTCCGACGTCGGAGGCGGCGCCTCGGTCGATGGCTCGACGGGCGGGGGCTGGACCGGCGGCTCGTAGGTCGAGGATTCGACCACCTCGCTCGTCGGCTCCGGCTCCGTGGTCACCTGCGACGAGCTGGTTGTCGTCGTCGGCAGGTTCTGTGTGGTCGCCGCCGGCCGCTGCGGATCCTGCTCGGCGTCGCCGCCGCCGGAGCCGCCGAACACCCAGATCGCGAACGCCGCCATGCCGATGACGACGATGCTGCCCACGATGGCCGGGATCTTCCAGTTGCTCTTGGCCTCCGGCTCGTCGGCAGGCGGCTCGTCGTAGGCGGCGGCGCCGTACGCGTCGCGACCGCCCCTGTTGTCGTAGCCGCCTCTGTCGTCGTAACCGTCGTAGTTGTCGTAACCGTCGTCGGCAGGAACGGCGCGGGTGGCTTCGAACCCCCTCGTCGCGCCCGGCCCGGCCTGCGCGGCGTGATAGTTGTCGTAGTCCTGGTCGGGGTAGCCGTCCGCCGGTTCGTACCTGTCGTCGCGCGAAGTGCCGTAGTACCCGCCGTTCGCGCCGTCGCCAAGGGTGCCCGAGTGGCCTGCGGGCAGGTAGTCGTCACCGGCGCCCGCCGCGCCGAGTGCCGCTCCGGCCGCGGCAGCACCGAGCACCGCCGTGCCGGTGCCGCCGCCGACGGCGGGCTGCACCTGAGTGGTGCTGTCGGGGGAGCCGCCGAGCGGTGTCTCCCCCCTCGCGACCGCCGTCAGCAGTTCTTCGCATTCCTCGGACGTCGGCCGGTGCCGCGTGTCGGGGTGCAGCATGACCGCGAGCACGCTGGTCAGCGGCCCCGACTGCCGCGGAGGATTGATCTGGCCTGCCGCGACCGCGTGGAGCAGGCTCAACGTGTTTTCGCTCAGCCCGAACGGTGGCTGGCCCTCCGTCGCGGCGTACAGCGTCGAACCGAGCGAGAAGACGTCCGATTCGGGCCCGGGGTCGCCACCGATGGCCACCTCGGGTGCGAGATAGGCGGGGGTACCGGCGATCATGCCGGTCTTGGTGACGGTGACGTCGTCCTTGGCCCGGGAGATGCCGAAGTCGGTGATCTTCACGAGGCCACTGCCCGCCAGCAGGATGTTGCCCGGCTTGATGTCGCGGTGGACGATGCCCACCGCATGAGCCTCCTTGAGCGCGGCGGCGACCTGCGCGCCGATCTTCGCGACCTCGGAGGGCGGCAGCGTCTTCCGTTTCTGGAGTTCCTGCGCGAGGCTTGTCGACGCCAGGTACTCCATGATCAGGCACGGCTGGCCGTTGTCGTCGGTGACGACGTCGAAAACCGTGATGGCGTTGGGATGGTGCAGCCGGGCCGCGATCCGGCCCTCGCGCATCGTGCGCTTGCGTGCGTCCTCAGCCTCGTTGTCTTCCAGCCCTGGTTGCAGCAAGAGCTGCTTGATCGCGACCGTGCGGTGCAGTATCTCGTCCTGCGCTTCCCACACGGCCCCCATGGCTCCGGTGCCGATCCGCCTCTTGACGCGGTAGCGACCGGCAACCAGGCGACCCTCGTCGCTCACGCGACCTCCTTCGGGCTCCTTCAGTGATTGCGACGCTGGGCCTGGAAGCGCGTCGCACGTGTGGAGCTTAGGCACATACCGGTGATCCTTGGTGCCGGCTTACCGAGACCGACTCGTGACAGGTTAGGCCGCTCACTCTTCGCACACGGAGGCGGCACTGTTCGAGGCTGTCCCAGCGCCCATGTGGATGACGCCGCTCGCCCTACTTAGGTTGCACGCTCAGCAGCTTTGCTTCCTTGATTACGGTGTGCGGGCGACCATTCACGCTCAGTTGCTGAACGACGGTGAGCGGATTGCCGTCGATGGGGACGATCGTGATGACGGCGCGAACCGAACCGTCTGGTTTTTCGGTGAGCTCGTCGACCGTCACGGACGCCATCGAGCGCCACGCTTCGACGAGCTGATCGCGGTCGTCACCTGCCAGAGAGGGGGCCACCATGCTCAGCGCGCCGACGGGGTCGTGGTCGACGAGCGCGTAGAACTCGCGGACGACCCGCGTGTTGTCCTGTTCCGGTGCGGCTTCGCTCGTCGCGGGCAGCGTGTTCTCTGCGGCGACGGGTTCGATGGCGGCATCGGAGACGTCGTGGGCGCGGTGAGCCGTGTGGATCTCGCCCGCGCCGTGCGGGGTCGCGACGTCACCGGTCGCGCGACCGTCAGTGCCGGTGCCGCCGCTCACTGGTACCGCGCCACGGGTGGCCAGCGGCTTCCTGGAAAGTGCCTTCGAAGCGGGAACGGCGAAGCCAGCCAGCGCCGCGGCGCCGGTGATCTGCAAGGGAGCGTGAGCGGCGGCCTGCGAGGCGTGCTCGCCGTCGCCGGCGAGTGTCGCCGCCACGACGATCGCGGCGACCAGGAACGCCGTCGCCAGTATCAGCGCGCCGAGCTTGGCTCGCCGTGCCAGCTTGTTCTCCGGTTCGGGCGGCGGCCCGAGCTGCCTGCGGCGCGACAACGCGCTGGGCGGCGGGAGATACCTGCGCTGCTTGCCGACGACTTCGCGCGGTCGCTCGTCGTCGACAAGGGGCTCGGCCAACGCGTCGCGGAGGATGTCGTCGCTGAGGACGTCCTCCACTGTCGTCGTTGCCGGGCTGAATCCCGAATGGCGCCGGTCGTGCACTGTCGGTCCTCGTCTGTTTCGCCTCGTGGACTTGGAGTTCGGACCCCGAGCAACAGACAACCGTTTCGGGGGCTCCGCCACCACCCCCTGTCGGTGGACAGTCGTCGAAACACGACGAGCGGCCAACGGTGTCACCTGGTTAGAGCAACCTCGGACCGTTCGCCGCACTGCACGTGCAGCGGAATGTGCGAAAACAGCGTGCATCCGCAGGTGAAGCGCCTATTCGGGGGTGAGATCGAACCTCGGTTCACTGCCCGTCTTCGGCGATCTTCGACCCGTCCCCGAAGATCAGTTTGCGGGTTTCCTGAGTCTTCGATCCGTCAAGATGGGTTACCTCGACGGAATTAACCGTGTATCCCTCGTTCTGGTCGATATAGACGTGCTTGACCTCGAAGTAGGCGATGTCCGCGTACTTGCTGCGCAAGCCATCTGTGCCTTCCGCGGCCAGTTCGCCCGTCGTCATCTCGTGGGCGGTCTCCGGGTCCTCGGTGACGGTGTTGAGGTAGTCCTGTGACCGCTGCCCGATGGTGTCCGCGTCGTGGGCCGGCAACAGGTACCGCTCCTTCGACTGGGTCATCGGAGCCTGCGTGACCTGCGGTTTCTGCGGCTTCGGCTGAGCGGGCGGGCCGGAATCCCCCGGCGGTCCCGGCTCGGCGGGCGGCGCCGACCCAGTCGGTCCGGTTCCCGGCCCCGAAGGGTCCGTGCCGGACTCCGACGGGGGAAAGGTGCCTTGCCATGGCGATGTCGTGCGGAACGAGACCGTCGTGTCCTGGGCTGTCGAGTCCTCGCCCGGAGCGGGAGCTCCCCTGGTCGGGGACGAGTCGCGTGAGGTGGGTGCGCCTCCGTCGAGCGGGGCGTCGTCGGCGTAGTCCTCGTCGGGCAGCAGTGGAGCGTTGCCTCCGCGATCCGTCCAGCCCTCGATCGCCTGACGTTCCTCTGGAGGCTGGCTGACCAGCATCGTTCCGGCGACCAGCAGCGCGACGACGACCCCTCCTGATGACAACGTCGCGAACCACGCGGCCTTGCGCCAGCTCCGGGGCGGGGTGACCGACGCGGGCACGGAGCCGAGATCGAACTTGCCGAGACCGTCGGGAGGTGGCGCGACGTACACCCTCGCCTCGTCGTCGGCCGGGGTCACCGTGCACGGCGTCGTGAGTGTGACCTTCTTCCTGCGCGACGGTTTCTCGTCGCGAGGCGGCCCCGCCTGCTCACCGGGACTGCCCCGCTCGGCGGGACGGGGCAACACGGTCGGCGCGGTCAACGGCAGTTCGCCACGGGACGCCGCGAACTCGACATCCTGTGGTTTCGGTGAAGGGGCCTGCACGGGCAGGCCGGGAAGGGTGGGTGCCGTCGTGTCGAACGGATCGCTCCGAGGGACATGCCGCCTGCCGAAGGGCATCGCAGGGGCGGCCGCCCGCGATGCGGGGGAGTAGGCGACCACGGCGGGAGTCCAGGTTTCCGCGCCCTGTGCCCGCCGGTGCCTGCCCTGGTTTGGTTGCCGGTATTGAGGAGTGGCGAAGCGGTACTCGGTGAAGTCGGCCCTGCCATTCATGCCAGCTGGACTCCCCCGCGAGGTCCATCTGACGGCACCGGCACCCCTGTTAAACCGAATGGAGCAGCCGGATACTGAGCATCTGCACGGCACGCTGCACGTGCGGCGCTTTCACGCGCGCGCGGGACACCGGCAGGATTGCTCACGCGGCACAGACTAGGAGTCTTTCGGCCCTGGTGGCGGATCAGAGCCCGAAGCGGGCCCTGATATCACTCCTCTGGGCGCACCCATGTGCCGAGAAGCCGGTGTGCTAACGGCCGCCGGTGCGGTACTTCGACTGGGTCGACTGCAATGCCTTCACGGCCGTACCGCCACTGCCGACGGCCAGGATGATCGCCACGATGTCGAGCGCGGGACCTCCCGAGGTGAGCAGAAGCGCCAGCAGGGAAAGTGCCGTGGTGCCGCCCGCGACCGCGAACCGCGACCGGACGTACTGGGCGATGGGCGCACCACCGGCCCGCTTGTTCGCCGCGCTGCTGAGCATGGCGAGGTAACCCGCGTGCCCCAGTGCCGCGAGCACACTGGCGATCGCGATCAAGAAGGCGACCAGGTGAATGATCGTGTCCATGGTTCCAGTGTGCCCGCTGTGGGGGACGCGTGGCTCGGGGGAACACCCTGAGATTCCGCGACGCCCCGTGTTTCACCGGCCGAGCCGGCCCCTGCCCAGGTTGAGCAGCGCCATCGCGAGCTGACGGCCCTCAGGGCCCAGCTCCCGGTAGCGGGCGAGGACGTCCATCTCCCTGTTGTAGACGATGCGCGGCCCACCTGCCGCCATACGGGCGGCTCCGATGGTCTTGGACACCTCGGCCCTGCGTTTCACCAGTCGCAGAATCTCGGCGTCGAGCCAGTCGATCTCTTTGCGGAGTTCGTTGATGTCCTCGGCCGCGGTTTCGCCAGCGTCGTGGGTTTGCGCGTTCATGTCGACCTCCGGTCGTTCCCGGCCCCGCAACCGGCCCTGGGCCGACAAAAGCCCCGGGTCCGTGGACTCCGGGGCTTGCGGTGATGGCGGATGGGGCACTACGCGATCACGGGAGCCGGAGTCCGGATCCCGTAGAAAAATCGAAACGCGTCGTACCGCACGGCAGCGAGTATGGCACATAGTCACTTCGTCAGAGGGTCCAGGTAGCGTGAAGTCACAATGAGCACCCTCTTCGATCTTCCATCGGAACCGGGCAAGTACGCGGATTTGCTCGACGACTTGAACCCTTCTCAGCGAGCGGCCGTCGAGCACACCGGTCCGCCGCTTCTCGTCGTGGCCGGAGCCGGTTCCGGCAAGACGAGGGTGCTGACAAGACGCATCGCCTACCTGCTCGCCGCGCGGCACGTGCACCCAGGGCAAGTCCTCGCGATCACGTTCACCAACAAGGCCGCGGCCGAGATGCGGGAACGCGTCAGCGAACTCGTCGGGCGCAGGGCCAACGCGATGTGGGTCTCGACGTTCCACTCGATGTGCGTGCGCATTCTCCGGCGCGAGGCCAAGACGCTGGAGATGTCGTCGAACTTCTCCATTTACGACGCCGACGACTCGCGGAGGCTGCTCACGCTGGTCGCGCGCGATCTGGATCTCGATCCGAAGCGGTACCCGGCACGCACGCTCGCCGCGCACATCTCCAACTTGAAGAACGAGCTGGTCGACGCCGATTCCGCGGCGTCGGCGGCGGCCAACGACTTCGAGCGCAGGGCCGCCGAGGTCTACGGCGAGTACCGGCGCAGGCTCGGGCTGGCCAATGCCATGGACTTCGACGACCTGATCATGCGCACGGTCGAGTTGCTCCAGGTATTCCCCGATGTCGCCGAGTACTACCGGCGGCGGTTCCGGCACGTACTCGTCGACGAGTACCAGGACACCAACCACGCGCAGTACACGCTGGTGCGTGAGCTGGTCGGCACCGAGGTGACCGAGTCGGGAGTCGAGCCGTCCGAACTGTGCGTCGTCGGCGACGCCGACCAGTCCATCTATGCCTTCCGTGGCGCGACCATCCGCAACATCGAGGAGTTCGAGCGCGACTTCCCCAGCGCGCGCACGATCCTGCTCGAACAGAACTACCGCTCGACGCAGACCATCCTTTCCGCCGCCAATGCCGTGATCGCGCGCAACCCCAACCGCAGGGACAAGCGGCTGTGGACCGCCTCCGGCGACGGGGAGAAGATCGTCGGCTACGTCGCTGACAACGAGCACGACGAGGCTTCCTTCGTCGCCAACGAGATCGACGCGCTCGTCGACAAGGGCGAGGTCAAGTACTCCGACGTCGCGGTCTTCTACCGCACCAACAACCAGTCGAGGGTGTTCGAGGAGATCTTCATCCGGCTCGGGCTTCCCTACCGGGTCGTCGGCGGCGTGCGATTCTACGAGCGCCGTGAGGTGAGGGACGCGCTCGCCTACCTGAGGGTGCTCGCCAATCCCGAGGACACGGTGAGCCTGCGGCGGATCCTCAACGTGCCGAAGCGGGGAATCGGGGACAGAGCGGAAGCCGTCGTCGCGACTCACGCCGAGCGGGAACGCGTCTCGTTCGCCTCGGCACTGCGCGACGCGGTCGCGGGCAAGGTGCCCCTGCTCAATCCCCGGTCACAAAAGGCCATCACCGGTTTCGTCGAGTTGCTCGACGGGCTTTACGAACTCGTCGAGACCGGTGAGGAGGTCGCCGACGTGCTGGAGGCCGTGCTGGAGCGCACGGGCTACCGCGCCGAACTTGAGGAGTCGGACGATCCGCAGGATGCCTCGCGGCTGGAGAACCTCGACGAACTGGTCACCGTCGCGAGGGAGTTCACCGAATTCGCCGAGGCGACAAGGGAAGCGGCGGAGCCGGACACCGCAGATGTCCCGGAAGCCATTGACGCCGCCGACGCCGGAGTTCCCGAGCCCGGTTCGTTGCCCGCGTTCCTCGAACGGGTTTCGCTGGTCGCCGATGCCGACTCGATCCCTTCCCCCGACGGAGAAGAGGAAGAGGAGGACGCCGGTGTCGTCACGCTCATGACGGTGCACACGGCGAAGGGTCTTGAGTATCCGGTCGTGTTCGGCACCGGTTTGGAAGATGGCGTTTTCCCGCACATGCGGGCGCTCGGCGAGCCGAAGGAGCTGGCTGAGGAACGCAGGCTGGCCTATGTCGCCATCACGAGGGCGCGGCAGCGGCTGTATCTCTCCCGTGCGCTGATCCGTTCGGCGTGGGGCCAGCCCATGACCAACCCGGCTTCCCGGTTCCTCGACGAGATTCCCGGTGAATTGGTCGACTGGCGACGGCTGGCTCCTTCCGGCGGATCGGAGGGCGGTTCGCCGCGTGCCGCGACCACGTGGGGCCGCAGGTCGGGGTTCGGTGCCGATTCGGGTGGTTTCGGAGGTCGTTCCGCGCCGGCGAAGGGCTGGAAGGACGGCTGGAAGGACACGGTCGCGCTCAAGCTCGACGTCGGGGACAGGGTCAGTCACGACAAGTACGGGCTGGGGACGGTCGTCTCCACCGACGGTTCGGGGCCGAGAGCGACGGCGACCATTGATTTCGGTGGCACGGGAACCGTGCGGTTGATGCTCATCGGCAGCGTGCCGATGGTGAAGTTGTAGCTTCGGTTCGGCGGCGTCCGGAAATTGTCGGACCCCTTCGCTAACCTCGTTCTCGAACACAAGTTCGATGAGCTGAGGGGTGTGCGATGGGGGTTCGGCAGGTGTGCGAGGCGGTCGGCACGACCTTCGTCAGGTCTTGGCATGCCGGGCGTCGCGCCCGGCTGAGCGAGGGCGCGGGTGGCCTGCCGCGTACAGCCGTTCGCGGGCTCGTCGCTGCCGCTGTCACCGTCGGCAGGGTTGCCGTTCGCGGGATTGTCGCGTGCAAGGGTCGCTCCCCGGGCGGATCCGGTCGATCGGCGAGCGCTGATGTTCCTCGGGTGTATCGCGATGCCGGTGACGACGAGCGCGACGATAACAGCGTCAGTAAACGCGCGAGCGCGTTCATGATGTCGATCAGTGGTTCTCGGGCGGTCGCCTGGACTCAGGGCGCCACGGAAGCCGTCGGGGCCGCCGTGACGCCAGGGTGCCGCCTGGGCGCGAGAGCGTCAGAAGCTGACGCCGTGCTCCGCGAACCACGAGGCGGGGTCGATCTTCTGGCCCGCGGGGGTCCACACCTCGAAGTGCAGGTGAGGGCCGGTCGACTGACCGCGGTTGCCCATCTCGGCGATCTGCTCGCCTGCCTTGACCTGCTGACCGACGCTGACGTTGTAGCTGTTGATGTGGCCGTACACGTTGATCGTGCCGTCTTCGAGCTGGACGCGGACCCAGAGGCCGAAGCCGCTGGCCGGTCCTGCCTCGATCACGGTGCCGTCGGCGGCCGAGACGATCGGGGTGCCGATGCCGTTGGCGATGTCCACGCCGTAATGGGTCGTGCCCCACCTGGCGCCGTAACCCGAGGTGAACGTGCCTTGGGCGGGAACGACGAATTTGGGCCGCGCCGCTTCCTCGGCGGCGATGCGGGCTTCCTCGGCTTCCCGCTCGACGCGGGCGTCGGTGACCTCGGCGCTCGCGGTGAGCTTCTCGACCTCGGCCGAGGCGTCGGCGGGGCGGGCAACCTGGAGGAGTTCGGGCGCTCCGGCTGGGGCGTTGCCGCCGCTGCCGAGTGCGGCGCTCGCGTCGCGAGTGTTGGCGAGGGGGGTGACATCCGGGCTGGCTTCGGTGCTTCCTGAGGCTGCCTGCAATGTCTGACCAGCAGCGGCGGCGGCGAAAGCGCCTGCGGCGACTGCGGCGACAACCACGCGGCCACGCAGGGCCGACGAGGGTGCGGGGAGCCTATGGGAACCCCGGACGCGAACGACCGCACCGTCCAGTGCGTCTTCGAGTGCCGGAGAAGGAGCTTGGCCGCCGGGGGAGCGGTGTCGAGCCAAGACAGGGCCTTCCGTTACGCGGGGAGCCAGGTCTCGGGCGCCGGGCGGGGGAACCCGGTGAGTGGTTTCGGGGGGTAACCACTCGTGAACGCACGTGACTCCGGGGAGCCGCGCTTGTCCAGTCCGTTCGTGACCTGACCGTAATGGGGACTGCGGGACAGTAACGAAGGGGAACGGTCCGGAGCAAGATCCGGCCCCGGTGTGGGCCGAACGAGGCGGCCATGCCGGGGTGCGGGTGACTGAATGACGCAAGGTAGAAAGGGGGTTGCTCCATCTGGTGTGACTTGCGTTACAGATGCGCAACCGGTGGCGAAGCGACACGATTCCCGGCTCGCCGGGCGAATGCGGATCCGGCTCGTTGCCATTGCTAGCGTCGGCTGCGGCAGAGCGCACGAATACGTAAGGCAGAGCGGACGAACCGGCCGTTGCGCGTCGAGACGCGGGCGAAGCCCCACAGGGGTGGTGACCGCCGGACGGCGGTGAGGGACGCACGGTCGCGACAGGTCGAGGTGAGCCGATGCACGGGCCCGGATATCGAGCGCAACCGCGTCGAGGTGGGCGCTGGTGAGTTCGCGCGTACTCGTCGAGACGGAACGGCGACCGGTGTCGCTGCTGGCGGCGCTCGGCGCTTCGGGAGTGTCCACGGTCCTGCTCGCCGCGGGGAGCGTCCTGCCAGTGGTGGCCGGGACGGAACGTGGTTTCGCGAGCGGGCCCATGTTGATCGTGCTCGCGGTGCTGCCCTTCGCCGCCGCGCTGGCCTTCGCCACGCGAGGACGGCAGGGCATGGCCGCCGGCGTGCTGGTGGGCATAGCCGTGCTCGCGCCTGGTCGTGTGCTGCTCGATCTGCAATTCGTGGCCGATCCTTCGACGGCGGCCAGGCCTGAGCTGTACCTGCCTGCCGATCTGCTTCCGCACACGCAGGGCCCCGGACTGTGGTTACTGGTGGCGGGGCACGCGGTGGCGGCGCTCGCGGGGCTGTTCGCGGTGCGCGCGGCAGGCGAACTCGGCGAGGCGGGCGAACCCGGCCAGGGCTTCGGAGGTTCCGGCGGGATCGGTGATGCCGCCTTTGGCGGCGGTGCGGGAGGCGACCGAACGAACGGCGGGAACGGAGAGCACGCCGACGATGTACGCGGAGGGGGCGGATCAGGCCCCGGCGTGAGAGGCCGGGCAGCGACCGGCGACGGCGGACTGCCCGGAATGGCCGGATGGCGGCAGCGCTGGCTTCTCGTCGTGGTCGTCGCGGCGGTGGTGGCCGCCTTCGGTCTGCTGATGGCGCCGTTCGAGTCCGCTGACCTTTATCTGCTCGTGCGCAATGCCTTCGAGGGACCGGCGTTGCCGCTCGTGGGCTATCTCGCCGTGGCCGCCGCGCTCCCGCTCGCAGCCGCGTTCTTCATGACCTCTAGCGACGGCGCGTTCAGCAGGGGCGGACTGGTCGGCCTCGCGACCGGCACCCTGGCGATCGCGGTGCCAGGACTGGTGTCTGGCTTGGTGCTGACCGACGCCAGTGTCACATCCGGACCGGTGGTCGCCTTGGTCGCCGTGATCGCGCTGGTCGCCGTAGCGGCGACGAATCCCGACGCCGGCCGCCGCATCACCGCGGGACGTGGCACCGAGGAGGTCCGCGTACCGGGGCGGCGGAAGCTGCAGGTGGCCACGGGTGTGTTCGCGGTCCTGACGGCGGTGTCGGCGTTTGCCGGTGCCTTCATGTCCCAGCTGGCGACGACGGGCGTCCTGACTCCGCCGGAAAGCCCCACGCGCGAACTGCTCGCCGTCGCGGGTGGGGCGGTGGGCTTGCTCGGCCTCGGTATGTTCGTACCGGCGGTCGCCGTGATCGTGCGGCCTGCGTTGTCCGTGGTCTGGGTCGGTGTTCTGGTCGCTGGGACGTCGGTGCTCGACACTGTCATCACCGCGACCAGCGTCCCCGGGGTGCTTTCCGCCGGACCCGGAGTGCTGTGGGCCTGGCTGGCGATGCTCGCGGCGGTCGTCACGGCCTGTTGCTCGGCGGTCGCCGGGGTCGTCGAGCGGGATGATGCCGACGAACTCACCGCCGACGCGGCGTCCGATGCGGGAATGAACCTGCTGACTCCCGTCGTCGCGGCAGGGGTGCTCACGATCGCGGCGTTCGGCTCGCCGGTCATCTCCGCGCCGGACTACGTCGCTCCCGGATTGTGGTCGGAGTTCGGCACCCCGTCGTGGGGGTTGCTCGCCGGGGTTCTCACGGTTCTCGGTGCGCTCGCGCTCGCGCTGCGCAGCAGGCCGGTTCCCGCGGCCGCGATGCTCGTGGGCGCCGCGTGCGTCCTCGGCCTGCACGCGGCAACCCTTCCGCTCGGCGGTGACGAAATCGAAGGCGCGGGACCGGGTATCGGGTTCTGGTTCGCGCTCGCCGGTGCTGTCGCGTCGCTGGTCGCGGCGGTCATCGCCGTCGCGGCCTCTCGTCGTTCGGTGGAACAGGACTGATGGGTCTGGGCCGGCCCGGAGCGGGGTGCCTGGTGACAGTGGGCACGGGGCTGACGAGGATCGTGCTCGTCGAACTCGCCGGATCAGCCCGAACGGCGGTGGACCGTCAGGCGCCGGCGCCGGGTGTTGTCGCCGTCAGGGTGGCGAGGGCGCTTCGCGATGAGGGTGCCGAGGTGATCCACGCGGGCGCGTTGAGGTCATTTCGGGAGATCGTGGCGACCGTCGAGCAAGAGGATCCGGCGGTTGTGCTCTTCGTCGTCGGTCCCGGAAACGATTGCGAAGGGAACGTTGGTGACTGCGCGGCCGGGGGTGTCGACGGGGATGCCGGTAACGGCATTGCCGAGATGCCCCGCGACCCTGAGAAGGCAGGCAAAGTCGACTATGACAACAATGCCGACAACTGTTCCGCCGACGAGATTGTCGACAGAGCGAGCGCATTGTTCGATGACCGTCGAGTAGCCGTTATCGCAACCGATACAGATGTCGCCAATTGGGTGAAGGCAAGCGCGATTTGCGCCACAGACCCCAGCTCAGAAGGCTATCGGTGACCGAGTTCACCGGACGTGGAGACCACGGTTCGGCGCCAGGTCGATAGGGTCTTGGGCGTCCGGCAGCACGGTTTGTCAATAAACCACAGTGGCGTGTGTCGTCAGGAGACTGAAGTAGTGGACCTCTACGAGTATCAGGCGAAGGATCTCTTCGCTGCCCATGGTGTGCCGGTTTTGCCGGGTGCTGTGGCGGTTAGTGCGGATGAAGCGCGTGTTGTTGCTGAGGGTCTTGGTGGCCCTGTGGTGGTGAAGGCGCAGGTGAAGACTGGGGGTCGGGGTAAGGCTGGGGGTGTGAAGCTGGCTGGTTCTGCGGTGGAGGCTGGCCAGCGGGCTGAGCAGATTTTGGGTTTGGATATCAAGGGTCATGTGACGCGTCGGGTGTTGGTGACGGTGGCTTCGGATATCGCGGAGGAGTATTACTTCTCGTTTTTGCTGGATCGGGCTCAGCGGACGTTTTTGGCGATGGCGTCTGCTGAGGGTGGTGTGGAGATCGAGCAGTTGGCGGTGGAGCGTCCGGAGGCGTTGGCGCGGGTTGCGGTGGATCCGATTGTGGGGGTGGATCGGGCGCGGGCGTTGGAGATTGTGACGCAGGCGCGGTTCCCGGAGCGGGTGCGGGAGGAGGCCGCGGATGTGGTGGTGAAGTTGTGGGAGACGTTTGTGGCTGAGGATGCCACGTTGGTGGAGGTCAATCCGCTGGTGCGGGATCCCCAGGATCGGATTGTGGCGTTGGATGGCAAGGTCACGCTGGATGAGAATGCGGGTTTCCGGCATCCGGGTCATGCGGAGTTGGTGGATGCCGAGGCGGAGGATCCGTTGGAGGCTAAGGCCAAGGCCAAGGGGTTGAATTATGTGAAGTTGGAGGGCCAGGTCGGCATTATTGGTAATGGTGCTGGTTTGGTGATGTCGACTCTGGATGTGGTGGCGTATGCGGGGCAGCGTCATGGTGGGGTCGCTCCGGCGAACTTTTTGGATATTGGGGGTGGCGCGTCGGCGGAGGTGATGGCCGCGGGGTTGGATGTGATCCTGGGTGATCCGTCGGTGCGTAGTGTGTTTGTGAATGTGTTCGGTGGGATCACCGCGTGTGATGCGGTGGCGACCGGGATTGTGGAGGCGTTGCGCCTGCTGGGTGATGAGGCGTCCAAGCCGTTGGTGGTGCGCCTGGATGGCAACAATGTGGAGCAGGGCAGGCAGATCCTGGCGGCGGCGGCGCATCCGCTGGTGACTGTGGTGGACACGATGGACAGTGCGGCGGACAAGGCCGCCCAGCTAGCGGCGGCGGGTGCGTGAGCGATGTCGATTTTCCTGAATGAGCATTCCAAGATCATCGTGCAGGGTTTGACCGGGTCGGAGGGCACGAAACACGCCACGAAGATGCTGGCCGCCGGCGCGAACATCGTCGGTGGGGTCAACGCCCGCAAGGCCGGCACCACCGTCACCATCGGCGGCACCGAGTTGAGCGTGTTCGCCACGGTGGAGGAGGCGATGAAAACCACCGGCGCGGACGTGTCGGTGATCTTCGTGCCACCCCGGTTCGCCAAAGACGCCGTGATCGAGGCCATCGACGCCCAGATCGGGCTGGCCGTGGTCATCACCGAGGGCATCCCCGTGCACGACTCGGCCTACTTCTGGGCCCACGCCGTCGCCACCGGGAACAAGACCCGCATCGTGGGCCCGAACTGTCCGGGGGTGATTTCCCCGGGCAAGTCCAACGCCGGGATCATCCCCGCCGACATCACCGGCCCCGGCAGGATCGGGCTGGTGTCCAAATCCGGCACTCTGACCTACCAGATGATGTATGAACTGCGCGACATCGGCTTCTCCACCGCCGTCGGGATCGGGGGCGACCCCATCATCGGCACCACCCACATCGACGCGCTGGAAGCCTTCGAAGCCGACCCCGACACCGACATCATCGTCATGATCGGGGAAATCGGCGGCGACGCCGAAGAACGCGCCGCCGACTACATCACCCACCACGTCACCAAACCCGTCGTGGGCTACGTCGCCGGATTCACCGCCCCCGAAGGCAAAACCATGGGCCACGCCGGCGCCATCGTCTCCGGCTCCACCGGCACCGCCCAAGCCAAAAAACAAGCACTCGAAAACGCAGGCGTCAAAGTCGGCAAAACCCCCACCGAAACCGCCGAACTCGCCCGCGAACTCTACAAAAACCTCTAGACCAAGGTCGGACAAACCTCTGCTATGGGTTTGTCGGGCACGACCTGACACCTACACAACGACCAGGGGCCGGGCCACACGCCCGGCCCCTGGTCGTTGTGGGGCGTACGTCATTATGGGCGGACATGAAACCGAATGCTCGGGTGAGGCGTCCAAGGCCGGGCGCCGCCTGAGCGGCCATGCGCTAATGTCGCGTACCGCTGCGGCCTGGACTGCCCGCGAGTGCGTTCCGGCCTCCGCGCAAGGCGGCTGACCAGGACTGACCGCGCGTTAGAGCAAGAACACGACAGGAGACACGGATGACCTTCCCGAGCGGCGCGCCGGGTGGATTCCCGGGGCAAGGCCCGCAGCAGCCGCAACAGCCGTATTCCGGTGCGACACCCTCCACGGGGGGTGGCATGAAGCTCGGTCTGCCGCAGATCCTTTTCCTGGTGACGGCTGGACTCGGCGTCCTGAACCTGTTCCTCGGCTTCGCCAACCTGGGTGGTGACCAGGGCGTATACGCCGTGGGCTTCGGCTGGATCGTGCTGCCGTTGCTGATCAGCGGGCTCGCCGCTCTCGTCGGTATCCTGCCCGGAGACCAGAAGCCGGGCGCGTGGCCCGCGATCTTCGCGGTCGGCGGTGTGCTGACGTTCCTGTTCACCGTGTTCCAGTTCCCCGGTGACCTCCAGGCCGGTGGCGTCATGATCCTGATCTTCGGCATCTTGCAGATGCTCGCCGCCATCGCCGGTTACCTGCTGGAGAACAACATCATCAAGCCGCCGTCACCGCAGGCCGCTTCGCCGTACGGCCAGCCAGGTGCCTACGGGCAGCAGGCCGGTTACGCGCCGCAGCAGCAGTACGGCCAGCAGCAGCCAGGGCAGCAGCAGCCTGTCGACCAGACCGGTTCCGCTCCGCAGCAGACGAAGTTCGTGCAGCCGGTCTCTTCCCAGCAGCCGGGGCAGCAGACTCAGTACGCGCCGCAGCAGGGCCAGTTCTTCCAGCAGCAGCAACAGCAACAACAGCAGCAGGAAGGTGGACAGCAGAACCAGCCTGGCACCCCGCCGGGAGGGTTCGGCCAGTCCAACGGCTGATCAATTGCCTGGGAAGCGCCCGCGACGGATTCGTCGCGGGCGCTTTTCGTTGCGAGGGTGACCCGACCGGGTGGGGTGTGGGCGTCGTCATCGGGTGTCGGCGGCGTGGCTCACCCGTACGGTCCAACCAGGGTGCGAGGGTCGCGAGATGGACCTGCTCACCGTGGATCAACGTGCCGCGGTCGCGGACACAGGTGAGAGAGTGTCCCGCGGCGTTCGTTGCCGAGCGCTGGCCGCCGCCGCGCTGAGTCCCCTCGTCGCCGGATACGCGGTGGTGGCCGCCGTATTCGCCGTCGTGACCGCCACCGCTTCGCAGGCGGAGTTCTCTCCGCTCGGTGTCGTGTTGAGCGCCGGGCCCGGCTGGCTTGCTGCCTACCAGGTTCCTCTCGACATCGGCGGGGCGCCGCTTGGCGTGCTTCCGCTGTTGCCGACGGTGGGCGTGTGTTTCCTGATCGCCAGAACCGCCGCGAGCACGGCGCAGCGTCTCCGCTGTACCGAGCCGGGACAGTCGGGGCTCATCATCGGGGTCATCGCCGCCGCGCACGCGCTGGCAGGAATCGCGATTTCGGTGCTGGCCGGCGGTGAGCTGGGGGTCGAGCCGCTTGCCGCTTTCCTCGTTCCGGCCCTGGTGTCCGCGGCCGCGGCGGCATTGGGCGTCGCGAGCCGGTGTGGATTCGTCACGGCGGCGAGGAACCATCTCGACCCGGTCGCGCTGCGCGGGATGCGTGCTGGGGTGCTGGGGCTTGCCGCGCTGCTCTGTGCGGGCGCGGTGACCTTCCTGCTCGCGACGGCACTGTCCGCCCCGACCGTCCGGAGTCTGTTCGCTGCCAACGCCGACGGAGTCGGCAGCGGCGTGGGAATGTTGTTGCTGTGCTTGGGTTACTTGCCCAACGCGATGGTGCTCAGTCTGGGTTTTGTGACGGGGCCTGGGTTTTCGATCGGTTCGGTGACCGTGGCGCCGTTCGCGTTCAGCGGGGGTCCTGTGCCGGGGGTTCCGTTGCTGGCTGGTTTGCCGGAGCAGCAGGCCGCCTGGTGGCCGGTGCTGTTGGTGTTGCCGACCATGGCAGGGGCGCTGGTCGGCTGGTCGCTGCGGAAGAGTCACGAGAATCCGATGGTCCGGTTGCGGACCGTTGGCGTGGCCGGCGCGCTTGTCGGATTCGGCACGGTGGTGATCGGCACCTTGGCCGGAGGGCGCCTTGGGAGCGGCGCTCTCGATCCGGTTTCGGTGCCGTTGGGGGTGCTGTCGATCGCCGCGTTCCTGTGGATCGCGGTACCCGGTGGGATTGCCGCCTGGTTCGGCGGGCCGCGGGCCGTCAAGGTCGCCAGTGTGGCTGCCGAGAGCGAGACCGAGACTGACACTGACGCCGTGGAGGAAGCCGCCGAAGAGGCCGAAGCCAGCCACGACAGCGAGAACGGCCACGACAGCGAGAACGGCGAGGACAGCACAGCCGCCGAGGAAACCGATGACGTGGTCGACACTGACGACGACATCGACGACATCGACGACACGGATGCAGCCGAGGTGGAAGACGTGGACGGCACGGATATCGCCGAGCGGCTCGTTACCGGTGATGTCACGGTGGTGGAGGAGTTGCCCGACGTGCCGGAGTCCACGGAGACGGACACCGCGGACGGGCCGGAGGACACGCGGAACCACGACGGTGACGTGCGCGACTGATCCGCCGCCCTCGTAGCCAAGATCGACTTCGCGGCGTTTATGGTGTTGTCACCAGGTCAAGTGATGTGCCCGTGTGTGCACCGCCCCCGAGGAGTCCGTTCTGGATAGCAGGCTGGAGTTGCCCACGCCGGTCCGGTTGGTGGTACTCGCGTCGGGCTCGGGGACCCTTCTGCAGTCGGTACTCGACGCCGCGGGGCAGCCGTCCTATCCGGCCACGGTGGTGGCCGTGGGGGCGGACAGAGACGGCATCGCGGCACTGGAAAGGGCCGAGCGCGCCGAAATCCCCTGGTTCACCGTCAAGATGAGTGACCATCCCGATCGCGCGGCGTGGGACAAGGCGCTGACCGAGGCGGTCGCCGCCTACCGCCCTGACCTCGTGGTCTCCGCCGGTTTCATGAAGATTCTCGGCTCGCGGTTCCTGGAACGATTCCCGAACAGGGTCATCAACACCCATCCAGCGCTGTTGCCGGCCTTTCCCGGTATCCGCGCAGTCGAGGACGCGCTGGAGCTCGGGGTCAAAGTCACCGGTTCGACCGTGCATTTCGTCGACGCGGGAGTGGACACCGGTCCGATCATCGCCCAGCGGGCGGTGCCGGTGGAAGCCGACGATGACGAAGCCAGCCTGCATGAGCGCATCAAAGTGGTGGAACGGCGGCTTCTCGTCGACGTGATCGAGCAGTTGGGTCGTGCTGGATGCACGGTCGAAGGACGAAAGGTGAGGTTGTCGTGAGCGAGCAGGCTCCTGGCGCTGGGCAGCGACCGGTACGGCGTGCGTTGATCGGTGTGTCGGACAAGCTGGGGCTGCTTGAGCTCGCGACCGGCTTGCATGCTGCCGGGGTTGAGATCGTGTCGACGGGGGGAACGGCGAAGGCCATCGCGGACGCCGGTGTTCCGGTCACTCCGGTCGAGCAGGTGACGGGCTTTCCCGAGTCGTTCGACGGCAGGGTCAAGACGTTGCACCCCAAGGTGCACGCGGGGTTGCTCGCCGACAGGCAGCGTCCTGATCACGTCGAGCAGCTTGCCGCGCTCGACATCGCGCCGTTCGAATTGCTCGTCGTGAATCTCTACCCGTTCGCCGATACGGTCGCTTCGGGCGCGACCAAGGACGAGTGCGTCGAGAACATCGACATCGGCGGGCCCGCGATGGTCAGGGCCGCCGCGAAGAACCACGGTTCGGTAGCCGTCGTGGTCGACCCAGGACGCTACGACTGGGTTCTTGCGCAGGTGCGCGCCGGAGGCTTCGACCTCGCGCAGCGCCGTCAGCTCGCCGCGCAAGCGTTTGCGCACACCGCGTCCTACGATGCCGCCGTCGCGACGTGGTTCGCGGAGGACTACGCCCCTGCCGATGATTCGGGTTTCCCCGGTTTCTTCGGAGCGACCTGGGAGCGGGGTGCCGTGCTGCGCTACGGCGAGAACCCGCACCAGGCCGCCGCGGTCTATCGCGGGGGACGTGGCGGGCTCGCGCACGCTGAGCAGTTGCACGGCAAGGCGATGTCGTACAACAACTACGTCGACACCGACGCCGCGAGGCGTGCGGCCTATGACTTCTCCGAGCCGGCCGTCGCGATCATCAAGCACGCGAATCCGTGCGGTATCGCGGTGGGCGCGGACGTGGCCGACGCGCACCGGAAGGCGCACGCCTGCGATCCACTCTCCGCCTACGGCGGCGTCATCGCCAGCAACAGGACGGTCGATCTCAAGACCGCTGAGCAGATCGCCGACGTGTTCACCGAGGTCGTGCTCGCCCCGGATTTCGAGGCGGCCGCGCTTGATGTGCTGACGAGGAAGAAGAACATCCGGCTGCTGAAACTGGCTGAGCCGGCCGATCCGAGCGAGTTGGAACTGCGGCCGATTTCCGGCGGGGTGCTCGTGCAGGCCGCGGACAGGATCGACGCGCCGGGGGACGACCCCGCCAACTGGACGTTGGCGACGGGTGAGCCGGTCGGCGAGGACGTGCTGGCCGACCTGGTGTTCGCGTGGAGGGCGATTCGCGCGGTGAAGTCCAACGCGATCCTGCTCGCGAGCGATCTGGCCACGATCGGCGTCGGGATGGGCCAGGTGAACAGGGTCGATTCCGCTCGGCTCGCCGTGCGGCGCGCGGGTGAGCGGGTCAAAGGCTCGGTCGCGGCCTCCGACGCGTTCTTCCCGTTCCCCGACGGTCTACAGGTGCTGCTCGACGCCGGTGTGCGTGCGGTGGTTCAGCCGGGTGGCTCGGTGAGGGACGCCGAGGTGATCGCCGCCGCCGAGGCCGCGGGAGTCACCATGTACCTCACCGGAACCCGGCATTTCGCTCACTGAGCCACGTACCGTCATCCCAGGTCGCCCGGTTGCTTAGCGTGCGCAAGTACCGCGTTTAGCCCGCTAACCGCGGTTCGGGGGCCGGGGTTCGGTAGGCACGCAGGGACCGGTTCGTCGCGGCGATGACGCCGACCGCGAGCGCCGCCGCGAGGCCGCCCGCGACGAGCGCGAACGAAGCCGAGGTCAGCGACGCGACGAACCCACCCCTGAAGTTGCCGGCCTCGGGGCCCGCGACGCCGATGACGTGCTCGACCGACGACACCCTGCCCCGGTACTTGTCGGGGGTTTCGAGCTGCACGATCGCGCCGCGAGTGATCACAGAGACGGTGTCCGCCGCTCCCGCGACGGCGAGCAAGGCCAGCGCGAGCCATAGCGGGCCTGCCACGCCGAAACCGGCCAGCGCGGCTCCCCAGCAGAACGCGGCGGCGAGCTGTACGACTCCACTGCGGCGTATCCGGGTGAAGGTCCCCGAGAACATGCCTGCGGTGATGCCGCCGACGGCGATCGCGGTGAGGAACAGCCCGAGGGTGCGCGGATTGCCGTCGAACCGGATCTCGTTGACGAGCGGGAACAGCGCGATCGGCATCGCGAGCAGCGTCTGCGCGAGATCGGTTGCGAAGGAGCCGGACAGAGCGGGCCGCCTGGCGATGATCCGCCATCCGCCGCGCGCGGGCCGCCGGGAACGCTCGTCCGGTCTCGGCGGTGGCATCGCGGGCAGCCGGATGACGGTGACGAGCGCGATGAGGACCGTGCCCGCCTCCAGCAGGTAGGCGGCGGTGAAGTGCCATTGCGCGATCACGACGCCCGCCAGCGCGGGACCGAGCAGCATGGCCGCCTGGAACGCGACGTTCTGCAAGGCGAGCCCCGCCGCGACCTGGTCGGCGGGAAGCAGTCTTACCGGGAAGGTGCGTCTTGCCGGTGCGCCGAGCGCGGCGCAGCCTGCTTGAGCCGAGACGAGTGCGAGCAGCAGCAACACGGACGCGTTGCCCGTCGCGGCCTGGACGGCGAGCCCGGTCGCGGTGAGCAGTTGTCCCGCTGTCGACACCCTGACAAGCGCGCGCCGGTCGAACGTGTCGGCGAGGGTCCCTCCGACGAGGCCGAACACGAGCATGGGCACGGCCGTCGCGATGCCGATGGCACCCGTCCACAGTGGACTGCGAGTGAGTTCCCATACCTGGGCGAGCACGGCCACGACGGCGATCTGCTGGCCGAGCGCGCCACATGACGAACCGATCCACAGGTCGCGGAAGGGGCGGCTCGTGCGTAGCGGCCTGCTGTCGAGGAGGCGAATGTGCCGCTTCATCGCGAGCTGGGCGAAACGTTCCGGGTTCCGGCTCTCCAAAATGTCACAGCGCTAATATAACAGCGCTGCTACGAATGTTTCGCCTCCACCTCGGCCGCGCGTGCTTCGAGATGCCGCCGCTCGGGTGCGCTGGACGTCTTTTTGGCCGCGAGCCGGTAGCACTCCGCCGCGCCCTGGTCGCCCGCCAGGTCAAGCAGGTGCGCCCTGACCGCGGCGAGCCGGTGGTGACCGGCGATGCGGTCGTCGCCGTCCAGCGTCGTCAAATGGCTGAGTCCCGCCTCGGGGCCGTGCACCATGGCGATGGCGACCGCGTGGTTCAGCGTGACCATCGGGTTGTCCGCGAATCGTTCCAGCAGCCGGTACAGCGCGAGGATCTGCCGCCAGTCGGTTTCCTCCGCGGTCGCGGCCTCGCCGTGTAGCGCCGCGATGGCGGCTTGTAGCTGGTAAGGACCGAGCCTCGTGCGGGCCATCGCGTCGGTGACCAGTTCGGTTCCTTCCGCGATGAGGGCCCGGTCCCATCGGCCGCGATCTTGCTCCGCCATCGGGATCAGTTCGCCGTCGGAGCCGGTGCGGGCCGCGTGTCTGGCATCGGTGAGCAGTATCAACGCGAGCAAGCCCGCGACCTCGCCTTCATCGGGCAGCAGGTGGTGGATCACGCGCGTGAGCCGGATAGCCTCGACCGCCAGTTCTCCGCGCCGCAACGTGGGCCCTGACGTCGCCGTGTAGCCCTCGTTGAAGATCAGGTACAGCACGTGCAGCACCGCGCGCAGCCGCGCCGGGCGTTCCCGCTGCTCCGGCATCCGGAATTCGCTGCCCGATGCCCGGATGCGCTGTTTTGCTCTGCTGATGCGCTGGCCCATCGTCGTTTCCGGCACGAGGAAGGCCCTGGCGATCTCGTCCGTGCCGAGACCGCCGACGGCGCGAAGGGTCAGCGCGATCTGCGATGCGGGCGTGAGTACCGGATGGCAGCACAGGAACAGCAGGGTGAGGGTGTCGTCGGCGGCCGACCGCTTCCGCTGGTCGGCGGCGGGAGCGAGGTGCTCGTCGGCGGGGATGCGCGCCGCGACGGCGTTCTCCCTGCGCTGCCTGGCCTGTTCCGCGCGCAGCAGGTCGGTCATCCTGCGAAAAGCCACCCGGATCAGCCAGTTCTCCGGGTTGGTTGGCATGCCCTCCTCCGGCCACTGCGTGGCGGCGGCGAGCAGTGCTTCCTGGACCGCGTCCTCTGCGGTGGCGAAATCGCCGAACCGGCGAATCAATGCCGCGAGGATCCTCGGTGCCATGTCCCGCAACAGGTCCTCGGTGGCTCGTTCGTCGTGCCCGCTCGCGATTGACGGTTTCGCCATGTCAGCAGGATTCCATCCCCCTCCGACATGTCGTTCTTGACAAGGGGACGGGGGCCGTGTTGACTGAAGAAGTCGAACAGATGTTCGACTGAATCAGTAATCGCCGTCTCCCCGCGGCGTGCTGTGAACACGTACGCGTGTTCTTGACGTGAACGTACTCGCGCGGCCGTGAGGGGGAGGTGGTACTCGATGTCTGGCACGACGGTGGCCGAGGTTCCTGCCGCGTGGCCCAAGGGATCGAGGCCGGTAGCGGGGGTTCCCGCCGTTGTCTCCAGCGGGCGGGCGGGGAGTTCGAACGCGACCGTGACGCGCTTGGCCGCGCTTCCGGGGGTGAGCACGGCGAGCAGGGTCGCCGCCGCCGGGGAACACGCCAGAAGCACCGGTCAGGTGTTGCCGGTGCTACCCGCGCTGTCCGGCTTTCTGCCTTGGGGAGGGCTGCGGCGGGGCAGCACGGTGGCTGTTCGCGGGGCGACCTCGTTGTTGTTCGCGTTGCTCGCGGAGGCGACGTCGGCGGGGGCGTGGGCTGCGGTGGTCGGTGTTCCCCGGTTCGGGGTCGCAGCCGCGGGTGAGTTCGGGGTGCGGACAGACCGGCTTGCCTTCGTACCGAGGCCAGGCGCGGATTTTGCCTCGGTCACCGCAGCCTTGCTCGACGGCGTCGACCTTGTCGTCGCGGGGCCACCAGGCAGGTTCGGCGACACCAGGACGGCCCGCAGGCTGTCCACTCGTGCTCGTGGCCGTGGTGCGGTGTTGTTGTCGCTCGGCCCGTGGCCGGGTGCCGATGTGGAGTTGCGGTGTACGCCGGTGCGGCTGTCGGGGCTCAGGGCTGGGCATGGCTACCTGAGGGAGAGGGAAGTGGTGGTGGACGTCGCGGGCAGGGGAGCCGCGGCCAAGCCCGTCCGGTCCTCTCTGTTGCTCCCCGGCGAGGCGGGGGCGGTGACGGGCGGAAGTGAGGGCGCGGCGGTCGGCCCCTCGGACATGAGACAAGGGGTGCGGGCCGGATGACAAGAGAAGACGGTGACCTCGCGTGGGTACCGGACAATGAGGGAGCCGTCGAGGGCGCGGAACACTCCATTGTGGACTCCGGAAGCAGGGAAGGGCCGCCGATCAGCAGAATGCTGGTGTTGTGGTGCCCCGACTGGCCGGTGGTCGCCGCGGCCGCGACGGCGGGGGTTCCGGCGCACCTGCCCGCCGCCGTGTTCGCGGGGAACAGGGTCGTCGCGTGTTCGGCCGTCGCGAGAAGCAACGGTGTGCGCAGGGGCATGCGGAGGAGGGAGGCGCAGGCGCGGTGCCCTGACGTCGAGGTCTTCGCCGAGGACCCCGGCCGGGACGCGCGGTTGTTCGAACCGGTCGCCGCGGCGGTGGAGGAACTCATCGTCGGGGTCGAGGTTGTCCGGCCGGGAGTGGTCGCCGTGCCCATCAGCGGTGCCTCGGCCTACTTCGGTGGTGAGGACCGGCTTGTCGAGTTGCTTGCCGACCGCGTTGCCAGTGCCACGGGGGCGGAGTGTCAGGTCGGTGTCGCCGACGGGATGTTCGCGGCGACGCTGGCCGCGCACCGTTCGGTGTTGGTCGCGCGCGGCGCGGGTGGTGCGTTCCTGGCTCCGCTGAGTGTGACCGAGCTCGATCAGCCGGGCACCGAACGGGGTGAGCTCGTCGACCTGTTACGTCGCTTGGGGATTCGTACCCTGGGGGCGTTCGCCGCGCTACCCGAGCGGGATGTGGTGTCCCGCTTCGGCAGTGCGGGTCTGCTGGCTCACCGGTTGGCGCGTGGCCGCGACGAGCGTCCGCCTCAGCGGCGGCGCCCTCCTCCCGAACTGGCTGTCACGACCACTTTCGACCCCGTACTCGATCGGATCGATGCCGCGGCGTTCATGGCCAAGACGCTCGCGGGCCGGTTCCATGAGGGGCTTGCCACTCGCGGCCTTGCCTGTACCAGGCTGGGAATCCATGCCACGACGGAAAACGGGGAGGAACTCAGCAGAATCTGGCGCTGTGCCGGGCCGCTCACTCCCGAGGGCATCGCGGACCGGGTTCGCTGGCAATTCGAGGGCTGGTTGCGAAAAGGGGACGGAATCCGCCCGACGTCGGGGGTCGCCGAGCTTCGGCTCGAACCGGAGGAAACGGTCGAGGGGCATTCCCTGCAACTCGGACTGTGGCAGGGCGGAGGGGAAGGAGAGCACACCCCCGAGTCGGAACGAGCCGGTCGTGCGCTTGTTCATGTCCAGGGCCTGCTGGGGCCCGACAGTGTTTTCACCGCGGTTCCTGATGGCGGAAGCGGGCCCGCGCAACGAGTGAGGATGGTCCCGTGGGGAGACCCGCGGACAACGGAGGGGCGAGAGGCCGCGCCGTGGCCGGAACGGCTTCCCGGCCTTTCACCGGCGACCATTTTCGACGAGATCATTCCGGTGATCGTCGCCGACGAGAACGGTGAGCAGGTCAGCGTCACCGACCGGTGCGTGCTCACCGGTGCGCCGCGCAGTGTGGCGATCGACGGAGGTGGCGCGCGGGACGTCCTCGGCTGGGCGGGACCGTGGCGGGTTCTCGCGAAGTGGTGGGCACCGGAAGGGGCGGCTACCTGCGCACGGCTCCAGGTCGTGCTTTCCGGGGCCAACCCCATCGCCCTGTTGCTGAACTGGCAGGAAAAGCGGAGTCCGTTGTGGACAGTAGAAGGGATGTACGACTAGTGGACGAGGAGTTCTTCCAGGGACGGGTCGAATGGCTGTGGGCGGAGAGTCCCGCCGACCCGTGGTATCTGCCGGTGGACTCGCCGGTGCGGCAAGTCACCGGCTTTCCCGCCGTTCCAGTGCCACGGTCGTCGCCGGAGAACCACGAGTAGCCGGCATGGGGTTCGGTAATCCTCCCGTCCCGTGGCGGGATCTCTCCCGCACGCTGGACGGCGGAACGGAACCTGTCGTACCGGAGGGGGACGGCAACGACAGTCCCGCGTGGGGACGGCACAGGGAGCGCTATCTCCGGCCGGCCGACCTGTCGTCGCGTGGTGACGACGGTGGCGGCGCGATTCCCCGGACCCCCTACGCCGAACTGCACTGCCATTCCAATTTCAGTTTCCTCGACGGGGTCAGCCACCCCGAGGAACTGGTCGAGGAGGCGGCGCGACTCGGGCTCGACGCCGTCGCCATCACGGATCACGACGGCATGTACGGGGTGGCGAGATTCGCGGAAGCGGCGAGGGAGGTCGGTATCCGGACCGTGTTCGGTACCGAGCTCAGCCTCGGCCTTTCCGGGCCCCAGAACGGGGTCGCCGACCCGGAGGGCGAGCACCTGTTGTTGCTGGCGAAGGGACAGGACGGGTACGCGAGCCTGTGCAGGGCCATCACGGCGGGCCAGCTTCGCGGACACGACAAGGACCTGCCCGCGTCGGAGCGAGCCGAAAAGGGGAGACCGGTGTACGACCTGGACGCCATCGCGGCCGAGGTGTCCGGAAACTGCGCCGTTCTCACCGGCTGTCGCAAGGGAGCGGTGCGCACGGCACTGACCGCTCACGGTAAAGAAGCCGCCGCGGTGGAACTTCGGTCTCTGGTCGACCGGTTCGGCACCGGGAACGTCTACGTCGAGCTGATCGACCACGGCAGACCACTCGACAGCACCCACAACGACGCGCTCGCCGAGATCGCGGCCGAACTCGGGGTTCCGACCGTCGCCACCAACGCCGTGCACTACGCGACCCCGGATCGCGCGCGGCTCGCGCAGGTGGCCGCGGCCATCAGGGCCAGGAGAGGGCTCGACGAGATGGAGGGCTGGCTGCCATCGGCCGGTACCGCGCATTTGCGGTCGGGCGCGGAAATGGCGGCGAGATTCGCGCGTTACCCCGGTGCGGTGCAACGTTCGGCTTTGCTCGGCG
This sequence comes from Prauserella marina, assembly GCF_002240355.1. Classification (GTDB taxonomy): domain Bacteria; phylum Actinomycetota; class Actinomycetes; order Mycobacteriales; family Pseudonocardiaceae; genus Prauserella_A; species Prauserella_A marina. The sequence continues at coordinate 749,714 of NZ_CP016353.1, forward strand.
CCGAATGCGCGTTCGACCTCAAGCTGGTCGCGCCCGAGTTACCACCGTACGAGGTGCCGGAGGGCTACGACGAGGCTTCCCTGTTGCGCGAGAAGGTGCTGCTCGGCGCGGCCCGGCGGTACGGCGCGGAGGGCGGGAAGAACGACAAGGCGTACCGGCAGATCGAGCACGAGCTGAAAGTCATCGAGGAGCGGAGATTTCCCGGCTACTTCCTGATCGTCTGGGACATCGTGAGATTTTGCGATGAAAATGACATCCTGTGTCAGGGAAGAGGTTCGGCCGCCAACTCCGCCGTGTGCTACGCGCTGGGTATCACGAAGATCGACCCGGTCGAGTGGAACCTGTTGTTCGAACGGTTCCTCGCTCCGGACAGGGACGGCTACCCCGACATCGATCTGGACATCGAATCCGATCGGCGGGAGAAGGTCATTCAGTACGTCTACGAGAAGTACGGGCGGCTGTGCACGGCGCAGGTCGCCAACGTGATCACCTACCGGGCGCGCTCCGCTGTCCGCGACGCGGCGAGGGCGCTCGGCCATTCACCGGGACAGCAGGACGCCTGGAGCAAGCAGATCGACAGGTGGGGGCCGTTGCGCGCCACGCGATCGGAGAGCGACCACGACATCCCCGAGCCGGTTCTCGCCATGGCGGCCTCGCTTGAGGATTTCCCAAGACACCTCGGCATCCATTCCGGTGGGATGGTGATCTGCAATCGCCCGGTGAGCGAGGTGTGCCCCATCGAATGGGCGCGGATGGAGAATCGCAGTGTTCTCCAATGGGAGAAGGACGACTGCGCTTCGGTCGGTTTGGTCAAGTTCGATCTGCTCGGGCTCGGGATGCTGTCCGCGCTGCATTACATGATCGACCTGGTCCGCGAGCACGAAGGGGTGGAGGTCGATCTCAGCAGAATGCCCCTCGAGGACCAGAACATCTACGACATGTTGTGCAGGGCTGACGCGATCGGTGTCTTCCAGGTGGAAAGCAGGGCGCAGCTCGCCACGTTGCCGAGACTTGCCCCGAGAAACTTCTACGCTCTCGCCATCGAGGTCGCGCTGATCAGGCCGGGGCCGATCCAGGGTGGCTCCGTGCATCCCTACATCCGGCGCTATACCAAGAAGGAGAAGTGGGAACACGATCATCCGCTGCTGGCCAACGCGCTGGACAAGACGCTTGGTGTGCCGTTGTTCCAGGAGCAGATGATGCAGATCGCGCTCGATGTCGCGGGTTTCACCGCCGCGGAGGCCGACGAGCTGCGGCATGCCATGGGCGCCAAGCGTTCTGGCCGCAAGATGGAACGGTTGCGGCAGCGATTCTACGAAGGCGCGGCACGCAACGGGGTCGATGAGCGGATGGCCGAGCGCATTTTCCAGAAGATGCGGGCTTTCTCCAACTTCGGTTTCCCCGAAAGTCACGCGTTGAGCTTCGCCGGACTTGTTTTCGCCAGCGCGTACTTCAAGTACTACCACCCAGAGGCTTTCTGCGCCGGGTTGCTCCGCGCGCAACCGATGGGGTTCTATTCCCCGCAGTCGCTCGTGGCCGACGCGCGGCGGCACGGGGTGACGGTGCGCGGTCCCGATGTCAACGCGAGCCTCCCCGACGCGACGCTGGAACCGCTGGGAGAAAACGGTTCCGGACTCGCTGTTCGCATCGGACTCGGTACGATCCGGACCATCGGTGGCCGGCTCGCGGAACGGCTCGTCGCGGAACGCGACGACGGGGGCATTTTCCGGGACATGGCTGACGTCGCGCGGAGAGTGCGGCTCACCACGCCGCAGGTCGAAGCGCTGGCAACGGCGGGAGCGTTCGGTTGTTTCGAACAGGATCGCCGTAGAGCGCTGTGGGCGGCCGGTGCTGTCGCCGAGGAACGGCCGGAGAAGATTCCCGGCAGCACTCCCGGTGTCGCGGCACCCACGTTGCCGGGTATGGACGACATCGATCACGCCGCAGCCGATGTGTGGGCTACCGGGCTTTCTCCTGACAGCTTTCCGACACAGTTCATTCGCGACCGGCTTGACGCGCTCGGTGTCGTGACGGCGGAACGTTTGCGGCATGTCGAAGACGGAAGGCGGGTGCTCATCGGAGGTGCTGTCACGCACAGGCAGCGGCCGGCGACCGCGGGCGGGATCACGTTTATCAACATCGAGGACGAGACGGGGATGGTGAACGTCATCTGCACCGCCGGGTTGTGGCAGCGCTATCACCGGATCGCCCGGTCCAGCCCGGCGTTACTTGTCAGGGGTGTCGTCGAAAAAGCGGATGGTGTCGTGAGCCTGCTCGCCGATCGGTTGCAACACCTGCCGATGCGGATCACTCAACGGTCGCGGGACTTCCGGTGACCCGGGGGCCTCCGTGGATTGTCGCGCGCCGGAAAACGCTGGCACACAACGAAAATCTCACCGGGTGGCCGGGTGCCTCGACGGTGATCACCGGCAGGTATGACATGCTGGCCGGATGGATGAACCCGAGGTGGACGAGGACTACCAGGACGCGGTGCTGCCCAACGCGAACTGGGAGAATCGGAAGTTCATCCGTTGCGATTTCAGCGAGGCGGATCTGCGGGGATTGACGACGCGAGGATGCACGTTCGACGAGTGTGACTTCACCAAGACCGACCTCGGCGACTCCGCGCATCACTCGTCGGCGTTCCGCTCGTGCGAGTTCAATCGCACGAGCCTCGCCGGTGCGAGCTTCTCGGGATGCTCGCTGCTCGGATCGTCCTTTGCGGACTGTGGCTTCCGTGCCGTGAGTGTGAAGGACTGTGACCTTTCGCTGGCCTCCTTGGCGAAGGCCGTGCTCAAAGGCAAGAACCTCACGCGACTGCGGCTGCGGGAGGCCAACTTGACCGACGCCGATCTGCGCGAGGCGGACCTGCGAGGAAGCGACCTGACCGGAGCGCGGTTGCTCGGTGCCGTGCTCCGCGGCGCGGACCTCCGCGGTGCCCGTATCGACGCCAATGGGCTTGTGCACGCTCAACTTTCCGGCGTGCGGGTCGATCTGGACACGGCGGTGGCCTACGCCGCGGCACACGGTCTCGTCGTGGACTGACCGTTCGGCGAACGGTCAGTCGATGGGCGGCTCGCCGGGGTCGAGTTCGATCAGATCGCCTTCGGCGAGCAGTTCCTCGATGGAGGCGGGCAGCAGGTAAGCCGCGCCACCACCCGGCTGGTTGAACCAGGGAATGGCCACACCGTGCAATGCCTCAAGTGGGCGCTGCACGCGATACACGTGGTACGGCCTGCTGACCCATTCCGGTACCAGCGACCGTTCCTCGAACGGCGTGCCGGCGGCGTAGGTGAGGTTTCCGTTCGGCCCGCCGAACCGGTCTAGTTCGCTGCCTGCCGGTAGCTCCCTGACTTCCTTACCCCGGAACAACGTCAGCGGAGGTTCGCCGGACATCGGATGGATCGGCCATTGCCCACCGCCCTTGCGCTGATCGGCTTCGGCGGGGCGAGGCGGACCGTCCCTGCGGGCCGGCGGCGGCTGGGGCGCCTCGCGCGGCCCGGGAGCCGGGGCCTGCCGACGGGCTCCTGCCGAGGGCTCTTCCCTCGGCGTGACGGGGGCCGAAAGCCTGGTCGGTTGTTCCGCGGGTGGTTGCTCGCGAGGAGGTGGCGGTGGCCGCATGCCGGTGGCGACCTCGGGTGACAAAGTGGTGGTCACCGGGCGCGGTGGCGGTGGCTGCCGCTCCTCAGGAGCGGGTGCGGCGGGCGGTGCCGGTTGTGCCGGTTGCACTGGGGGCGTGGTCGCGCCACCCGGCGCAAGCAGCACCTTGCCCAGCATGAACGCTGCCGCGTCCTCCGCGTCCCCGAACACCGCTGGGCTCTTGAGTTCTTCGTCGTACCAGCCGACCCGCCAGCCCTCGGCGACCTGTTCGACGCTCCAGCCGTGCTCCGCGGGTGCGCCGATGCGGTACACGGCCTCGGGGATGCCGAGGTCTTCCAACTTGTCGTGCAGGTCTTCCAGCACCGGCTCCTCGTACATGGGCGGCGGGCTGGAGAACTGGGTGGGGGGACCACCGTCATCGGTGCCGTCGAGATGGGCCGGAGGCCGTGGCCGGTCGTCGATGCGTTCGTTGAGCAGCGAGTCGGTCTGCTCCTCTTCTCGCGCGGGCGGCTCGGAAAGCGGGGGAAGGGCCGCGATCGTGGTGGCCGCGTTCTCGTCGACGTCGATGCGGTCACCGTGGTCCGCGTGCTCGCCCCGCTCATCCAGGTCGTCGAGGCTGCCCAGGGTGTCGAGGTTGTCGATATCGTCGATCCGGTCCCGCCCTTCGCGGCGTTCGAGACCGTCGAGCCCACCGAGACCGTCGAGTCCATTGCGACCATCGATGCGGTCGAGGTCGTCACCGGCCCTGCCGGGATCGTCGTCGACGTTGTCGATGCCCGCGTAACCGATGTCCTCGGGTTCCGGTTCGTCGTGCCGGAGCCGGTCGTGCGGGGGGCCGTCGTCGTGGCGGACCGGTTCGGCGAATCGGGTCGGTTCCGCGGCGTGCTCGGCGAACTGCTCCTCGAACGGGGGCAGCGGCTCCGGTTCCTCCGCGACGGCCTGCTCGGGTTCAGGTGGTGGCGGTGGGACCGGCCGTTGTTGCGGAGGTACGCCACCTCGATTGATGTGCGCGGAAGCGGCTTGGCGGACCGGTTCCGGAACGTCGGGGATCGAGAAGCCGTTGCCGCGAATGTGCTGGATGAGGTCCGGCTCCGGGGCGAGGCCGTATTCACGCAGGTAGTAGTTGACGGCGGCCGGCCAGATCCAGGCGCCGTCACTGTGGAAGGCGATCGGGACGGTGCTCTCCGGAGGGTTCGCGAGCCGGTCGAGGTCGTAGCCCCTGCCGGGTACCACGACAGGTGAGCTGTCGAGGTAGTCGAGCAGCCGGTCCTGTTCATCGACGTCGAGTTCGGGACGGTTGATGACGGGGCGGCCGTTGGGACCGGGGGGACCGTCGAAGATGCGGGCGATCCGGAAGCGGTGTCCTGGCCGTTCGGGGCCGAGCCCCGACATCCTGCGCATCAGCCAGTCCGGCACGTTCTCCTCGGAACGAGGGAACGTGCGCAGTTCGTCGGCGTAGGCCTGAGGAGGCGGGGCCAGGTCCCACTGCGGTTCGTCGCGGTCGTATTCGAGGTTGTAGCTGGAGGGGTGGTCCAACTGATAGCGCGCGTTGAACCAGGTACCTCTGCCTTCCCGGTACATTCCGGCCCGCAGCCGGCCGAACAAAGTGGCGATGTCGTGGGTGGCCATCCACTCCTCGGTTGAGCCGTCGGCTACGACGACTTCCCCGGTCAGCTCGTGGTACCTCCCTACGGCGCGGTACTCGGCGGTCACCCTTCGCCAGTCGCGCGGGGCCGCTCGAAGCAAAGAGAGGCCGATCTGCTTGACCAGGGTGTCCTGCTCGGTTGCGTTTAGCTGGGTCGGTAGTGCCACGACAACATCTTGACTAATTCGTGCCGCCAATGCACGGCACATCTCTACATCAACGCGGTTCTGCCTGAATTGCGCTGTGTGCTGCCAACTTTGCGGCGTGTGAAGTGCCACAGATCATCACATGGAAGCAACCTTATGGAGCCATCACTCGCACAATGGTCGGCGATGGCTACCCCGAGTACCGGCGTTCGGCCGCAAGGTCCCTCGAACGCCGCAACAATCCACACGACACGCTTGAAGCGGGTTCTCGGCGTCCTTCTCGCCATCGCGGCCGGTCTTGTGATGGCCGCGCAAAGCAGGGTGAACGGGCAACTCGGCAGGGAGGTGGGCGACTCCGCCTTCGCCGCCGTGCTCTCGTTCGGTGGCGGACTGCTGATATTGGCCGTGCTGCTGGTGTCGTCCCGGCGCATGCGTTTCGGGCTCGGTGCGGTGGTCTCGGCGCTGCGGGGCGGAGAACTGCGGCCGTGGCACTGCCTCGGAGGAGTCGCCGGAGCACTGTACGTATTGGCACAGTCGGTGACGGTCGCCGTTGTGGGTGTCGCGTTGTTCACCGTCGGTGTCGTGGCCGGACAGACGGTGAGCGGACTGTTCGTCGACAAGGCAGGCATCGGCCCTGCCGGCAGGAAACCGTTGTCCTGGTCGAGAGTGCTCGGGTCATTGCTGACCGTGGCCGCCGTCGGTGTCGCCATCGTCGGCCGCGACGATGTCGGCTCGGCGGCGGAATTGTGGCTGCTGGTATTACCGGTGCTGGTCGGAGCGGCTGTCGCGGTGCAGCAGGCGATCAACGGACATGTCAGCGTCGCGGCGGGCAGTCCGCTCACCGCGGCGCTGGTGAACTTCTCGACAGGTTTCGTCGTGCTGGTCGGCGCGTGGCTGATTTCGTTGGCAACACGGGGTTTGCCCGGACCGATGCCCAGCAATCCCGCGCTGTATCTCGGCGGCTTGTTCGGGCTGGTGTTCATCGCGGTGTCGGCGTTAGTCGTCGGCTGGATCGGGGTTCTGCTGCTCGCTCTCGCTTCGGTCGCGGGGCAACTCGTCGGCTCGGTGCTGCTCGACGCGTTCCTGCCGACGGTCGCCGGTGGCATCACGGTGCCGACGCTTGCCGGTTGCGTGGTGGCGATGCTGGCCTTGCTGATCGCCGGAATGGGAAGGCAGCGCCGCGGCCTGCCTCGGCCTTTGAAACAATCGGATCCGTGACGGCGACAGTTCTGGACGGCAAGGCCACCAAAGACGCGATCTTCGCCGAGCTTGCTCCGAGGGTGGCCGCGCTCGCCGAGCGGGGCATCACTCCCGGGCTGGCCACGGTGCTGGTCGGTGACGACCCCGGCTCTCATTCCTACGTGCGCATGAAGCATGCCGACAGCGCGAAGGTCGGCGTGACCTCGATCCGCCGAGACCTTCCATCGGACATCTCGCAGGCCAAGCTGGAAGCGGTCGTCGACGAACTGAACGCCGACCCCGCGTGCACCGGATACATCGTGCAGCTCCCGTTGCCTTCCCACCTCGATTCGGGCGCCATCCTGGAACGCATCGATCCGGACAAGGACGCGGACGGGCTCGCCCCGGTGAGTCTCGGCCGGCTCGTGCTCGGCCAGCCGGCGCCGTTGCCGTGCACCCCGCTGGGGATCCTCGAATTGCTGCGCCGCTACGACGTACCGCTCGCCGGTGCCAGGGTGACGGTGGTCGGCAGGGGCATCACGGTGGGCAGGACGCTGGGACTGCTGCTTACCCGGCGCACCGAGAACGCGACGGTCACCCTGTGTCATACCGGGACGCGCGATCTGGCCGCCGAGGTCGCCAGGGCGGACATCGTGGTCGCCGCGGCGGGGTCACCAGGGCTGATCACGCCGGACATGGTGCGGCCAGGCGCGGCGGTCCTCGATGTCGGTGTGTCCAGGGTCGACGACAAGCTGGCAGGCGATGTCGCTCCCGGTGTCGAGGAGGTGGCGGGGTACATCTCGCCCAATCCCGGCGGGGTCGGGCCGATGACGAGGGCCATGTTGATCTCGAACGTCGTCGAGGCAGCCGAACGACTGGCCGCGCGGTGAGTACGCCGTCCCCGGCACCGACACCGCCGACACCGCCGACACCACCGTCTCCGGCCTCGCCGTCCCCGTGGCGGCGCAGGCTGCTGGCCCAGCTTCCGTTCGCCGTGGTCGTCGCGCTGGTGGCGGTGGCAGCCGTGCGCATCGGCATGTACCACTGGCGACAGGGCGCCGCGTTGATCGGTGGCGCGCTGCTTGTCGCGGCGGTGTTGCGGGCCGCGTTGTCGGACGAGCAGGCAGGGCTGCTGCAAATCAGGAGCAGGCCGATCGACGTCCTGTCCTATGCCTGCTTCGGGTTGTTGATCCTGTTCGTGACGTTGACGATCACCGGCGGCCCACTCGGCTGACCGCCCCGCCTCAAACAGCAGTTAGCGGGCTAAACGCGGTACTTAGCTATGCTCAGCACCGCGTTTAGCCCGCTGAATGCGGTCAGCCGTGGCCAGCGGTGGCCAACTGGGGCTGGGGTGGTGCGGGGGTGGGGGTCTCCTTGCGGTCGAGACCGGCCGACACGGCGGCCAGGCTCAGTCCCAGTACCGCGAGCAGGGCGCCGACCCAGTTGGGGGCGACGAGACCGAGGCCGCCCGCGATGACGAGCCCGCCGAGGTAGGCGCCGATCGAGTTGGCGATGTTGAAGGCCGACTGCACGGCCGCCGACACCAACGACGGCGCGCCCCCCGCCTTCTCCATGATCCTTGCCTGCATGATCGGTCCGATCATGAACGCGGCGACACCGATGAAGAAGATCGTGATCGCAGCGGCGACCTTGCTGTGGGCGGTCACCGTGAAGACAGCGAGCACGCTGCCGAGCGCGAACAGCGCCGCGAACAACGTCGGCATCGGGGCCCGGTCGGCCAGCCTGCCGCCGAGGTAGTTGCCGAGTGTCATGCCGATGCCCGCGAGCGACAACAGCAACGTGACGCTCGCCGGTTCGAACCCCGCGACATCGGTCATCATCGGAGCCAGGTAACTCAGGCAGGCGAACCCGCCGCCGAGTCCGAAGGTGACGATCGCCAGCGCCAGCCACACCTGCGGCTTCCGGAACGCCGAGAGTTCACCACGCAACGACACTTCGAGCGGCTTGCCCTGGTGGGGGACGAGTTTCGCGATCGCGACGAGCGCGACCAGTCCGATGACGGCCACGAGTCCGAAGGTGGCTCGCCAGCCGACCTGCTGGCCGAGCAGTGTGCCGAGCGGCACGCCGACGACGTTGGCCAGCGTCAGGCCCATGAACATCATCGAAACGGCCCTCGCCCGCTGCCCCGAGGCCACCATGCTGGAGGCCACGACGGCTCCGGCGCCGAAGAACGCGCCGTGCGGCAGTCCGGCCAGGAACCGGAACAGCACCCCGAACTCGTGGTTGGGCGCGAAAGCGAACAGCGCGTTGCCGATGACGAACATCACCATCATCGAGAGCAGCATCGTCTTGCGGGGCAACCGCACGGCGACGGCGGTGAGCAGTGGCGCGCCCACCACGACACCCAGCGCGTACGCGGAGATCAAATAGCCCGCCGCCGAGATCGAGACACCGAAGTCGGCTGCCGTTTCCGGCAGCACTCCCATCATCACGAACTCGGTGGTGCCGATGCCGAAGGCACCGATGGCGAGCGCGAGCAGCGCTACGGGCACAGCACTCCCTCCTGTGCGGATTTCTGAATCGTTAAAGCCGAATGGCGTAAAGAAAGACAGCCAGCGTCTGACCCCTGTGTCGCTTGGCTGCCTGACTCCAGTCTCAACAGTCACCGGGGCCCGTGTCATCCCGGCGACGGGTGACGCTGCGCACCCTCGTGAGGGCCGGCCGCGTTACCTCGGCGCGGCGAGAACCCCGTGCAGCAGGCCGGGGAACAGGGTGTCGAGGTCGTCCCGGCGCAGCCGGTTCAGCCTCGACGTGCCCCGTGGACGGGAGGCGATGACCCCGGCTTCCCTGAGCGTGCGCAGGTGATGGGTCAGCGTCGACTTGCTGACCGAGACGTCGAAGGCGCCGCACATGAGCGGGCGGCCCTCCCTGGCGAGCTGGCGCACGAGTTCGAGGCGAACGGGGTCGGCGAGCGCCTGTAGGACCGCCTCGATGCGGATCTCGTCCCGCTCCGGTAGCCGATGGGCCACCTGGGCGGGCGCATCCTCCCTTTGCCCGGCGGGCACGGACGGTGAGGACGGAGACTGCGCTGTGCTCATGGCTCACATGGTACGAAGCGCTTCACACTGCGATGGCCGTCGAACTTCGGGCGCGAGCGGCTTAAGCCGCACCGGATGCGGATGGCCGCCCGCGGTCGTCCACATGCTCACCGTGACGGATTTCCGCATCGCGGGAAAATGCGCGGTACTCGCCGAGCGGAAATCCTCCGCTCAGCTCGCGCCTTCCCCGTTGCCCGCGCCGTCGAGGACCTCGCAATCCGGGCCGGGAAAAACGAGTCCCTCGTGACCGTCGGAAAACCGCACCAGATAGGGCGGCTCGCCGTGATCGCCGCGCACTTCGACGATTTCGCCCTGTTGTTTTCCGGAGCCGACGGTCCTGCCGTGTACGTGAATTCGGTCTCCCACGGATGCCCGCATCATTGACCACCTCCGCTGTGACCAGGGTAGGAGCGAGCGCGGCGGTAGTCGAGACCGGCGACGAACACGAAAGCGGCACACATATCAACTACAATTGGTCGTAACCGAGGAGGTGCCGCACCAGTGTGTGGAATAGTTGCCGCAGTCGGTAACATCGATATCAGTTCATGTCGCAGAATGTTGAGTCGGATCAAGCATCGGGGTCCTGACGACACTGGCGAAATCCGCAAGGAAAATGTCTGGCTCGGCCATCAACGTTTGTCCATTATGGATGTTGAAGGCGGGCATCAACCGCTGAGTGACGCCGAGTCGAGAACATATCTCGTGGCCAACGGCGAAATCTACAATCACCGGCACATCAGGGAAGATCTTGGGCACGAGTTGTTCGAGACCGGATCGGACAGCGAGGCGGCGCTGCACGCGCTGATCGTCGACGGCCCGGTGGGTCTCGCCAGGTTGCGGGGCATGTTCGCGCTGGCTTTCGCCACGGAGGACGGTGATTTCCTCGCCGCGCGCGACCCGCTCGGCGTGAAGCCGCTGTACTGGGCGCGGCGTGAGGACGTCACGTTGTTCGCCAGCGAACTGCGGGCGTTCGACGCCGAGGACAGGCCGCTCGTCGAGAGCTTCCCTCCGGGGCACTGCTGGAGTCCCGCCGGTGGTCTCGTGCGGTTCGCGGACAGCGTGCCGTCGCACGTCCGGCCGGCCCGCAGGGCGGAGGAAGCGGGTGTGTGGGACCAGTCGCTGGTCAAGTCGGTACGCGAGGCGATCGTCGCCGCGGTCGAGAACCGCATGATGAGCGATGTCGGTGTCGGCGTTTTCCTTTCGGGAGGACTCGATTCGGCGATCGTCGCCGCCGTCGCGGCCGAGTACGCGGCGCGGCACCGGCAGCCACTGCCCACCTTCGCGGTTGGCTCTCCCGGCAGCGCCGATCTGCTCGCCGCGAAGCGGGTCGCCGAGTACCTCGATGCCAAGCACCACAACATCGAGCACCACGAGATCCTCATGACCAGGCAGGACGCGATCGACGCGCTGCCGAGGGCGGTCACCGCGATCGAGCACTACGACCCTTCCCTCGTGCGCAGTGCGGTGCCGAACCTGCTGCTCGCCGAGTACGCGGTCAAGCACGTGCACGCCGTGCTCACGGGTGAGGGTGCCGACGAGCTGTTCGCCGGTTACTCCTACTACCACGAGGAACCGTTCACCGATCCGGACGCGTTGCAGGCCGAACTGGTGCGCACGGTCGGCGAGTTGCATCACCTGAACCTGCAACGTTGTGACCGGGCCTCGATGGCGTTCGGGCTGGAGGCGAGGGAACCGTTCCTCGACCGTGAGGTCGTCGAGCTGGCCCTGTCGATCCCGCCCGAACACAAGATGTTGCCGCCGGGCAGCTCGCACGGCGAGGAGAAGAAGCTGCTGCGCGAGGCGTTCGAAGGCTGGTTGCCGGAGGAGATCCTGCACAGGGGCAAGGAGCAGTTCGGCGACGGTTCCGGTGCCAAGGAGGTACTGGAGGACGCGGTGCGCTCCTCTCCCGACGTGGCCGTCGCCGAAGGCGTCGAGTTGCGCACGAAGGAAGAGGCGGGTTTCTACGCGATCTGGCAGCGGGAGCTCGCCGGGATCCGGCCGGAACGCACGCTCGGCCTTTTCGCCACGACCTGACGGATCGATTCAGGCCGGCCCCTCGTTCCTCACCGTGAGGAGCGGGGGGCCGCTACCGTGCGACGGCGGGTGGTTGCGGTATACCTGCGGGTAACCGGGGGTGCGGGCGACACGACAACGCATTTAGCAGTACGCTTGTACCGCTTACACGTGCCGAAGGACAAAGACGCGAAGATCCGCGAGAGGAGCCCCGCCGCACATGGCCAAGATCAAGGTCGAGGGCACCGTCGTCGAACTCGACGGCGACGAGATGACCCGCATCATCTGGCAGTTCATCAAGGACAAGCTGGTTCACCCGTACCTGGACGTCAATCTGGAGTACTACGACCTCGGTATCGAGGAACGGGACCGGACCGACGACCAGATCACGGTCGACGCGGCCAACGCCATCAAGAAGCACGGCGTCGGCGTGAAGTGCGCCACCATCACTCCTGATGAGGCCAGGGTCGAAGAATTCGGCCTGAAGAAGATGTGGCGCAGCCCCAACGGGACGATCAGGAACATCCTCGGCGGCGTGATCTTCCGTGAGCCGATCGTCATCTCCAACATTCCGCGACTGGTGCCGGGCTGGACCAAGCCGGTCATCGTGGGCAGGCACGCGCACGGCGACCAGTACAAGGCCACCGACTTCAAGGTCCCCGGCCCCGGAACGGTCACCATGACCTACACCCCGGCCGACGGTTCGGAGCCGATGGAGTTCGAGGTCGCGAACTTCCCCGAGGGCGGCGGCGTCGCCATGGGGATGTACAACTACCGGCGGTCCATCGAGGACTTCGCCCGCGCATCCCTGCAATACGGGCTCGACCGTGGTTTCCCGGTCTACATGTCGACGAAGAACACGATCCTCAAGTACTACGACGGCATGTTCAAGGACGTGTTCCAGGAGATCTTCGACGCCGAGTTCAAGGCGGACTTCGACGCGAAGGGCCTCACCTACGAGCACCGGCTGATCGACGACATGGTCGCCGCGTCGCTCAAGTGGGAGGGCGGCTACGTGTGGGCCTGCAAGAACTACGACGGTGACGTGCAGTCCGACACCGTCGCGCAGGGCTTCGGCTCGCTCGGCCTGATGACCTCCGTGCTGCGCACTCCCGACGGCAGGACCGTCGAGGCCGAGGCAGCCCACGGCACCGTCACCAGGCACTACCGGCAGCACCAGCAGGGCAAGCCCACCTCGACCAACCCGATCGCCTCGATCTTCGCGTGGACGAGGGGTCTTGAGCACAGGGGCAAGCTCGACGGCAACTCGGAGCTGGTCGGCTTCGCCACCAAGCTGGAGCAGGTCGTCATCGAGACCGTCGAGAGCGGCAAGATGACCAAGGACCTCGCCCTGCTGGTCGGCAAGGAGCAGCCGTTCCAGACCACCGAGGACTTCCTCGCGACGCTGGACGAGAACCTGGCGAAGAAGATCGCCCAGGGCTGAAAGGGCTGACGCGCATCGCTCGATCCGGCGCCCCCGCCACCTCGGCGGGGGCGCCGTTCGCGTTTCGCGGGCTAGGGCGAACGTGTGACAAGCGCGGGTAATTCACCCGTCGCTCGTGCCGGACGTTAGAGTTCTGCGCCGTGCGTATTCGGACTCGTCGGCTCGTCGCAGGTTTGTCGTTGCTCGCCGCCACGGTCGTGACGGCGGGGTGCGCGGGGGAGCAGGAAGGAACGCCTTCTCCGGCCCCTGGCAATGGAGAGCGGCCGGGTTCCTCCACCGCCGCGCCGCCCGGCGGTGATTCCGGTTACGACATCGGCAAGCTCAACGGCACGTGGAAGGGCACCTACCTGTGCCCGGAAGGCCCTGGCGGTTTGACCGTGGAGATCGACGAGTACAACGGGGAATTCGCGTCGGCCACCGTCTCGCTCGCGACGGCCGACGGCGGACCGGAGATCACCCCCGGCAGCCACCGCTCCGACGCCTTCCTCTCCGACGACGGCACCATCCTGTTCGCCTCGATACGCTGGATCGAGCAGGCCGAAGGCACCGGCATGATCGACTTCGGGATCACCGAGGTCGCCGGCGACGCCATGATGGGCTACGTACTCGGTGAGGCGGGGCAGCGAGGCTGCACCGATGTGGTGCTGAACAGGCAGTGACGGCCGGATCCGGCGCTCCTGCCCGGCCGGGCGCGCCCGGTTAGGATCCCTGCGTGCTCACGCGTACCGTCGCCGTTCTCGGCTCGCTCCTGGTGTCCGTCTTCCTGCTCGGCGCGTGTGCCGAGCAGGTGACCGGAACGGCGCAAGAGGCGGCCTCTCCATCGCCGACGTCGACCTCTTTGACGTCCTCGCCCAGTTCACCAACGTCATCGAGTTCACTTACCTCGCAGACGTCACCGGGTGCCGCCGAGATCGACCTGGCTTCGCTCGTGGGCACATGGAAGGGTTCGTACTTCTGCTCGCAGGGCGAAACCGGTCTCGAACTGGAGGTGTCGCCTCCGGAAGGCGACACCGTGTCCGCGGTGTTCACCTTCTCGCCCGTCGAGGGAGGACCCGCGGCCGAATCGGGTAGCTTCTCGATGATCGGGAGAAACACGCCAAGCGGCTTCGTGTTCCAGCAGGACGAGTGGATCGACCAGCCCGGCAACTACGTCATGGTCGACCTTGGTATCGCCTCGGTGTCCGGCGACACCATGGAAGGCAGGGTCGCCGGCGCCGGTTGCAGCGACTTCTCCCTCAACCGCGGCTAGGTCGTGTCTGACGAATCGCACGGCAGAGGTCGGTCAGACGCGACCTAACTGTGATGTCCAGGGAGGTTGTCCAACCGTGTTATGGGCGGACGGCCGCTGAGTGCGGAGTGGGGCCGGTGGTGGTTGTACTGGTGCAGCCATCCTGCCAGTGCGTTGCGGCGGGCGTCTTCTGAGGAGTAGAGCTTCTTGTAGGCCCAGCCATCCGACATTGTGCGGTGGAGTCTCTCGATCTTCCCGTTGGTTTGTGGCCGATAGGGTCGGGTTTTCTTCATGGTGATGCCGAGTTCTTGGCAGGTGTCACGCCATAGGAACGACTTGTAGGCGCTTCCGTTGTCGGACAGCACGCGCTCGACGATGATGCCGCGATCGGCGAACCAGGCCACTGCCCGGTGCAGGACCGCGGCGGCGGTCGCAGCCGTCTCGTCGTTATGGCACTCGGCGTAGGCCACGCGCGAGTAGTCGTCGATCACGGTATGCACGAAGCAGGTCCCGACCGCAGGCCGATAGTTGCCGCCATGTCGGCCGGTGCGCCGTGAGGTCGCGGCAGAGTTGCGGTAGCCCTGCTGAACACCGACGAACCGCCAGCCACCACCGTCGGGAACGTTGCCGAACTTGGTGACGTCGACATGGATCAACTCACCAGGCCGGGACCGCTCGTAACGTCGCGCGGGTTCACCGGTGAC
The DNA here is from genome assembly GCF_002240355.1 of Prauserella marina. GTDB lineage: Bacteria > Actinomycetota > Actinomycetes > Mycobacteriales > Pseudonocardiaceae > Prauserella_A > Prauserella_A marina. The sequence continues at coordinate 764,732 of NZ_CP016353.1, forward strand.
GCGGTCGATGTGGGAGAGCCGGTTGAGCCCGCAGCGCACCAGCACCGCATGCACGGTCGAGGCCGGCATCCCCAACTTCGAGCCGATCTGCACCGGTCCGAGCCGCTGTTTCCAGCGCAGATGCACGATCTTGCGCACCGCCGGCTGGGGCGTCTTGGCCGCCTGCGTCCGCCGAGCCGAAGACCGATCGACCATCCCCGCCAGGCCCTCCTCGCGATAGCGCTGGGCCCACTTCGCAGCCGTGCGCCACGAGACATGGAAGAACTCAGCAGCCCTCGACGGTGGCCAACCCTCCTCCACGATCAGCCGCGCCAAACGAAGACGGTGTCTCGGGGTCAAAGCCGCGTTAGCGTGAGCCATGAAGGCCTCCTCGTGGAGAGGTTCCTAGACAGCTCCACTCCACATCGGGGAGGCCTTCGCCCATCTACGACTCGCCGTACCCGATCACACAACCTCCCTGGACATCACACCTAACTCCAGATCGTCACGAAGACCGGCGGCCGGAATCGCGAAGGCGGCACCCCGCTGCCCGGTGACCGCATGATCTGCATCGCGACCGGTGTGCCGAGAAAGTGCCTGAGCGAGGAAGCGACGACGGAACAGCGATCGCGCGAGGCCGTCGTCACGTGCCAGTACACCGGCATCGGTGTCGCCCTCGTCGGCACGACGACCAGTTCCCGCCTCCGCAGTTGCGGGGCGACGAGGTGTTCGACGGCGACGGAGACGCCGAGCCCGCTCGCCGCGGCCGACCACGCGGCGGTCTGATTGGCGAAGACCCGCACCCGCTCGTCGGGGATGGCCAGTTTGCGCAACAGCACCGCGGTGTCGCTCTTCTCATCCGTGCCGGAGGGATCGACCAGCCACGGCCACGTCGATGGCGAACCGGCGCGATCTCGTCGCGGCGAACCGACGGCGACGAGGGTGCCCCGGAAGATCGGCACGCTGTCCAGGTCTGCGTCGTCGAGTCGTGGCCCCAGCGCGGCGTCGGCGAGCCGGTTGCCGACGAGCACCGGCATCTCGGCTGTCTTGGCGAGACCGGCCGAAAAGTCGACGGGGCCGCCCGACTTTCTGCCGAACGCCTCAAGCAGTGGGTTGGCCACGAACTCGGCGATGGTGCTGGCGACAACCACCCGCAATTCCTCAGCGACGCCTTTCGCCTCGCGCACGGCGGCTTCGGCGTCGGCGCCGAGTGACACCATCTGTGACGCGATGGGCAGCAGCCGCCGCCCTCCCGCGGTCAGCGTCATGCCCTCGCGCGTGCGCACCAGCAGTTTGTCGTCGTGGTGCTGGCGCAACGCGCCGAGTGCTTGTGAGACAGCGGGTTCGCTGACCCCGAGCGCGCGTGCCGCCGCCGTCACCGAGCCGAGGCGGGCGACGAGAACGAAAGCACTGAGCTGGCCGAGGGTCATCGGGACACCTTGTCTGTGTCTCCGGTCACCGGACCAGGCTACATAACCAGACCCTTAACTGACCATTGCCGGAATGCGTTCCCTGCCCGAATGTTGCGAGCCAACAGGGCCGACGCGGCAGGGAGAGCGAATGCAGGTACCCGCGCAATTCCAGTACGAGAAGGCGGCCAGCATCGAGCACGCGCTGGCACTGCTTGCCAGGTATGGGCCCGAAAGCAGGATCGTCGCCGGCGGGCACAGTCTCATCCCGATGATGAAATTACGGCTCGCGCAGCCGGAAGCCCTCATCGACATCAACGATCTGGCCGAACTGGCGACCATCGGTGTCGACGGAACCCGGTTGCGGATCGGCGCCATGGTGCGCCATGCGGACCTTTTGGCATCCGCCGTGGCCGGTGAGCATTTTCCCATCTTCCACGATGCCGAGAAGATGATTGCCGATCCGGTGGTGCGCAACAGGGGAACGGTCGGTGGTTCGCTGTGTCAGGCCGATCCCTCCGAGGACCTTTCGGCGGTTTTCGCCGCGGTGCGCGCCGATGCCGTGATCAGGGGACCGGCGGGAGAACGCACCGTCGCGGTGCGCGAGTTCTTCGTCGGCCCGTATCAGACGGTGCTCGAACCGGACGAGTTACTGGTCGAACTGCGGGTTCCGATCAGGTCGTCGGCTTCGGCCTACCAGAAAGTCGAGCGCAGAGCGGGAGATTGGGCCGTCGCGGCGGCGGGGGCGGTGCTGCGCGTGAACGACGGCGCCGTCGAAGAAGTGGGCATCGGGCTGACCGCGCTGGGAGCGCGCAACTTCCACGCGAGGGAAGCCGAGGAATTTCTCGCCGGAGGCCCCGCGACTGACGAGCGGTTCGCCGAGGCGGCGCGGATCGCCGCCGAACAGTGCAATCCCTTCACCGACCAACGTGGACCCGTCGACTACAAACGGCATCTCGCGGCGACGCTGACCGAGCGCGCGCTGCGAACGGCACGAGGGCGCTGGTTCGGCCGGCGGCGCGAGGAGAGCTGACATGGAAATCACGGTCACCGTCAACGGCGAAGCGCACAGCGCCGATGTCGAACCCCGGTTGCTGCTCGTGCATTTCCTGCGCGACGACCTCGGGCTCACCGGAACACACTGGGGCTGCGACACTTCCAACTGCGGAGCCTGCGTCGTGTGGCTCGACGGTAAGCCGGTGAAGTCGTGCACCGTGCTCGCCGTGATGGCCGATGGGCACGAGGTTCGCACGGTGGAAGGGCTCGCGGGAGCAGACGGGCTCGACCCTGTTCAGCAGGGATTCATGCGGTGCCACGGATTGCAGTGCGGGTTCTGCACCCCCGGCATGATGATGACCGCGCGCTGGCTCATCGACAACGACCCCGATCCGTCCGAAAAGGACATCCGGGAGGCGATATCGGGACAACTGTGCCGATGCACCGGATACGAGAACATCGTGCGCTCCGTGCGGTGGGCCGCCGAGCACGAGGCGGATGCCGAGAACGAAACGCCGGACGTGGAGGTGCGGGCATGACCGCCGTCGAGAACCCCGAAACTCCCATGGGTTTCGGGCGCATGCACCGGAAAGAGGACGTGCGTTTCGTCAGGGGCAAGGGAACCTACGTCGACGATGTCGCGCTGCCCGGCATGTTGCACGGTGCCGTGCTGCGCAGCCCGCACGCCCACGCCCGGATCGTGTCGATCGACGCGAGCGCTGCCGAAGCTCACCCCAAGGTGAGGGCCGTGGTCACCGGCGCGACGCTGGAAAGCCTGAATCTGGCATGGATGCCGACGTTGTCACATGACGTACAAGCCGTGCTTGCCACGGACAAGGTCCGGTTTCAGGGACAGGAAGTCGCCTTCGTCGTCGCCGAGGACCGGTACGCGGCACGGGACGCGCTCGAACTGATCGACGTCGAATACGAACCACTTCCGGCCGTGATCGACGCGAAGAAGTCACTCGCCGATGACGCGCCGGTGATCAGGGACGACATCGAGGGCCGGACCGGCAACCACATCTTCGACTGGGAGACCGGCGACAAGGAGCACACCGACGAGGTGTTCGCCGCCGCCGATGTCGTTGCCGTGCAGGACATGCTGTACCCCAGGGTGCATCCAGCGCCGCTGGAGACCTGCGGCACCGTCGCGGACATGGACCCGGTGACGGGCAAGCTCACCGTCTGGACGACGACGCAGGCCCCGCATGCCCACCGCACCCTGTACGCGCTCGTGGCCGGTATCCCCGAACACAAGATTCGCGTGATCTCACCCGACATCGGCGGCGGATTCGGGAACAAGGTCGGCATCTATCCCGGGTACGTGTGTGCGGTCGTCGGCTCGATCCTCACCGGAAAACCGGTGAAGTGGATGGAGGACCGCTCGGAGAACCTCATGAGCACGTCCTTCGCCCGCGATTACCACATGCACGGTGAGATCGCGGCGACAAGGGAAGGCCGGATACTCGCGGTCAGGGTCAAGGTGCTCGCCGATCACGGCGCCTTCAACGGCACCGCGCAGCCGACCAAATTCCCAGCGGGCTTCTTCGGGGTTTTCACCGGCTCCTACGACCTCATGGCAGCGCACTGCGAGGTCACCGGCGTCTACACCAACAAGGCTCCGGGCGGGGTCGCCTACGCGTGTTCCTTCCGCATCACCGAAGCGGTGTATCTCGTGGAGCGGCTCGTCGACGTGCTCGCCTACGATCTCGGGCTCGATCCGGCCGAACTGCGGATGCGCAATCTGCTGCGTCCGGAACAGTTTCCCTACGAGAGCAAGACCGGCTGGGTGTACGACTCCGGCGACTATCCGGCGACGTTGCGCGCCGCGCTCGACCTCGCGGACTACGACGAGCTGAGGGCGCAGCAGGCGCGCCGCCGCGAGCGGGGCGAGCTGATGGGGATCGGGCTCAGCTTCTTCACCGAGGCCGTCGGCGCCGGTCCTCGCAAACACATGGACATACTCGGGCTCGGCATGGCCGACGGCGCTGAACTGAGAGTGCATCCCACGGGAAAGGCCGTGCTGCGGTTGTCCTGCCAGTCACAGGGGCAGGGGCACGAAACGACGTTCGCTCAGATCGTCGCGGAGGAACTCGGCATCTCGCCCGACGACATCGACGTGGTGCACGGCGACACCGATCAAACCCCGTTCGGGCTCGGCACCTACGGTTCGCGCTCGACGCCGGTGTCGGGTGCGGCGACCGCCGTCGTCGCGAGAAAGGTCAGGGACAGGGCGAAGATCGTGGCCTCGGCGATGCTGGAGGTGAGCGAGGACGACCTCGAATGGGAGAAGGGGCGCTGGTTCGTCAAGGGAGACAGGCAGGCTGGCCGCGACATCCAGGAGATCGCGCTCGCCGCGCACTCCGACCTCGAACTGCCGGAGGGCGTCGAGGGCCACCTCGACGCCACCTGCGTCTACAACCCGCCCAATCTGACCTACCCCTTCGGCGCCTACGTGTGCGTCGTGGACGTCGACCCGGGGACGGGACAGGTGACGGTGCGTTCGTTCTTCGCCGTCGACGACTGCGGGGTGCGCATCAACCCGATGATCGTCGAAGGGCAGGTGCACGGCGGGCTCGCCGACGGCGTCGGTATGGCGCTGATGCAGGTGATGGCCTTCGACGAGGATGGCAACCATCTCGGCGGGTCCTTTATGGACTATCTGTTGCCGACGTCGCTCGAATGCCCGAGCTGGCGGCTCGGTGAAACGGTGACTCCTTCGCCGCACCATCCCATCGGGGCGAAGGGCGTCGGCGAGTCGGCGACGGTCGGCTCGCCGGCCGCGGTCGTCAACGCCGTACTCGACGCGGTGAAACCGCTCGGCGTCCGGCACGCCGACATGCCGCTGGCCCCGGCCGCCGTGTGGAGTGCCATGCGGGGCAACCCATTGAGAACGGATCTGGCGATCACATGACGGCCATTCCCTTGCCTTCGGCGTTGCGTGAGCACGCGGATTCGCTCAGGACGCAACGCACGCCGTTCGTGCTGGCGACCGTGGTGCGGGTCCAGCGGCCTGCCAGCGCGAGGCCGGGTGACAGGGCGCTGGTACTCGCCGACGGGACGGTCGAGGGGTTCGTCGGCGGTACCTGCGCCGAATCCAGCGTGCGATCGCACGGGATTCAGGCATTGTCCACAGGGGAGTCCGCGTTGCTGCGGATCACGAACGACGAACCGGAAACCGGTGGCGGTGGCTACGGAGAGGAAGGAATCGTCACGGTCACCAATCCCTGCCTTTCCGGGGGCGCGGTCGACATCTTCCTCGAACCGCAGTTGCCGCCGAGACTCGTGTACGTGTTCGGCGACGCCCCGATCGCCCGCGCGCTGCTGACCGTCGGCATCGCGCTCGGCTACGACGTGCGTCTCACCGAAGGTGCCGCGCTCGACAACGCGGCAGACAGGGGAGACGCCGTGATCGTCGCTTCCCATGGAAGAAACGAGGAATCCGTGCTGCGGGCGGCGATCGAGGCCGGGACCGGCTACATCGGACTCGTGGCGAGCCGTCGGCGCGGCGCGGCGGTGCTGGCATCGCTCGGGGTCGGCGGCGCCGGTGTCGTGCACACTCCGGCCGGACTCGACATCGGTGCCGCGACACCGGAGGAGGTCGCGTTGTCGGTGTACGCGGAGCTGGTCGCGACCCGCCCCCGCCGCCGGGCGGAGAAACCCGCACCAGAGGAATCCGGGCAACAGGCGCTCGACCCGGTGTGCGGGATGACCGTCGCGGTGTCGGCGGCAACGCCGTCGATCGTCAGGGCGGACGGCGCGCGCTACTTCTGTGGGCAGGGCTGCGCGCGGGCCTTCGCCGACGACCCCGTTCGTTACGGCAGCCATGAGTGAGCGTGCGGGGGAACCGGAGAACGCCGCTTCGCTTTCGGCCGCGCTCGGCGAGGCGGGCTATCTCACGGGCGCCCCGCTCGCCACCGCGCTGTTTCTCGCCGTGGCCATGCGGCAACCCATTCTGCTGGAAGGCGAACCGGGGGTCGGCAAGACCGAGGCGGCGAAGGCGCTCGCCGTGGCGCTGGGTACTCCGCTCATCCGGCTCCAGTGTTACGAAGGGCTCGCGGCGGCCGACGCCATCTACGAATGGAACTATCCCCGGCAGTTGCTGGCCATCAGACTCGCGGAGGTGAGGGGCGGCACACTGTCCGAAGTGGATTTGTTCACGGACGACTACTTGCTGCGCAAGCCTTTGCTCGCCGCCATCGATCACGAAGGGCCGCTGCCTGCCGTCGTCCTCGTCGACGAGGTCGACAGGGCCGACGACGAGTTCGAGGCGTTCCTGCTGGAACTGCTCGCCGAGGCGAGCGTGACCATTCCCGAACTCGGTACGAGGGTGGCGAAGGTGCCACCGATCGTGGTGCTGACCTCGAACCGCACGAGGGAACTGCACGACGCGCTCAAGCGCCGCTGCCTCTACCACTGGATCGCCCACCCCGAACCCGCGAGAGTCGCCGCGATCATCAGGTTGCGAGAGCCGAGGGCTCCTGCCTGGCTCGCCGAGCGGGTCGCCATCGGAGTGCGGCGCATGAGGGAGCTGCGGCTGACCAAGCCTCCGGGGATCGCCGAGGCGATCAATTGGGCATCGGCGCTGCGGGTACTCGGCGTCGACACTCCTGCCGACCTCGACGAGGAGGTGGTGGCGGCGACCATCGGGGCGGTGCTCAAGTACGAGGAAGACCGCGTGACCGTCGAGGCCGAGGGAAAGGGCTGCTGGGCCGGGGTCGTCGGCGATGCTCGCTGAGCTGGTTTCCCGGTTCTGCGCGCTGTTGCGGGCCGAGGGCCTCGCGGTCGGGCCGGACAGGGCGGCCCGGTTCGCGACCGCCGTGGTGACCGCCGATCCGGCGGGCGCCGACGAGCTGTACTGGTGCGCGCTCGCGACCCTGACCACCGGGCCGGACGATATTCCCTTGCTGGACACCGTGTTCGCCGCCGTCTTCGGTGACGGTGCCAGGCTGGTGACGAACGCGGTGCCGCGAGCGGAACGCGCGGCCGGTTCGTCGGTGGGAGGCGGCGGCAGCCGGACGGACAGTACGGACGGTCCGGGGGAGCGGCGCGAGGGACAGGGCACGGTCGCGCTGCTGGGTAGCGCCGAGGAAACCCTCGCGGGAAGGGAGTTCACCGAACTTTCCGACGACGAACTGCTCGCCCTCGCTGAGGCCATGCGCGGGTTTCGCCTCGCGACTCCGGTGCGCCGTTCGCGACGACGGCGGCCGGCGCCGCGCGGAAAGTCCTATGACATGAGGGAAACCTTGCGCGCGGCTCGCGGGACGGGTGCTGAGCCGATCCTGTTGCGACGGTCGAGGCCCACCTGGAAGCCGCGTGGACTCGTCGTGCTGTGCGACATCTCCGGCTCGATGCGCCCGCACGCGAGGGCGATGCTGCAACTGCTGGTGTGCGCGGCGGGCGGGGCGCGGGCCGAGGTGTTCACGTTCGCCACCAGGCTGACCCGCGTCACCGATGTGCTGAACGCGGACCCGGCGACCGTGTTGCGGGAGGTCGGTGCCGCGGCACCCGATTGGTCGGGAGGAACGAGGATCGGCCCGAACCTGAAAGAGTTTCTGGAACGCCGCGATGCGCGGGAACTGGCTCGCGGTGCCGTCGTCGTGGTGATCTCCGACGGCTGGGAATCGGGGGAGACCGCCACGCTCCGCGAGCAACTGGCCCGGCTTTCGCTACTCGCTCACAAGATCGTGTGGGTCAACCCGAGGACAGCGAAACCGGGGTACGAGCCGAGAGTCGCCGGTATGGCGGCGGCTTTGCCGTACTGCGATGTCATGGTCAGCGCGCACGCGCTTGACGCGATCGGGGAACTCGTCGCCGCGATCGGCGGTCGGTGACCGGGAGTGACTGGCAGCTAACGGAAATGGCGCAGGTGGGTGGTTGCTCCGCTCAGGTCTGTCCGGGGGGCCAGAATTGCCCTTACTCTGCCAAGCAGTGCCTGTCGAAGGACCCCTGTCATAGGACATAGGAGCACCATCGTGCTTGGCATAGTCTCGAAGAAGACGCTGATCATCCTCGGCGTTCTCGTCGGCGTCGTCGTCATTTTCGCCATTGGCTCCGACCAGCGTTCCTCGGGAGCGGAGCAGGGCGGCGGTGGTCAGCCGTCCGCCGGGTGCACCGTCACTGTCACCGCCGACGTGCTCAACGTGCGTTCGGCGCCGGGAACCGGATCCGCGATCGTCGGCAAGTACAACGCGGGCGCTCGGGTCGAGGCCAGTGGCGAGGTCCAGGACGGATTCCGCGAGCTCGGCGACGGCAGGTGGGCGTCCGACGACTTCCTCGAACCCGTCGAAGGCGCTCGCTGCTAGCTGGAGGGCCGGAGTGTCGGGGTGGCCGGGTAGCCTGCCTCGCGTGTTGAAGGTCTCCACTGTGAACGTGAACGGGTTGCGTGCCGCGGCCAAGAAGGGCTTCGTCGAATGGCTGGCCGCCACCGAGTCCCACGTCGTGGCGTGTCAGGAGGTGCGGGCGGAGGAAAGCGACCTGCCCGTCTCGCTCGCCAGGCCGGACGGCTGGCACGTCGTGCACGCGCCGAGCGCGGCGAAGGGGCGCAGCGGAGTGTCCCTCTACAGCAGGATCGAACCCGAATCGGTGCGGATCGGCTTCGGTGAGCCGGAATTCGAGGACAGCGGCCGCTACGCCGAGATGCACCTGCCAGAGGTCATCGTCGCGAGCCTTTACCTGCCGAGTGGCGATGTCGGTACGCCGAGACAGGACGAGAAGGAGCGGTTCATGGCCGCCTTCCTGCCCTACCTCGAAGAGCTGAAAGCCAAGGCCGAGGCGGCTGGCAAGCACGTGCTCGTCGGTGGTGACTGGAACATCGCGCACGCCGAGATCGACCTCAAGAACTGGCGGGCGAACCGTAAGAGTTCCGGTTTTCTCCCCGAGGAGCGGGCCTGGTTCGGCACCGTGCTCGACGCGGGTTACGTCGATGTGCAGCGCAAGCTCTTTCCCGAGGGGCCGGGGCCGTACACGTGGTGGTCCTACCGGGGCAAGGCGTTCGACAACGACACCGGCTGGCGGATCGACTACCTCATGGCCACGCCGGGGCTCGCCGAGGCGTGCACGTCCGTTGTGGTCGAGCGGGCCGAGAGCTACGACAAGCGCTGGAGTGACCACGCCCCGGTGACGGCGACGTTCGCCTGAGCGGCACCCTCGCGGTCCTTCCGCGATGCTCGCTCAGGCTGCTCGACAGCGGAGGTGGCGGTTGTGCACCACTTCGTCGCGTCGAGACTTCCGGAGATCGAGAACCTGTGCCGGACGCTGCCTGTCCGGCGTCTCGATCTTTTCGGGTCGGCCTCGGATGATTCGTTCGACACTGATACCAGTGATGTCGACGTACTCGTGGAGTTCGACCCTTCCGAGGGCCTTGACTACTTCGATACCTATTTCGGCCTGATGGAAGGGCTCGAACGCATCCTCGGGCGATCCGTCGATCTGGTCAGCGCCACCAGCATCCGCAACCCCTACTTCACGAGGCGGGTTCTCGGCACCAGGGAACCGCTTTACCTGGCGTGATCCGGAAACCCGTTGCCCAGTGGGGTGGGCGCTGTCAGGGTCGGGGCGTGACGATCGCGAACGAGCCGCTGAGCGCCGACAACCCACTGCCGGACGGTGTGCACGGCAGGCTGGCCGAGCAGTTGACGTTCCTCATCGAGGTCGACCGGCTCAAGACCGTGCTGCGGCAGTCGCCGCTCGCGGCGGCCGACCGGAGGGAAAACGACGCCGAGCACTCGTGGCATCTGGCGCTCATGGTGCTCGTGCTCGCCGAGTACGCCGACGAGCCGGTCGACGTCGCGCGCACCGTGGAGTTGGTGCTCGTGCACGACCTTGTCGAGATCTACGCCGGGGACACCCCGCTCTACGACGACGAGGGCGCCGCGAGCCAGCGCGAGCGGGAGGAGGCCGCTGCCGACGCGTTGTTCGCCCTGCTGCCCTCGGGGCAGGCCGAGGTTTTCCGGCTGCGGTGGGACGAGTTCGAGGCGAAGGAGACGGCGGAAGCACAGTTCGCGAAGGCGATGGACCGGCTCCAGCCGCTGTTGCTGAACTGGATGGCCGAGGGCGGCACCTGGCGGACGCCCGGCGTGACCGCGGATACCGTTCGCGAGCGCAAAGCGGTGATCGGTGACGCGTCCTCCGAACTGTGGGCCGCGGCGAGGACCCTGATTGACGAGGGGGAACGCCGCGGCTGGGTCGCAAGGGGGAGTGAGTGAACCGCCCCCGTGCATCGTTAGCCCTCGCGGGTCGCTAGTCTCTGCCGGTCATGCACGGAAACTGCCGGGGTTGACACGGTCGGTAGTTTTCTTGACGGCGACAGTCACCCTTTAGGGTGAAGGTCGTGTGAATGGCCGTCTGATCCCGGGAGGCACTCCGGTGCGCAACCCTGTCAGTGTGCAGGCTCGTACAGCAGTGCGCGCACGCCGCGTGACCGCTGTCCTCGTCGCCACTGCGGCAAGCCTGTTCACGTTAGGCATGGGCACGGCCTCGGCCGCTCAGGCCGAGCCGAATGCCATGACCTTCGGGTTGCTCGGCCCGGTCGGTCTCGTCGCCATCGTGCTCGGCGTCATCGGCATGACCGCCGGTGTCGTGCGGCAGCGCATGAAGAAGGCCCGCGCGGTCGCCACACCGCAGGGCGCCGTAGAGCCGGAGCCGGCGTTGGTGCCGCTCGCGGTGGCCGAGCCGGTTTATTCCCGGCAGTCCGAGTAATCCCTCACAGCGAAAGCTCTTAGCGGGCGGGTGCTCGCACGCCTAGTCTCGGCACATGGCTGATCCCGTCTCGATCGCACCGCCCTCGCCGAAACCGTCTTCTTCCGCGATGCGCCGCGCGCTCAAGCGGGCTTCGGAAGGGGTGGCGCTCGACGTCACCGAATCCGCGGTGCTGCTCACCGCGCGGGGAGAAGATCTCGACGCCCTTCTCGGCGCGGCGGCCCGCGTCAGGGACGCGCATCTCGCCGACCAGGGCCGTCATGGCGTCGTCACCTACAGCGCGAGCGTGTTCATCCCGCTGACGAGGCTGTGCAGGGACCGGTGCCACTACTGCACGTTCGTCAAGGTGCCGGGCAAGCTCGACTCGCTCTACCTGGAGCGGGACGAGGTGCTCGCCATCGCGAGGGCGGGCGCCGAGGCGGGCTCCAAGGAGGCGTTGTTCACGCTCGGCGACCGGCCGGAGGACCGCTGGCCGGAGGCGAGGCAGTGGCTCGACGAACGCGGCTATGACTCCACTTTGGACTACGTAAGAGCTTCGGCGATCGCCGTTCTCGAAGAGACGGGACTGTTGCCGCACCTCAACCCCGGCGTGTTGAGCTGGGAGGAACTACAGCGGCTGAAGCCGGTCGCCCCGAGCATGGGGATGATGCTGGAGACCACCGCCGAGCGGCTGTGGTCGGAGAAGGGCGGACCGCACTACGGCAGCCCGGACAAGGAACCCGCTGTCCGGCTCAGGGTGCTCGACGACGCGGGAAGGGTCGGGGTGCCGTTCACGACCGGCATCCTCGTCGGCATCGGCGAGACGCTGGAGGAGCGGGCCGAGTCGCTGCACGCCATCAGGTCGCGGGCACGGCAGTACCGCAACATCCAGGAGATCATCGTCCAGAACTTCCGGGCAAAGCCGGACACGGCCATGCGTTCGGCGCCGGACGCCGGGATCGAGGATCTTGCCGCGACCGTCGCCGTCGCGAGGTTGCTGATGCCGCCTGGCGTCAGCGTGCAGGCCCCGCCGAACCTCGTCGGCGACGAGCACGCGCTGCTGCTGCGTGCCGGTATCGACGACTGGGGCGGGGTGTCGGCGGTGACTCCCGACCACGTCAACCCCGAACGCCCGTGGCCGGGCATCGAGGAGCTGCGGGGCTGGACCGCGGAAGCAGGTTTCTCGCTGAGGGAACGGCTCGCGGTCTACCCGAGGTACGTGCGTGACGCCGACAAGTGGATCGACGTGCGGCTGCATCCGCACGTGACCGCGCTGGCGGCCGACGATGGTCTCGGCGACGACGACGCGCCCGCCGTCGGAAGGGAATGGCAGGAACCGGACGGCGGGCTCGACACCGTGGGAAGGGCCGACCTGCACGCGACGATCGACACCGAGGGCCGCACCGGCGACCGCAGGGGCGACTTCGACAGCGTCTACGGCGACTGGGACATGGTCCGCGATCAGGTCGGCGCCGCGCCGGAACGGCTCGACACCGACGCCAAACAGGGCCTCGCGCTCGCGGCCACCGATCCGGCCGCGCTGCTCGATCCAGCCAACACGAGCGCGGCCATGGCGCTGCTCACCGCCGAAGGCGAAACGCTGGAGACGATGACGAGGCTCGCCGACGAGCTGAGGGCCGACGTCGTCGGCGACGACATCACCTACGTCGTCAACCGCAACATCAACTTCTCCAACGTGTGTTACGTCGGTTGCCGGTTCTGCGCGTTCGCGCAGCGGGAACGCGATGCCGACGCTTATCGCCTCTCGGCGGAGGATGTCGCGAGCAGGGCGGTCGAGGCGGCGGCCGCGGGCGCGACCGAGGTCTGCATGCAGGGCGGCATCGACCCGAAACTGCCGGTCAGCTACTACGCCGACATCGTGCGCGCCATCAAGGCCGCTGTCCCCGACATGCACGTACACGCGTTCTCGCCCATGGAGATCGTGTCCGCGTCGGCGAAGGCGGGCGTGAGCGTCGCGGAATGGCTCACCGAACTCAGGGACGCCGGGCTCGGCTCCATTCCCGGCACGGCCGCCGAAATTCTCGGCGACGACGTGCGGTGGGTGCTCACCAAAGGCAAGCTGCCCGCGAAGACGTGGGTCGACGTCGTGACGACCGCGCACAAGATCGGCCTTCCCTCGTCGAGCACGATGATGTACGGCCACGTCGACCATCCGGGCCACTGGCTCGGTCATCTCAGGGTGCTTGCCGGTATCGCCGACGAGACCGGCGGCTTCACCGAGTTCGTCGGGCTTCCCTTCGTGCACACCAACGCCCCCATCTACCTCGCCGGTGTCGCGAGGCCGGGTCCGACGGTGCGGGACAACCGCGCGGTGCACGGGTTCGCGAGGCTGGCTCTGCACGGCCGCATCGACAACGTGCAGTGTTCCTGGGTCAAACTCGGCGACGAGGGTACGGCGCAGATCCTGCGCGGCGGAGCCAACGACATCGGCGGAACGCTGATGGAGGAGACGATCTCCAGGATGGCCGGTTCCGAACACGGATCGTCGCGCACCGTCTCGGAGCTGGATCAGCTCGCGACACTGGCGGGGAGGCCGTCCCGCCAGCGCGGGACCACCTACGGGCGCACCTTGCAGCCGGGCTGAGCGGCGGTTTCCCAAGACGGGCCAGCGAAACGCGCCGATTCGCGTTGCGGGCCCGTTTTGGGCTGGTTAGCGTCATCGGGTGACGGAGGAGAGCGCGGAACGAGAAAAGCTGATACCGAGGCTACGGAGGAAGTACCCCTGGTTCGATCACCTGATCAGAGCCAACGACACCTTCACCGAACACAACGGCAACCACTACGCGGCGGCGATCACCTATTTTTCGGTGTTGTCGCTGTTCCCGTTGCTGATGGTCGGTTTCTCCGTCGCCGGGTTCATCCTCGCCGGCAACCAGTCGGCGCTGAACGAGCTGAGAGACGGCATCGTCAGCTCGGCGCCGGAGGGGCTTGGTGATCTGCTCTCCGGGATCGTGAACGCCGCGGTCGACTCACGGGCCGGGGTCGGCATCCTCGGCCTGGTGCTCGCGCTCTACTCCGGTCTCGGCTGGATGACCAACCTGCGCGACGCGCTGACCGCGCAGTGGGGGCAGGAGAAGCAGCAGCAACCGTTCCTGTCCTCGAAGATCAGGGACCTCGCCGCGCTGGCGGGGCTGGGACTGGCGCTGGTGGTCTCATTCGGCCTCACCGCCGTCGGCGGCGGGGTCGGCAGGTTCCTGCTCGAAGCCGTCGGCCTGCAAGGACAGGCGTGGGCGCGGTTCGTGCTGTGGCTGGTGACGATCCTGCTGGCACTGGCCGCGAACGTGCTGGTCTTCCTGTGGGTGATCTCGCAGTTGCCGAGGGAGCGGGTCTCGGCCCGCAGCGCGGTCAAGGGCGCGATCGTGGCCGGTATCGGCTTCGAAATACTCAAGCAGGTCGGCAGTATCTATCTCGCCAGTGTGCTCAGTTCGCCGAGCGGCGCGGTGTTCGGCCCGATCATCGGGTTGCTCGTCTTCGCGAACCTGGTCGCCAGGTTCCTGCTGTACGTGACGGCGTGGACGGCGACGGCGAGGGAGAACGTGGTGCGCAGGGTCGCACCGCCGCCACCGGTGGTGATCAGGCCGGAGGTCACCGTCCGGAGGGGTGCCGGTGCGGGCGCGGTCGCGGGTGCCTTCGGAGCGGGAGCGCTGCTGGCGTGGCTCGGACGCCGCTCCAAGTGAATTAAGCTCACCTTGTAAGTAAGGGGTGAGGGTGAGCGACACGGTCACGACGCGGGAACCGGAGAAGGCCACGCTACCGAGGGAGATCTACGTCCTCGTCGGCGCCAGTTTTCTCATCGCGATCGGCTATGGGCTGATCGGGCCCGCACTGCCGAACTTCGCGGCGAGCTTCGACGTCGGGCTGACCGCCGCCTCGTTCGTGGTGAGCGCGTTCGCGCTGGTCCGGCTCCTGTTCGCGCCGGCGAGCGGCAAGCTCGTCACCCGGTTCGGCGAGCGGCCCATCTACCTGTGGGGGCTGTCGATCGTCGCGGCGGGAACGCTGGCGTGCGCCCTGGCCGAGGAGTACTGGCAGCTGCTGCTGTTCCGCTCGGCGAGCGGCGTCGGGTCCACGATGTTCACGGTGTCGGCGATCGGCCTGCTGATCCGCATCTCGCCCGCGCATCTGCGGGGAAGGGCCTCCGGACTGTGGGGCACGAGCTTCCTGCTCGGCGGCATCGCGGGCCCGGTCATCGGCAGCGGGCTCGTGGCGGTGTCGCTGCGAGCGCCCTTCCTCGCCTATGGCGCCGCGCTGCTGGTGACGACCGTGTTCGTCTGGTGGCAGTTGCGGCATTCGACGCTGGCCGCCCGCGCCGCCGACGATGACGAGCCGGAGCTGACCTTCACGCAGGCGCTGCGCCATCCGACCTACCGGGCCGCGCTCGCGTCGAACCTCGCCAACGGCTGGGTCGTGCTCGGCGTGCGGATGTCGCTGATCCCGCTGTTCGTCACGGCCGTTCTCGTCAAGGACGAGACGTTCACCGGTATCGCGCTCGCCGTGTTCGCCGCGGCCAACGCGGCCGTGTTGCTGCTGGCGGGCCGGTTCGCCGACAAGCGGGGACGCCGCCCCCCGGCGATCGCCGGGCTCGCGCTGCTCGCGGTGGGAACCACTCTGCTCGGGGTGACGAGCAACCCGTGGCTGTTCCTCGTCGCCGCGCTCATCGCGGGTGCGGGTTCGGGTTCGCTGAACCCGGCGCACAACGCCGCCGTCGCCGACGTGCTCGGCGCCAAGGCGAGGGGTGGCTCGGTGCTGGCCGGGTTCCAGATGGCCGCCGACGTCGGCGCGGTCGTCGGCCCGCTCGTCGCGGGGGCCGTCGCGGAGAAGATGTCGTATGCCGCCGCGTTCGGCCTCACCGGAGGAATCGCGGCCATCGGCCTCGTGCTGTGGATCCTCGCGAAGGAGACCCTGCCCAAGGCTGACGACCGGGACGAGGAGGCAGCGGACGAGGTGACCCCCGCCGCGGACAGTTCCTGCCCCGAGGCGGGCTGCCAGCGCTGACCGCCGGGCTCACTCGCGGCGGATCAGCACACCCTTGCGGTGGGCGACGATCATGCCGATCGCCACGATCAGGATGACGACGAGGGTGATGATCCAGCCGGTCGTTCCGAACGGGTCGTCCTTGCCGTCTTCCTCGCCCGCGTCCTGAGCGCCGTGGGCCGAGCCGTCCGACGTGTCGCCGCCCACGGCTGGTGCCTCGTTCAGGTCGCCGACGGCGGGCGTTCCGGTCGCCGCGAGCGAGAAACCGTAGTCGAGCAACCTTGCCGCCTGGTCGCCCACCGGGATCGGCTTCTGCTCCGCCCTCAGCAACACCACCCCGATCCGGGTGCCGTCCCGGTCCGCCGCTCCGGCGTAGGTGTGCCGGGAGTCGTCGGTGAAACCGGTCTTGCCCCCGATGAAACCGGCGTAGGTCGGCCACAACTGGTTGTCGTTGTAGATGGGGTAGGGCGGTTTGCCCGGCCCTCCGGGGAAGTCCATGTGCTGCCTGCCGACCGCTTCGGCGTAACCGGGCTGCTTCATCGCGCTGGCGAAGACGAGGCTCATGTCGTAGACCGAGGTCGTCATCCCCGGCCCGTCCAAACCGGACGGGGTCGCCGCCCTCGTGTCGGCGGCACCGAGCCTCGCCGCGAGGTCGTTCATCTTCCCCACCGCCGCCTGCGTCCCGCCGAGCGCCCCGGCGAGCGCGTGCGCGACGTCGTTGCCCGATCGCATCAACAGCGCGTTCATGAGCTGGCCGACGGTGTACTCGCCGCCCTCGACGATGCCGACGCAGGTGCATTCCTGTTCGGCGTCCTGTTTCGTGCCGACGACGACGCGTTCCGGGTCGAGTTGTTCGAGCACGACAAGCGCGAGCAGAGTCTTGATGAGTGAAGCGGGCCGCTGCCTCCCGTGTGGATCCTTCGCGGCAAGTACCTCACCGGTGTCGAGGTTCTGCACCATCCACGAGGCCGCCGTCTGCGGCTCGGGTGGCGCGGGCACGCCCTCCGCGATCACGACGCCGCATTCGCTCATGCGCTCGCCGCCTGCCGGGCTGGCCGGTACCGGCAGCGGCGCGGGGGATGGCACGCCTGGCGGCGGCTGCTCCGAGGTGTCGACGGGAGGCGGGGGCAGTTCCCTGAATTCGCAGTACGGCGGTTCGGGAGGCCCTGGTTGCTGTGCGAGCGCGGGTAACCCGCTCGTACCGAACAAAGCGGCGAGGAGAGCGACGATCAGGACCCTGGCGGGAACAGCGCTGCGCACCCGTGCAGGCTATCCGCTACAGGGCCGGGGATACTGCGCGGTATGCGGATGTCTCGCCCAGTCTCACTCTTTCTGCTGGCCTTCGGTATCTGGTCTTGGATCATCTGGATCACGTTCGTACGCAACCTCTGGAACGGGGACAACGCGTGGAACGCCGACGGTTCGCCGACGACGTTCTTCATCGTGCACATCACACTGGCCGTGGTGTCCTTCGTGCTCGGCACGATCATCGGGGTGATCGGGCTCAGAGGACTCCGTGGTTTGCGGGCCGCGCGTGTCACCCCCGATACCGGCTCGGAAGAGGAGCGGTGACCGGCATGAGCGAAGCACAGAAACCCACCCGAGGTGGCAGGCCCGTGGTACTGGCTCTGATCGCCGGTGTCGTGCTTGGCGGCGGTGCCGTCGGGGTGGGCTGGCTGACGTCCTCATCGGACTCGTCCGGCTCCGGCTCCGGCGCGCGGGCCGATGCCGTCGCCGCGTGTGAGGCGATGGCGAGGACGACGACGATCGACCCGGTCACCGGACTCGCCGGTCCCCGAAGGTGGTCAGGCGCCTCGGAATTGGCAGCGGCGGCGGCCGAGCAGGATCCCGGCTACCGGAAGCTCGCCGACGCGATCAGCAAGCCGCTCCAGATCGGGCAGCGCACGTTCGACTACGAGAGTCCCGAGGTGATCGACGCCGTCGCGGCGGCGAGAGAGGCGTGCGGAGAGGTCTGAACCCTCGCGACCACATCGGACCGGCACGAAAGAAGGGGGAGACCACGTTGGTGGTCTCCCCCTTCTTCGCTGTGCCGGTAGTCAGACGCGCTTGAACAGCAGCGCGCGCTTGACCTCCTGGATCGCCTTCGTCACCTGGATGCCACGTGGGCAGGCGTCGGTGCAGTTGAAGGTGGTGCGGCAGCGCCACACACCCTCGGCGTCGTTGAGGATGTCGAGCCGTTCCTCGGCGCCCTCGTCACGCGAGTCGAAGATGAACCGGTGCGCGTTGACGATGGCAGCCGGTCCGAAGTAGGACCCGTCGGCCCAGTACACCGGGCACGAGGACGTGCAGGCGGCGCACAGGATGCACTTGGTGGTGTCGTCGAAGCGCTCCCGGTCGGCCGCGGACTGGACGCGCTCACGGGTGGGCTCGTTGCCGTAGGCGATGAGGTAGGGCTTCACCGCCCGGTACGCCTCGAAGAACGGTTCCATGTCGACATAGAGATCCTTCATGGTGGGCAGGCCCTTGATCGGCGCGATCGTCACCGTCGTCTGCTTGCCCGGCTTCGCGAGCAGGTCCTTGACCAGAACCTTGCACGCGAGGCGGTTGATGCCGTTGATCTGCATGGCGTCGGAGCCGCAGATGCCGTGTGCGCACGAGCGGCGGAACGCCAGTGTGCCGTCCACATAGTTCTTGATGTTGAACAGCAGGTTCAGCACCCGGTCCGTCGGCAGCGCCGGAACGTCGTAGGACTCCCAGTGCGGCTCGTCGTCCAGTTCGGGGTTGAACCGCAGTAGCTTCACCGTGATGGTGATGGCGCCGTCCGGCGCCGGAATCTGCGACGTGTCGTGCGTGGTGTTCTCTGCTACGGCGGTCATTTCACTTCCTCGGCGGAGAAGAGTAGTTCGGAAGTCATCAGTACTTCCGTTCCATCGGCTCGTACCTGGTGAAGGTCACCGGCTTGTAGTCGAGCCGGAGGTCGGCCGTGAACCCGGTCAGGCCCAGCGGCGCGTCGGGGTCTTCCTTCTCCGGCAACTGCTTGTAGGACATCGAGTGCCGCATGAAGTTGACGTCGTCCCTGTTCGGGTAGTCCTCGCGGGCGTGTCCTCCCCGCGATTCCTTGCGGGCGAGCGCCGCGTTGACAAGGACCTCAGCCAGATCGAGCAGGAAGCCGAGTTCGATGGCTTCGAGCAGGTCCGTGTTGTAGCGAAGTCCCTTGTCCTGCACGGCGATCCTGCCGTAGCGCTCCTTGAGCGCCTGCACGTCGGTCAGCGCCTGCTTGAGCGTGTCCTCGGTGCGGTAGACGGCCGCGTTCTCGTCCATGGTCCGCTGCAACTCGGTGCGCAGGTCGGCGACGCGCTCGCCACCGTGCGCCGTGCGCAGGTGATCGACCATGCCCTCGACCAGTTTCGCCGGGTCCTCAGGAAGCTCGACGTGTTCCCTCGTCGCCGCGTACTCGGCTGCCGCGATACCGGCCCTCCTGCCGAACACGTTGATGTCGAGCAGCGAGTTGGTGCCGAGCCGGTTGGCGCCGTGCACCGAGACACAGGCGACCTCGCCTGCCGCGTAGAGCCCTGGGATGACGTTGTCGTTGTCCCGCAGGGCCTCGCCGTGGACGTTGGTCGGGATGCCGCCCATCGCGTAGTGCGCGGTGGGGTACACCGGAACCGGTTCCTCGACGGGGTCGACACCGAGGTAGGTACGGGCGAACTCGGTGATGTCGGGGAGCTTGGTCTCCAGCACCTCGGCACCGAGGTGGGTGCAGTCGAGGTACACGTAGTCCTTGTTCGGCCCAGCGCCCCTGCCCTCCAGCACTTCGAGCACCATCGACCTGGCGACGATGTCGCGAGGCGCGAGGTCCTTGATGGTCGGCGCGTAGCGTTCCATGAACCGCTCGCCCGACTCGTTGCGCAGGATCGCGCCCTCACCCCTGGCGCCCTCGGTGAGCAGGATGCCGAGACCGGCGAGGCCGGTCGGGTGGAACTGGTAGAACTCCATGTCCTCAAGCGGAAGGCCCTTGCGCGCGTAGATGCCCATGCCGTCGCCGGTGAGCGTGTGCGCGTTGGACGTGGTCTTGAAGACCTTGCCGAACCCGCCCGTCGCGAACACGATCGACTTCGCCTGGAAGACGTGGATCTCGCCGGTGGCGAGTTCGTAGGCGACCGCGCCGGAGGCGACGGGACCGTCGGCCGTCTCGGTGATGGAGATGTCGAGCACGTAGAACTCGTTGAAGAACTCGATGCCGTGCTTGACGCAGTTCTGGTACAGCGTCTGGAGGATCATGTGACCCGTGCGGTCGGCCGCGTAGCAGGCCCTGCGCACGGCGGCCTTGCCGTGATCCCTGGTGTGCCCCCCGAACCGGCGCTGGTCGATCTTGCCTTCCGGCGTGCGGTTGAAGGGCAGCCCCATCTTCTCCAGGTCGAGCACCGCGTCGATGGCCTCCTTGGCCATGATCTCCGCCGCGTCCTGGTCGGTGAGGTAGTCACCACCCTTGACGGTGTCGAAGGTGTGCCACTCCCAGTTGTCTTCCTCGACGTTGGCCAGTGCGGCACACATGCCGCCCTGTGCGGCGCCGGTGTGCGAACGCGTGGGGTAGAGCTTGGTGAGTACCGCCGTGCGGGCGCGCTGACCGGACTCGATGGCCGCGCGCATGCCTGCGCCGCCTGCTCCGACGATCACCACGTCGTATTTGTGAAACTGCATGGTCCAGAAACTCCGTGTGGTGAGGAAGTCAGTTGGCCGAGATGTTCGGATCGAAGGTGAAGACCACCAGCGTGCCGAGAACGAGGATCACGGCCATCGACACGTAGAGCACCATCTTCAGCCAGAACCGGGTGGTGTCCTTGCGCGCGTAGTCGTCGATGATCGTGCGCAGTCCGTTGCCACCGTGGATCTGCGCGAGCCACAGCATGGCCAGATCCCAGAACTGCCAGAACGGTGAGGCCCAGCGGCCCGCGACGAAAGCGAAGTTCAGCCGGTGAACACCGCCGTCGAGGATGTTCATGATGAACAGGTGGCCGAGCACGAGCACCACGAGCGCGAGGCCGGAGATGCGCATGAACAGCCAGCTGTACAGCTCGAAGTTGCTGCGCCGGGCGGCGGGCCTTCGCGGAGAGCGAGGCTTGTCGATTGCCAGTGCGTCGGCCATCAGTTGCCGCCTCCGAACAGTTCGCTGACGGTGCGTTCGAGCATGAAGTAGGTGCCGGGGATCATCACGACGACCCAGATGCCGACGATCGACCAGAGCATGGGGCGCTGGTACTTCGGCCCCTTCGACCAGAAGTCGACGAGGATGATCCTGATCCCGTTCAGCGCGTGGTAGAGCACGGCGCCGACGAGGGCCACTTCGAGGAGATTGACGAATGGGGTCTTGTAGGTCGCGATGACCTCGTCGTAGGCGTTCGGCGACACCCTGACGAGAGCGGTGTCGAGAACGTGCACGAACAGGAAGAAGAACGTGAGCACGCCGGTGATGCGGTGCAGGACCCAGGACCACATGCCAGGATCTCCGCGGTAGAACGTTCCGCTCCGGCGTGAGGCGCCCGTCCGATCACTCGCCGCCGCCTCGGCGGCGGTGCTAGCAGTGGTGGACATCGGTGTACGGCCTCCAACGTCACTGATGGACTTGAGCCCGGCGGACCGCGACTTAGCCGAGGTCAGGTCGTCGAGCGTGGATACGAACGGATGCTAGACCTGCCGCTTCGGGCGGGCTCAACCTCGGGTTGTCGGCTGTGATGGACCAAACACTGAGCACACGCGCCGAGTGGTCCAGGTCTCGTGCCTCGGCACCCGCCGTGGAGGCGTCCGGCCCGCGCGCGCACCGGTCCAGACCGGGTGACCGCCGCTCGCGATCACGGGCTGTGCATGCGCGATTGCGCGATTGACCTGCGAGTAAACAATCGGGTCACGCACGGTTGCATCCGCATGCTTCATTTCTCACAGAGCGGTACGGTTCGCCAATTGGTCCGACGGCAGTACGGACCTTCTCAGTGTTGTCCGCTGGAACAGCGGGGAGGGAGAAACACCGTGCGTCGTGTGCGTGGTGGAGCGCTGGCGGCTATAGCCATGGCCGGCGTGTTGACGCTGGCGAGTTGCGCCAAGGACTCGGGCAATGAGGGCCAGGCCGGTGGTGAGGGGGAAGAGGGAAGCTGCGTCACCGCGCAGGCACCTCCCGCGCCTCCCGCCAGTTCGAGCTCCAGTGAGGCGGACGAGAACGTCGACGCCAGCTCGCTGAAGGTCGGGCTCGCCTACGACGTCGGCGGAAGGGGCGACGCGTCGTTCAACGACGCCGCCGCGGCCGGTGTCGACAGGGCCACGGAGAAGATGGGTGTCTCGGACTCGACCGAGAGCACCGCGGCGGGCACCGAGTCGGAGGACGCGAAGCAGCAGCGCCTCGACCAGATGGCCTCGCAGGGCTACAACCCGGTCATCGCCGTCGGCTTCGCCTACGCCGAGGCGCTCAAGGCCGTCGCGCCGAAGCACCCCGACACCAAGTTCGCCATCATCGACGACGACTCGGTGGATCTTCCCAACGTGACATCGCTCGTGTTCGCGGAAGAGCAAGGTTCGTTCCTCGCCGGTGTCGCCGCCGTCTACAAGAGCAAGAACTGTCACATCGGCTTCGTCGGTGGCGTCAACACGCCGCTGATCCAGAAGTTCGAGGCCGGTTTCGTGCAGGGCGCCGAGGCCGCCTCCGACAAGGTGCAGATCGAGCGCGACTACCTGACCCCCGCTGGTGACATCACCGGCTTCAACGACCCCGGCAAGGGCAACACGCTCGCCAACGCCCAGATCAACAAGGGCGCCGACGTCGTCTACCAAGCGGCGGGCGCATCGGGCAAGGGCGTGTTCGAAGCGGCGAAGAGCAACGGAGTGCTCGCCATCGGCGTCGACTCCGACCAGTACAACCAGAAGACGGTCGCGGAGGTGAAGGACGTCATCATGACCTCGATGCTCAAGCGCGTCGACGTCGCGGTGTACGACTACATCAAGGCCATCGCGCAGGACGACCTCTCCAACATGCCGGAGCGGTTCGACCTCAAGGTCGACGGCGTCGGCTACTCCACGTCGGGTGGCCAGGTCGACGACATCAAGCCTGTTCTCGACGGCTACAAGCAGCAGATCATCGACGGCGCCGTCACCGTGTCCGACAAGGTCTCGGGCTAGGACCAGGACTAGGACCCGGCGCGGCGTGGGGCTCGTCGGCGGTAATCCCGCCGACGGGCCCCACCTGCCTTTTCGTGGGGAGCATTGCGAAAGATGACCGATCCCGAACCGGTGGTCGAGCTGAGCGGAATCACGAAACGATTCCCCGGCGTCGTCGCCAATTCCGACGTGCACCTGAGCGTACGGGCCGGCGAGGTGCACGCCGTGTGCGGCGAGAACGGCGCAGGCAAGTCGACTCTCATGAAGATCCTCTACGGCATGCAGCAGCCGGACGAGGGAACCATCACGATCAACGGTGAGCCCGTCAAGCTGCGCAACCCGCAGGACGCGATCAAGGCCGGTATCGGCATGGTCCACCAGCACTTCATGCTCGCGGACAATCTCACCGTCAAGGAAAACGTGCTGCTCGGCGCGGAGGGCCTGCACGGCATCGGCAAGAAGGCACGCTCGGTGCTGGAGGGATTCGCGGCACAGACCGGTTTGCACGCCGATCTCGACCTGCTGGTCGAACGGCTCGGAGTCGCCGACCGGCAGCGGGTGGAGATCGTCAAGGTCCTCTACCGCGGCGCGCGGATCGTGATTCTCGACGAACCGACGGCCGTGCTGGTGCCGCAGGAGGTCGACGCGCTTTTCGAGACCGTGCGCGGCATGCAGCGGCAGGGCTTCACGTTCATCTTCATCTCGCACAAGCTCGACGAGGTGCGGGCCATCGCGGATTCGGTCACCGTCATCCGGCGCGGAACGACGGTCGGCACGGTGGATCCCAAGACGGTGAGCTCCCGCGAACTGGCCGAGATGATGGTGGGCTCCGCGCTGCCGAGCCCTGAGACGCGGGAATCCACGGTGACCGACAGGGACATCCTGCGCGTCGCCGACCTGAGGCTCGATGCCGAAGGCACGCACAGGGCGCTGCTCAAGGACATCACGCTGACCGTGCACGCCGGTGAAGTGCTCGGCATCGCCGGTGTCGAGGGCAACGGGCAGACCGAACTGGTCGAGGCGATCATGGGGATGCGCAAGGCGACCTCGGGTTCGGTCGAACTCGTCGACGCCGAGGGCACCGTCCACGACCTGACCAAACTGGGCACCCTCGCCCGCCGCGAAACCGGCATCGGCTACATCGCCGAAGACCGGACCCGGCACGGGCTGCTGCTCAACCAGCCATTGTGGAGCAACCGGATCCTCGGCTACCAGACCCGCGAACCGGTCTCAAGTGGACGGTTGATCAACCGCGCGGCCGCGCGGGAGGACACCAAGCGGATCGTCGAACAGTACGACGTGCGGACGCCGAGCGTCGACGTGCCCTCCGGCGCCCTTTCCGGCGGAAACCAGCAGAAACTCATCGTCGGAAGGGAACTCTCCGGCAACCCGCTGCTGCTCATCGCCTCCCACCCGACGCGCGGCGTCGACGTCGGAGCGCAGGCCCTGATCTGGGAACAGATCCGCACCGCGCGGCGTGAGGGACTCGCGGTGCTGCTCGTCTCAGCCGACCTCGACGAGCTGATCGGACTCTCCGACACCATCAGGGTGATGCTGAGGGGCGAGCTCGTCAGCGAAGCCGACCCGGCGACCGTCACCCCGACCGAACTCGGCTCCGCCATGACCGGAGCCGCCACCGAGGAGGACGTGTGAGGTCCTGGCGCACGGTGGTGTTGCCACCGCTGCTCGCGATTGTCTTCGCGCTCGTACTCTCGTCGATCGCGCTGCTCATTTCCGGCGCCGATCCGTTGCGGGCGTTCGGCACCATGGGTGCCCAGCTCTTCAAAGGCACGACCGCCGTCGACACCGTCAACCTCGCGACCGTCTACTACATCGCGGGGCTCGCGGTCGCGATCGGGTTCCAGATGAACCTGTTCAACATCGGGGTCGAGGGGCAGTACCGGTTCGCGGCCGTCGTCGCGGCCATCATCGGTGGTGCGCTGCAATTGCCCCCGGTGCTGCACATGCTGGTGATCCTGCTCGTCGCCGTCTTCGCCGGCGCCTTCTACGCGTTGCTTCCCGCGATCCTCAAGGTGACCAGAGGCGTCAGCGAGGTCATCACGACGATCATGCTGAACTCCATCGTGTTCGGCATCGTCGCCTTCCTCATCAACCCCGACCAGTTCGGCGTGCTGCACGGCAACAACGTGAGCACAGAGGAAATCGACTCGTCCGGCTGGATCCCCGGCATCCCGCTCGGCGCCGCCGGAACCCTGTTCGGCGCGGTGGTGCTGGCTCTGCTGCTCGGCGGCGGCTACTGGTTCATGCTCAACCGCACCAGATTCGGTTTCGAACTCAAGGCCAGCGGCGAGTCGCCGACGGCCGCCGCGGCGGGCGGGGTCAGCTCCAAGAAGATGACGATGACGGCGATGCTGCTCTCCGGTGCCGTCGCGGGTCTGATCGCGATGCCGGAACTGCTCGGCCGCGACCACGAGTACGCCATGACCGCGACCCAGGGCTACGGGTTCATCGGCATCGCGGTCGCGCTGCTCGGCCGCAACCACCCAGCCGGGATCGCGCTGGGCGCGCTGCTGTGGGCTTTCCTCGACAAGTCGGCCGTCTCGCTCGAACAGATCCAGGTTCCGCGCGAGATCGCCACGATCATCCAGGGCACCATCGTGCTCTCGGTCGTCGTCGCCTACGAGATCGTCAAGCGCGCCGACCTCGCCGCCGAACAGCGCAAGGTGGGCAGAGCGGGCCGCAACGGCAGTCCCGCCAGTGTGAGTGAAGGGGGTGCGGTGTGAGTACGGCGGTGGATTCCAACCCCTCCAGCGAACCGGTGATGATGCCGGCGCCGCAACAAAAACGGGCGATGCCGGGCTGGGCTCGCGGCATGCTGTGGGCCGTCGTCGCCATCGGCGTACTGTCCACGACCTCGTATCTGACGGGGATGAACACGCTGACGTCGAGCAACACGGCGCAGACCGCGCTGAGGCTCGCGCTGCCGATCCTGCTCGCCGGTCTCGGCGGGCTGTGGGCCGAGCGCTCCGGTGTGATCAACATCGGCCTCGAAGGCATGATGATCCTCGGAACGTGGGGCGCCGCCTGGGGCGCCTACTACGGCGGCGTGTGGGTCGGCCTGCTCGCCGCGATCGCCTTCGGCGCCCTCGGCGGCCTGCTGCACGCCGTCGCGACGGTGACGTTCAACGTCAACCACATCGTCTCCGGTGTCGCCATCAACCTGCTCGGTCTCGGGGTGGCGAAGTATCTCGCGACCCTGGTGTTCGAACCGTTGTCCGGCAATCCCCGGCAGTCGCCGCCGGTCCCGAAGTTCGAAACCTATTCCGCGACGGGCCTCTCCGACTGGCTCGGCGGCCTCGAAGACGCGCAACGCGTCGTGCTCTCCGATGTCGCCGGTCTGGTCAGGGGCCTGATCACGCAGGTGTCGCCGCTGGCGATGATCGCGATCCTGCTGGTTCCGCTCAGTTATGTCGTGTTGTGGCGCACCAGGTTCGGCCTCCGGTTGCGCTCGTGTGGAGAGAACCCGGTCGCCGCCGAATCGCTCGGCATCAACGTCTACGGGTACAAGTACTCCGCGCTGGCGATCTCGGGTGGCCTCGCCGGCATGGGCGGTGCCTCGCTCGTGCTGCTTCCCGGCGGCGCCGACTATCTGGAGAACCAGACCAACGGCCGTGGTTACATCGGGCTCGCCGCGATGATCTTCGGCAACTGGCGGCCGGGCGGGTTGCTCGGTGGCGCGGCGCTGTTCGGCTACTCCGACGGGCTTCAGCTCGCCGGAGGCGGACAGGCCGTGCTCGCGCTGTGCTACGCCGCCGTGCTGCTGCTCGGCGTCATCGTCGTCATCCAGTTGATCAGGCGCAAGTGGATCGCCGCCGCGCTCGGCGTCGTCGGCGCGGGCATCCTGTACTTCATCTACTGGTCCAACGACGAACTGCCGCGTGACCTGATCCCGTACACGCCGCACTTCGTGACCATCATCGTGCTCGCCGTCGCCGCGCAACGATTGCGACCGCCGAAAGCGATCGGCGCGCGCTACCGGAGAGGGGAAGGCGACTGATGAACCAGGCCGTCGAACCCGACTGGACGGCGTTGCGCGCGGCGGCGGTGACCGCGGCGGAATCGGCGTATGCCCCGTACTCGGGGTTGCACGTCGGTGTCGCCGCGCTCGTCGACGACGGCAGGGTCGTCACCGGGTGCAACGTCGAGAACGCCTCCTACGGCCTCGGCCTGTGCGCCGAATGCACGATGGCCGGCCAGCTCCGGCTTTCCGGAGGCGGAAGACTCGTCGCGGTCGCCTGCCGAGGCGGATCGGGTGAACTGCTGATGCCGTGTGGACGATGCAGGCAGATCCTGTTCGAACTGGGCGGAGGCGACTGCCTCGTGGACACGCCGCGAGGCGTGGTGCCGATGACCGAGGTGCTGCCGGACGCGTTCGGCCCCGAGGACCTTCCCCGATGAGCGGGCAACCGTTCGCCGCGGTCGACGTCATCCGCGCCAAACGCGACGGCGGCACGCTGACCGGCGAACAGATCGACTGGATCATCGGCGCCTACACCAGGGGAGCCGTCGCCGAGGAACAAATGGCGGCACTGGCCATGGCGATCTTCCTGCGGGGCATGGATTCCGCCGAGACGGCCCGCTGGACCGGGGCGATGATCGACTCCGGCGAGCGGCTCTCGCTCAGGGTCGAGCGGCCCACCGTCGACAAGCACTCGACGGGAGGGGTCGGCGACAAGATCACGTTGCCGCTGGCCCCGCTCGTCGCCGCGTGCGGCGCCGCTGTTCCCCAGCTGTCGGGAAGGGGACTCGGCCACACCGGCGGCACGCTCGACAAACTCGAATCGATTCCGGGCTGGCGCGCGGAGTTGCCGACGGAGCACATCGTCAGGCAACTCGACACCGTCGGCGCCGTCGTGTGTGCTGCGACGCCGTCACTGGCGCCTGCCGACCGGAAGCTCTACGCGCTGCGCGACGTCACCGGCACCGTCGAATCGGTTCCGCTGATCGCCAGCTCGATCATGAGCAAGAAGATCGCCGAAGGCGCCGGCGCGCTCGTGCTCGACGTCAAGGCCGGGTCCGGTGCCTTCATGAAAACCGTGCGGCAGGCCGAAGAACTCGCCGCCGCGCTCGTGGAAATCGGTGCCGCGCACGGGGTCGCGACGAGCGCGCTGCTGACCGGCATGAGCACCCCGCTCGGTGCCGCGGTCGGCAACGCCGTCGAGGTCGCCGAAGCCGTCGACGTGCTTCGCGGCGGCGGCCCTTCCGACGTCGTCGAGCTGACACTGGCGCTGGCGACCGAGATGCTTGCGCTCGCCGGTATTTCCGGGGTCGATCCCGCGCGGGTGCTCGCCTCGGGCGAGGCATACGAGACGTGGTGCCGGATGATCAGCGCGCAGGGCGGTGATCCGGAAGCTCCACTGCCGGAGGCCGCACACGTGACCGTCGTGCCCGCACCGGAAACCGGCACGCTGACGGCACTCGACGCTTACGCCGTCGGGGTCGCCGCGTGGCGGCTCGGCGCGGGAAGGGCCCGCAAGGAAGACCCGGTGCAGGCCGCGGCAGGGATCCGTTGTCTGGCCAAACCGGGTGAGCGGGTGAGCGAGGGACAGCCGCTGCTCGAACTGCACACCGACACCGCCGAAGCGGTCCCCTCGGCGCTCGCCGCGCTGGAGGGCGCCTACCCGATCGGCGACGACACCGGAAACGACGACGCCCCCGCCGGTTCCGGCAAGGGCGTCGTGCTGAAAACCATCAGGTCCTGATTAGTCTTCCGACTCCGAGGAGTCGCCTGAGGCGTTGGACTTGGCCTTCGAGTCGGAGCCCTTCTGCGTGCGCCCGTTGCGCCTGCGCGGCTGGCGGGGAGCGGGCGGAGCGACCGCGACGGTCTGTGGCGCGGGGCCACCACCGAGCATCAGCTCGGCGAAGGTGGCCATGGCCTCGTCGAGCTGGCCGCCGATGCGCCGCTCCGATTCCTCGTTGCTCTTGCGCACAACCGAGCTGAAGTAGTCGTTGTCGGGCTGCTTCGAGAGCGTGCCCTCGACCTTCGACAGTCCCGACTTCACCGAGCCGTCGAGGTCGCCGAGCTGCGCGACGACGCCGTCCTCGACCTTGTCGATCCGGCCGGTGATGTCGTCGAGCCGTGCGGTGACGGTGTCGAGGCGTTCGCCGAGCTTGTCGAGGCGGTCGGAGGAGTCCAGAACCTCGGCGGTCTCGTTGAGCGAGGTCCGCAGCGTCTCACCGGTAGAGCCGATGCGCTCCTTGGTGTCGGAGTCGAGCCGGTCGACGCGCTCCTTCAAACCGGACTCCAGCGAGTCGATGCGCTCCCTGACCGGGCCGTGCGCCAAGGCGGGGACGGCGTCGATCTTGTCGTCCTGCTTGTCGAGGTGCCCGTTGAGCTCGTCGAGCCTGCGGTGGATGTTGCCCAGCTTGTCCTCAAGGCCGTCCATGCGGCCCGCGACGCCCTCGAACCGGGCCGCGACCCCGTCGAGCCTTCCGTCGAGTTGCGCGAAGGGCTTCGCCAGTTTGTCGACGATGGCCTCGACCGCCCTTCCCAGGTCGGCCAGCGCGTTGTCCTGCGCCTCCAGCCTGGTCATGGCCTCGTCGAGGCGTTCTGCCAGAACGCTGACCTCGGTACGGTCGGGCAGTTCTGACAGCCGCTTGCGCACAGCGCCCAGCGAATCCACCGGCGCGAGCCTGGCGTAGATGTCGTCGAGCGCGTCGAAGATCTGCTGCTGTTCGCTCTCACGGACCTCGGCGGCGCGCACCAACATGTTGCGCATCCGGTCAAAGGATGGGGCTGCGAGGTGGTTGTCAGTCGTCACTGCGTTGTCCTTCATCGGCGGGGAAAAGATGGGACGTGCTTGGCAGCCTATCCACTGTCCAATTGCTGACGGTATCGCCCCCGGGAAATTGCCAATGACGTGCAACTCCGATGGCCGAATAACGAGATGGTCAACGAGCCGAGGGTTAAGTGGAAGTCGAGTGTTACGGCCAAGTAGGGGAAGTCGTGAAGACAGCGGCCGGAACGGCGGCGTTGTCGCGGCCTGGGGGTGGTGCGGCGCGAGTACCTTCAAACGCATGTCCACGAGAACAACTCCAACAGTGAAAGACCTGCGCAACGCGCCGAAGGTCCTGCTGCACGACCATCTCGACGGCGGGTTGAGGCCGCGCACCGTCGTCGAACTCGCCGAGGAGACCGGTTACGAGGGCCTTCCCACGGCTGACGTCGACGAACTCGGTCGGTGGTTCAGGGCAGCGGCCGATTCCGGCTCGCTGGTGAGCTACCTGGAGACTTTCGCCCATACCTGCGGCGTCATGCAGACCGAGGCCGCGCTGGCAAGGGTCGCCGCCGAGTGTGTCGAGGACCTCGCTGACGACGGTGTCGTCTACGCCGAGGTTCGTTACGCGCCGGAACTTTTCGTCGAGCGCGGGTTGTCACTCGATGCAGTGATTAGGGCTGTCCAGGAAGGTTTCACGGAGGGTGAGCGACGCGCGGAGGCGAACGGGAAGCGCATCCGCACCGGCACTCTGCTGTGCGCGATGCGCCAGCACGCGAGGGCGCTGGAGATCGCCGAACTCGCCGTCCGCTATCGCGACGCGGGTGTTGTCGGATTCGATATCGCCGGTCCCGAAGCCGGTTTTCCGCCGACCCGGAATTTGGATGCTTTCGAATACATGCGAGTGAACAACGCGCATTTCACGATTCACGCGGGGGAGGCCTTCGGGCTCGCTTCTATTTGGGAGGCGATTCAGCATTGTGGGGCCGAGCGACTCGGTCACGGAGTTCGCATTATCGACGACATCAAGACCTCTTCGGACGGCGAAGTGGAACTGGGGAGGCTCGCGTCCTATGTGAGGGACCGTCGCATCCCGCTCGAACTCTGCCCTTCCTCCAACGTGCAGACCGGTGCGGCGCCGTCGATCGCGGACCATCCGATCGGTTTGCTCGCCAAGTTGCGCTTCCGCGTCACGGTCAACACGGACAACCGGCTGATGAGCGGATGCTCGATGTCGTCGGAGTTCGCCGCGCTGGCCGAGGCGTTCGGTTTCGGCTGGAAGGAGGTCGAGTGGTTCACGATCAACGCCATGAAATCCGCGTTCATCGATTTCGATCAGCGCCTCGACCTGATCAATAACGTCATCAAGCCCTGGTACGCCGACCTGCGCTGACGCCGCGAAAGCCGGTCACTCCCTTGTGTTGGTTAGCCATGCGAAGTAAAGTCCAGTATGTAAGAGCTCGTTCTCATATATTGGGATGCGCATGGTGCGGCTTGATCAGAGCACACGCGGTACCCGGCGCTGGCTGATCCTCGCGCTCGGGCACATCGCGCAAACCGCGAGTTGTGCCTTCCTGTACGGGATCCCGTTCCTCGTCCCCACGATGAGGGCTTCGGAGAACCTCACATTGAGTGAGGCGGGCGCCGTCGTGGCGGCTCCGAGTATCGGCCTGCTGCTGACGCTGATCGTGTGGGGAGCGGCGGCCGACCGCCACGGCGAGCGGCTGATCATGGCGCTGGGACTCGGCTGCTCCGGTCTGCTGCTGACCTTCGCGGGCCTCGGCGGGCATTCACTTGCCGTGCTGTTCGCGCTCTTCGTGGCGGCCGGTGCGTGCACCGCGTCGGTCAACGCCGCGAGCGGCAGGGTCGTGATGGGCTGGTTCGGAGCCCACGAGCGCGGCATGGCGATGGGGGTCAGGCAGACCGCGCAACCACTCGGGGTCGGTGTCGCCGCGCTCGTGTTGCCGCCGCTCGCCGAGCACTGGGGGTTTCGCGCCGCGATCCTGTTTCCCGCCGCGTTCGCCATCGTCGCCGCGATCGGGGTCGCCGTGTTCGTCGTCGACCCGCCGAGGCCAGCGCGGGCCCCGCACGAACCGAAGGTGCGCTCGCCCTACCGGACGCCGACGCTGTGGCGCGTGCACGGTGCCAGCGCGCTGCTGGTGGTCCCGCAGTTCGCGGTGTCGGCGTTCGCTCCGGTCTACCTCGTCGCCATACACGCGTGGAGCCCGCTCGCGGCAGGCTGGTTCCTCGCCGTCGTACAGGGACTCGGCGCGATCGGCAGGCTCGTCTGCGGTTACTGGTCCGACCGCGTCGGCAGCAGGCTGCGCCCGATGCGAACCCTCGCCGTAGCCAGCGCGGCGGTGATGCTGTTGGTCGCCGTAGGCGACGCGAGCTGGCCATGGCTCGTCGTGCTCGCGCTCGTGCTCGCGGCGGTGATCACCGTCAGCGACAACGGACTCGGCTTCACCGCGTCGGCCGAACTCGCCGGGCTTCCCTGGGCGGGAAGGGCCATGGGCGTACAGAACACGGGGCAGAACATCGCGGCGGCACTGACCCCGCCGCTGCTCGGCCTCGTCATCGGCGACACCCGCTACGCGCTCGCGTTCGGGCTCGTCGCCGTCTTTCCCATGATCGCGATCTGGCTGACCCCGGTCCGCGCCGAACGCGGCTAAGGCGTGTCTGATGATCCTCTGCCGTGCGAGCGGGGAGGCTCGCACGGCGGCAGGCAACGGGATTGTCAGACACGCCTCAGCTCAGGCCAGGTTCAGCCGGTCCTCGAAGGACTCCACGAGTTCCCGCCACGCCTTCTGTTCCGCGTCGAAGGGCGGGCTCGGCGCAAGCCGCGTCGGGTCGGGCCTGAGCACGAACGACACCAGCCAGCCGAGGCTTTCCGAACTGCCGAGCGCCGCGGCGACGGTGTCGTCGTCGGCCCAGTCGGCCGCGTCGGTCAGCAACTCCACCGCGAGTTCGAGCTGTGTCGGGTCGATCGCCTCGATGCCCTCACCCAGATCCTCGTCGAGTCCGGCGATGACATAGGTGTTGTCGGGGTCGACCTCGATGTCCAGCTCACCCGCTGTGGCCTTGGTGACGACCTCGTCCCAAGTGGACACATCGGCGATGTCGCTGTCGGCGAACTCGCTCGCGTCGGCGAGCTTGCGCGCGAGCGCCTTCTCCGAACCGAACACCTCGATCTGCCCGTCCGAGCCGAGGAAGATCGGTTCGTCGTCGAGGTAGCAGCGGAGCGTGTAGTACTCCTTCTCCGCGGTCACGATCTTGATGGGATCGATGCCGACCTCGCCCCAGAAACCCAGTGGCTCGTCGTCGCTGTCATCGTCGTCGCCGGCCGAGTCCTTGCTGTCGTCCTTGCCGGAAACGGCGGCCTTGCCGTCCTTTTCCGGCTCGTCGACGGTGTCGAGGTCGTCGTCGTCCGAGTCGACCCCGGCCTCTGCCTCCGCCGATTCCTCGTGGAAGGCGGCGAGTTCCTCAGCGGTCTCGTCGAGCGTCGCGGCGTCGACGGCGGGAACGGTCACCAGCTCGTCGATCGTGTCGAGCACGACGTCCCACTTGCCGGAGACGGTTTCGGAAAGCTCGTTCCACAGCTTCGCGCCCTCCCTGCCGGAGAACGGGAGCTGCCCCTGATCGAGAAGGGAGAAGCCCTCGCAACTGTCGAGGATCTCGTGAACCTCGTCCAATTCGCACACGTCGGCGAGCGAGCGGACGATGCCGACGATCTCGGCCAGCTCGGACAGCGTCCACGAGTCCGGCTCCTCGGCGACCATCTCCGGAACCCCGACGAGGTCGTAGGAATGGTCGTCGTCGGGGATCAGTTCCGGGACGTTGAGCGCGGGAACCGCTTCCCACGCCGGGTGGTCGATGAGGTCGTGCTGTTCCGCGGTCCGCACGAACGCGGCGAGGTGCGCGGCATCGGGGAAGGCGTACAGGTCGTCCTCATCGCCGAGGAAGGCTTCCCATTCCTCGCCGTCCTCCCGCCATCGTGGCGCCCACAGGGTCACCAGATCGCCTTGTGGCAGCCCGAGCTCGATCGGGATGATATCCTGTGCCATTCCGCCCTCCGGAAACACCTGTGCGCATGCCGGGTCGATTGTGGTTCACCCGGACGCGATACGCGAAAGCCTACGGGTTCGGGGAGCAAGCCGCGATCACCCCTCACCTCCCGCACCCGGGATGACACGATCTACCACACGATGACTGACTCGCTGACCGACCTGCTGCCCGCCGACGCGGCCGAGGCCACCGACCCCGACGTACTGTTCGACGCGTTCTCGACCTGGACTTCCTCGCGCGGACTCGATCTCTATCCCGCGCAGGAGGAGGCGCTCATCGAGGTCGTTTCCGGCGCCAACGTCATCCTGTCGACGCCGACCGGATCAGGAAAGAGCCTGGTCGCCGTCGGAGCCCACTTCACAGCGCTCGCGCACGGGCGCCGCAGTTTCTACACCGCGCCGATCAAGGCCCTGGTCTCCGAGAAGTTCTTCTCGCTGATCGAGGTCTTCGGCGCCGACAAGGTCGGCATGATGACCGGCGACTCCAGCGTCAATCCCGACGCGCCCATCATCTGCTGCACGGCCGAGATCCTCGCCAACATCGCACTGCGCTTCGGCGCCGAAGCCGACGTCGGCCAGGTCGTCGCCGACGAGTTCCACTTCTATTCCGAACCGGACCGCGGCTGGGCGTGGCAGGTTCCGCTGCTCGAACTGACGAAAGCGCAATTCGTGCTCATGTCCGCCACCCTCGGCGACGTGTCCTTCTTCGAAAAGGACCTCACCCGCCGGACGGGACGGCCGACCGCGGTGGTGACCTCGGCCGAGCGGCCGGTGCCGCTGACCTTCCGGTACGCGCTCACCCCGATGCACGAGACCGTGTCCGAACTGCTGCACGGTGGTCAGGCGCCCATCTACATCGTGCACTTCTCGCAGGCGGCCGCCATCGAGCGCGCGCAGGCACTGATGAGCATCAACGTCACGAGCAGGGCCGAAAAGGACGCCATCGCCGAACTCATCGGCGACTTCCGGTTCTCAGCCGGTTTCGGCAAGAACCTCTCAAGGCTCGTCCGGCACGGCATCGGCGTCCACCACGCCGGGATGTTGCCGAAGTACCGGCGGCTCGTCGAGCAACTCGCGCAGGCAGGGCTGCTCAAGCTGATCTGCGGCACCGACACCCTCGGCGTCGGCATCAACGTGCCCATTCGCACCGTCGTGCTCTCCGCGCTCACCAAATACGACGGCATCCGGCAGCGGCACCTGAAAGCCCGAGAGTTCCACCAGATCGCGGGCAGGGCGGGCCGAGCAGGCTACGACACCGACGGCTACGTCGTCGTGGAAGCACCCGACCACGTCATCGACAACGCCAAGGCACTCGACAAGGCGGGCGACGACCCCAAAAAGAAACGCAAGATCGTGCGCAAGAAGGCGCCGGAGGGCTTCGTCAACTGGACCGAGAGCACGTTCGAACGGCTCGTCGCCGCCGAACCGGAACCGCTGACGTCGAGCTTCCACGTCAGCCATTCCATGCTGCTGAACGTGATCTCCCGGCCCGGCAACGCCTTCGAGTCGATGCGCCACCTGCTTGAGGACAACCACGAAGACCGGCCGGCGCAGCGCAAGCACATCCTCAGGGCGATCGCGATCTACCGGGCGCTGCTCGCGGCAGGCATCGTCGAACGGCTCGACGAACCGGACGAGCAGGGCAGGACCGTCCGGCTCACCGTCGACCTGCAATTCGACTTCGCGCTCAACCAGCCCCTCTCGCCGCTCGCCGTGGCCGCCGTCGAACTGCTCGACACCGAGTCGCCGACCTACGCGCTCGACGTCGTCTCCATCGTCGAGTCCACCGTGGACGATCCGAAGCAGGTGCTCGCCCAGCAGCAGTTCAAGGCCCGCAACGAAGCCATCGCCGCGATGAAATCCGAGGGCATCGAATACGAAGAACGCATGGAGCTGCTTGAGGACGTCACCTATCCCAAGCCACTCGAAGAGCTGCTACTCGCCGCGTATTCGCGGTACCGGCAGGGACACCCGTGGGTCGCCGACTACCAGCTCTCCCCGAAGTCGGTCGTGCGCGACATGTACGAGCGAGCCATGAACTTCGTGGAATACATCGGGTTCTACGGACTCGCCCGCTCGGAGGGCGTCCTGCTGCGCTACCTCGCGAGCGCCTACGACGCGCTCCGGCGCACGATCCCCGACGACGCCAAGACCGAACCGTTGCAGGACCTCATCGAATGGCTCGGTGAACTCGTGCGGCAGGTCGACTCCAGCCTGCTCGACGAATGGGAGGCGCTGCGCCATCCCGGCGAGGAGAAAGCGAAGGAGGCGGCGGGTGTTCCGCAAGGGCCTCCGCCGGTCACCCGCAACGAGCGGGCGTTTCGCGTTCTCGTGCGCAACGAGATGTTCCGCAGGGTCGAACTCGCCGCCCGCAAGGACTACGTGGCCCTCGGCGAAGCCGATTCCGGCACCGGCTGGGACGCCGAGGCGTGGGAAGACGCGCTCGCGGACTACTTCGCCGAATACGACGAGATCGGGACAGGCCCTGACGCGAGAGGCCCCGCGTTGCTGATGATCGACCAGCAGCCGGATGTCTGGCGGGTGCGGCAGATCTTCGACGATCCAGGTGGTGACCGGGACTGGGGAGTGAGCGCCGAGGTCGATCTGGCCGCCTCCGACGAGGCAGGCTCCGCCGTGGTGAGGGTGACCGGAGTCAACCAGCTCTGACCCGCGAATCCCCCGACCGGAACGCCGAGATCCGCGCTCGGGACGCCGAAATCCGCGCTGGGGGAATGCGACCGGCTGAACCGGACACGGGCGAACCCGCCCGCATCCGGTTCAGCCGCCTATACGCCCATCGGATGCCACACGGTCTTGGCTTCGAGGTAATGACGCAGCCGCCCGATGTCCGGCGTCGCGGCCCAGTCGGGATCGTCGTCGGGAACGGTGAGCACCCGCTTCACCGTGTCCGCGGCCTCGCGGGCCACCTCGACCCGCCCCAGCGGGCCCGCGCCGGTGGGGTCGATCGCGTTCACGTCGCCGTGCGAGGCCAGCCACGGCCCCAGCTCGCTCGCCCTTCCGGTGAGAACGTTGACGACCCCGCCTGGCACGTCGGAGGTCGCCAGCACCTCGGACAGCGTGATGGCCGGCAGCGGCCGCTCCGCGCTCGTCACCACGACCGCGCTACACCCCGTCGCCAGCACCGGCGCGAGCACGCTCACCAGGCCGAGCAGTGAGGATTCCTGCGGCGCCAGCACGCCGACGACACCGGTCGGCTCGGGCACGGTGAATGAGAAGTACGGCCCGGACACCGGATTCGCGGCGCCGAGCACCGTCGCGATCTTGTCGGTCCAGCCCGCGTACCACACCCACCTGTCCACCGACTCATCCACAATGGACTGTGCTTTTCGGGCGGGAATACCCTCGGCCGCGGCGACCTCGGCCGCGAACTGATCGCGCCGCCCCTCCAGCATCTCCGCCACCCGGTACAACACCTGGCCCCTGTTGTAGGCGGTGGCACCGGACCAACCGGGAAACGCCTTGCGCGCGGCGACGACCGCGTCCCGCACGTCCTTGCGCGACGCGTGCGCCGCGTTGGCCAGGAACGCGCCCTTCGAGTCGGTGACCTGGTAGGTCCTTCCCGATTCCGATCGGGGGAACGCGCCCCCGATGTAGAGCTTGTACGTCTTGGCGACGCCGACCCTGTCAGACATGAAGGTAAGCCTCCAGACCGGTCCGCCCGCCTTCGCGGCCGAAACCCGACTCCTGGTAGCCGCCGAACGGGGCGGCGGGATCGAAACGGTTGAACGTGTTGGCCCACACCACACCGGCCCGCAGTTTGTTCGCCGTCCACAGGATGCGGGAACCCTTCTCGGTCCAGATGCCGGCCGAGAGCCCATACGGCGTGTTGTTGGCCTTGGCGACGGCCTCGTCCGGCGTGCGGAACGTGAGCACGGACAGCACCGGACCGAAAATCTCCTCCCTCGCGATGCGCATCGACTGCTCGACGCCGGAGAAAACGGTGGGCGCGAAGAAGAACCCGCGATCGGGAACCGGGCACGGGCTCGTCCAGCGCCGCGCGCCCTCGACGTCGCCCGAGTCGGCGAGTTCGGTGATCCTCGCCAGCTGCTCGGCCGAATTCACGGCGCCGACGTCGGTGTTCTTGTCGAGCGGATCACCGACGCGCAGCGTCGAGATCCTCGCCCGCAGCTTCGCCAGCAGCTCGTCCGCGACGGACTCCTGGACGAGCAGCCGCGACCCCGCGCAGCACACGTGCCCCTGATTGAAGAAGATGCCGTTGACGATGCCCTCCACCGCCTGGTCGATCGCGGCGTCGTCGAACACGATGTTCGCCGCCTTGCCGCCAAGCTCCAGCGTCAGCCGCTTGCGGGTACCAGCCACCGCACGCTGAATCTGCTTGCCGACCTCGGTCGAACCGGTGAACGCGATCTTGTCGACGTCGGGATGGTTCACCAGTTCCGCGCCGATGTCACCGGCCCCGGGAAGGATGTTCACCACCCCCGGCGGCAAACCGGCCTGCTGACAGATCTCGGCGAACACCAGCGCCGTCAGCGGTGTCGTCTCGGCAGGCTTGAGCACCACGGTGTTACCGGTCGCGAGCGCGGGCGCGACCTTCCACGCGAGCATCAACAGCGGGAAGTTCCACGGGATGATCTGGCCCGCGACACCGAGCGGCTTCGGCGAAGGACCGAGCCCCGCGTGGTCGAGTTTGTCGGCCCAGCCGGCGTGATAGAAGAAGTGAGCCGCCGCGGTCGGCACGTCCGAGTCGCGGGATTCCTTGATGGGCTTGCCGTTGTCGAGCGATTCCAGCACCGCGAGTTCCCTCGCGCGCTCCTGGATGAGCCTCGCGATGCGGAACAGATACTTGGCGCGCTCGGAACCGGGCAGCTTGCGCCAGGTGCGATCGTAGGCTTTGCGAGCCGCCTTCACCGCGGTGTCCACATCGGCCCGCGATGCGGTACTCACCTCGGCGAGCACTTCCTCCGTGGCCGGGTTGACGGTCTTTCGCGGTTCACCGCCGCCTTCGGCGAACTCTCCGCCGATGAACGGCCGATATGCCGGTTTGAGGTTCGCGACGTCCCGCGACTCCGGCGCGGGCGCGTACTCCCACATGCTCATCAGTTCACCTTGTCATTCGGCGATGTAATCGGGGCCGGTGTAATGGCCTTCGAGCTGGGTGCGCCGCTGCGACAGCAGATCGTTCAGCAGGCTGGAGGCGCCGAACCGGAACAGCGACGGCGTCAGCCACTCCTCACCGGCGACCTCGTGCACCGCGACGAGGTACTTGACGGCGTCCTTGGTGTTCCTGATCCCGCCGGCCGGCTTGACTCCGCGACGCTCGCCCGCCATCTCGTACCAGTCGCGCACGGCCTGCAACATCACGTGCGTGACGGGAAGCGTCGCCGCGGGCGACACCTTGCCGGTCGAGGTCTTGATGAAGTCCCCACCGGCGAGCAGCGCGAGCCAGGAAGCCCTCCGCACGTTGTCGTAGGTGACCAGCTCCCCGGTTTCGAGGATGACCTTCAGATGGGCGTCACCGCACGCTGCCTTCACCGCGACGATCTCGTCGAAGACCTGGCCGTAGCGCCCTTCGAGAAACGCGCCCCTGTCGATGACCATGTCGACCTCGCTCGCGCCGGAACGCACGGCCAGTTCGACATCGGCCAGCTTGACCTCCCTGCTGGACCGGCCGGACGGAAACGCCGTCGCGACACTCGCGACACCGATACCGGTTCCCGCGAGCGCTTCGACCGCGATCGCCGCGAGATCGGGATACACGCACACCGCCGCGACCCGAGGAGTGTCGGGACGTTCCGGATCGGGCCGCCGCGCCTTCGCGGCGAGCCCCCTCACCCTGCCGTGGGTGTCGGCACCTTCGAGCGTGGTGAGGTCGACCATCGAGATGGCGGTGTCGATCGCCCAGAGTTTGGCGGCCTTCTTGATACTGCGAGTGCCGAGTCCCGCCGCGCGCTGTTCGACGCCGACCTGGTCGACCCCCGGCAGGCCGTGCAGGAACCGGCGGAGGCTCGCGTCGTCGCGGGTGGCGTCGGCGAGCGCCACCGGCAAGGTAGCTGAACTCATGGCCACGAGCGTAGCCGTGCGGACACCCTCGCGTGGTGGGGACGGAACCTCAGGAGCCCGCGA
The DNA here is from genome assembly GCF_002240355.1 of Prauserella marina. Taxonomy (GTDB): domain Bacteria; phylum Actinomycetota; class Actinomycetes; order Mycobacteriales; family Pseudonocardiaceae; genus Prauserella_A; species Prauserella_A marina. Next base: position 804,797 of record NZ_CP016353.1, read on the forward strand.
TGCCCTTGCGCTTGTCCGGATCCGCCGGCACCCGCTTGACCTCGACGCCGCCCCAGAATGCGAAGCCGTTGATCCGCACGACGGGCGCGCCCTCCACCGCCGTGTCGGTTGCGCCCTTCTTGTCGATGCTCTCGAAAGCACCCATGAAACCGACTCCGGTCACCTCGACGATGACGTCGTCGGGAACCGTGATCTCGATACCCGCCATGATGGCCACCGCGGTGATGGTCGAGTGGCGCTCCGCGAACCGGGCGTTGCGGAGGTCGATCTCCACGCCGCCCCAGAACGCGAAGCTGTTGTGCTGCGGCGGAACGACCCAGTTGCCCTTGCGCGTCGCGCCCGACATGATCGCGATCGAACTCGCCGAACCGGGCTGCCCGCCGATCCGCGTGTCCGGCAGGTTCGGCCGAGCCGGAGCAGGGCTCGACGTGGCAGCCTGCGTCGAAGCCGACGGCAGATCGGCGGTGACCGGTTCGAGTTCACCGAGCGTCTTCGCCTCGTAGACGGTGCCCAGCCGCTCCTCAAGTTCGGCCACCGTGATGCGGCCTTCGCTCATCGCGGTGTGCAGTACCTGCGCGATGCGCTCGCGGTCGGCGTCCGAAGCCCTGAGCTGTTTGGGATCGGGAATGCCCGGCTGTTCCGTCACGCCAACACCCTAGCTCGTGGCGGCCGCTATCGTGTCGCACATGGACGTCCTCGTCGTCGAACACCCCTTGGCAAAAGCCCGGCTGTCGACCATGCGGGAGGCGAGCACGGACAGCGCGGCTTTCCGGGCCGCGCTGCACGAACTGACCGTGATGCTGACCTACGAGGCAACCCGCGGTGCCCCGTTGGTGACCGAGCGCATCCACACACCCGTCGCGAGGACCGACGGCTACCGGCTGGCGAATCCTCCGCTGCTGGTTCCGGTTCTCAGGGCGGGACTGGGAATGGCCGACCAGGCACACAAACTCATCCCTGACGCCCAGATGGGGTTCGTCGGTCTCGCGAGAGACGAGGAGACGCTACTACCGACCCCTTATATGGAGTCATTGCCGGAATCGCTCGCCGACCGGCCGGTGTTCGTGCTCGATCCGATGCTCGCGACAGGCGGCTCCATGGAGTACACGATCCGGCTGCTGACCGGCAGGGGAGCCACCGACGTGACGGCGGTGTGCGCCCTGGCGGCGCCGGAAGGTCTGAAACACCTTGAGGAGTCCGGCCTGCCGGTGCGGGTCGTGACGGCCAGCATCGACGAACGGCTCAATGATTCCGGCTTCATCGTGCCCGGCCTCGGTGACGCGGGGGACCGTCAGTACGGCACGGTCTGAGAGCTCAGGCAAGCCAGCCACGGACGGTGGCTGACAGGGCGCGCTCGTAGGTACCGCGGAAGTCGACGCCAGAGGACAGGCTGGTGTTCAGCTCAAGCGACACCAGTCCGTGCGCGCAGCCCCAGCAGTTCACCGCGACCAGGCCGGGTGTCTCGGCGGAAAAGACGCCCGACTCGATTCCGGCCCTCGCGGTGTCCCACAACGGTTCGAGCGCGTTCCTCGCGAGCGCGCTCGTCGTACCGTTCGGTTCGAATCCGGGTACCGCGCCGCTGAACATGGCCGAGTAGAGGTGCGGGTCGGACAGTGCGCCGTCCCGGTAGCCGAGCCCGAGCGCCACTAGGTCCCTCACGACGTCACCGCTCGCCTCGACGGCGCGCAGTCGCTCACCGAATCGCCGGAAGCCGTCGGCGTACAGGGCATTGACGAGGTCGGACTTGCCGCCGAAGAGGGAGTAGACCGCCGTCGTCGACGTTCCGGCCTCCGCCGCGAGCTTGCGAAGGCTCAATGCCGAGGCCCCCCGCGCGCCGAGTAGTTCGCTCGCCCTGGTGAGCAGCTTCGCCCTGAGGGCCTCGTCGTGTGTTCTCGGGCGGGGCATGGCGTCACCATATCGGGACGCTGTTACGAAATGGGCTTCCGAGGTTGACCTGGAGCGCGCTCCAGGTCGTACCGTCCAGGACATGGGCCATTCGATAGCGGAGGCAGCACGGCGTAGCGGGCTGTCGATCGACACGCTGCGGTACTACGAGCGGATCAAGTTGCTCGATCCACCAGAGCGGGACGCGGCTGGCAGGCGCGACTACTCGGAGGAAGACCTCACCTGGCTTGCCTTCCTCACCAGACTGCGCACGACGGGAATGCCGATCCGGCGGATGCGGGAGTACGCGTCGTTGCGCAGGCGGGGGACGGCCAGCGCCGGAAGGCGCAAGGCGATCCTCGTCGAGCAGAGGGCGGTGGTCGCCGAGCGCATCGAGGAGTTGCGGGCGTGCATGGACGTCCTCGACTACAAGATCGGCAACTACGAACGGATAGAGCGGGATGCCGCGCTCGTCCCGAGCGAGGCCACGGCATGAGTGAGACCGGCCGATGGCCGCCCTTGGTCGAAAGGTCCGCTGACCTGGGTTTTCATGTTTAGTGACCCCCCCTTTAACGGGGTGATCATGGACGTGTAATCTTCTTCTTGTCGCCAGGGAGACCGGGCAGGCGGGGCCGGAAACGGTTACGCCGCACGGGTTACCAGGCAAGGAGAGTGAAAGCTCTCCGAACCAGAGTGTCTGCTCGCTAATTCAGATCGCAAGATGTGAGTTGGTTCGGCCGCGCTCCGGTTGACAATCAAAATATGCAACAATGTGTTGTTTGAGAACTCAACAGTGTGTTTGTGAGCTTGTAGTCTTGTTTTGTTTTTGAACCCTGTTTTTGGGTTTTTCTTTGAGGCTATTTGTTTTTTGAGTAGTCGGGTTTGTTCTTTTCAATGCATTGTTGGAGAGTTTGATCCTGGCTCAGGACGAACGCTGGCGGCGTGCTTAACACATGCAAGTCGAACGCTGAACCCGCTTCGGTGGGGGATGAGTGGCGAACGGGTGAGTAACACGTGGGTAATCTGCCCTGTACTTTGGGATAAGCCCGGGAAACTGGGTCTAATACCGGATAGGACCATGTCACGCATGTGGTGTGGTGGAAAGTTTCGGCGGTACAGGTTGAGCCCGCGGCCTATCAGCTTGTTGGTGGGGTGATGGCCTACCAAGGCGGTGACGGGTAGCCGGCCTGAGAGGGCGACCGGCCACACTGGGACTGAGACACGGCCCAGACTCCTACGGGAGGCAGCAGTGGGGAATATTGCACAATGGGCGAAAGCCTGATGCAGCGACGCCGCGTGAGGGATGACGGCCTTCGGGTTGTAAACCTCTTTCGCCAGGGACGAAGGGTGACTGACGGTACCTGGAGAAGAAGCACCGGCTAACTACGTGCCAGCAGCCGCGGTAATACGTAGGGTGCGAGCGTTGTCCGGAATTATTGGGCGTAAAGAGCTCGTAGGCGGTGTGTCACGTCTGCCGTGAAAACCTCAGGCTTAACTTGGGGCGTGCGGTGGATACGGGCATCACTTGAGTTCGGTAGGGGAGACTGGAATTCCTGGTGTAGCGGTGGAATGCGCAGATATCAGGAGGAACACCGGTGGCGAAGGCGGGTCTCTGGGCCGATACTGACGCTGAGGAGCGAAAGCGTGGGGAGCGAACAGGATTAGATACCCTGGTAGTCCACGCTGTAAACGTTGGGCGCTAGGTGTGGGGTGCTGTCCACGCATCCCGTGCCGTAGCTAACGCATTAAGCGCCCCGCCTGGGGAGTACGGCCGCAAGGCTAAAACTCAAAGGAATTGACGGGGGCCCGCACAAGCGGCGGAGCATGTGGATTAATTCGATGCAACGCGAAGAACCTTACCTGGGCTTGACATGCGCCAGATTGCCGTAGAGATACGGTTTCCCTTGTGGTTGGTGTACAGGTGGTGCATGGCTGTCGTCAGCTCGTGTCGTGAGATGTTGGGTTAAGTCCCGCAACGAGCGCAACCCTTATCCTATGTTGCCAGCGGGTTATGCCGGGGACTCGTGGGAGACTGCCGGGGTCAACTCGGAGGAAGGTGGGGATGACGTCAAGTCATCATGCCCCTTATGTCCAGGGCTTCACACATGCTACAATGGCTGGTACAGAGGGTTGCGATACCGTGAGGTGGAGCGAATCCCTTAAAGCTGGTCTCAGTTCGGATCGTAGTCTGCAACTCGACTGCGTGAAGTCGGAGTCGCTAGTAATCGCAGATCAGCATTGCTGCGGTGAATACGTTCCCGGGCCTTGTACACACCGCCCGTCACGTCACGAAAGTCGGTAACACCCGAAGCCCATGGCCCAACCCTTTTGGGGGGGAGTGGTCGAAGGTGGGACTGGCGATTGGGACGAAGTCGTAACAAGGTAGCCGTACCGGAAGGTGCGGCTGGATCACCTCCTTTCTAAGGAGCACAACACGTCCATTCTGGTCTGTGATCGGGATGGGGTGGCCACTGTATTCGCCGGATGTGCGGATGGTGGTTGCTCGAGGAATTGTGGACGCAAGACTATGTTTCCGGTTTTTGATGCTGGATGGTTTGCAAGCACGCTGTTGGGTCCTGAGACAGCACGTTGTGTTGTTTTGGTGTGGTGTTTGAGAATTGTAGAGTGAGTGCGAGCATCTTTGTGGTCAAGTTATGTAGGGCACATGGTGGATGTCTGGGCACTAGGGGCCGATGAAGGACGTGGGAGGCTGCGATAAGCCTCGGGGAGCTGTCAACCGAGCTGTGATCCGAGGGTGTCCGAATGGGGAAACCCGGCACCCGTGATGGGGTGTCACCCGCCGCTGAATATATAGGTGGTGTGGAGGGAACGCGGGGAAGTGAAACATCTCAGTACCCGTAGGAAGAGAAAACAATATGTGATTCCGTGAGTAGTGGCGAGCGAAAGCGGATGAGGCTAAACCGTGCGCATGTGAAAATTGTCAGGTGTTGTGTGTGCGGGGTTGTGGGACCCATTGTCTGAGGGCTGACACTCTCAGCGTTGCTGCGCATGGTTAGTGGAACAGTCTGGGATGGCTGGCCGGAGTGGGTGAGAGTCCCGTACGCGAAAACTGTGTTGTGGTGATGTGGTGGTGTTCCCGAGTAGCAGCGAGCTCGTGGAATTTGCTGTGAATCTGCCGGGACCACTCGGTAAGCCTAAATACTTCCTAGTGACCGATAGCGGACGAGTACCGTGAGGGAAAGATGAAAAGTACCCCGGGAGGGGAGTGAAAGAGTACCTGAAACCGTGTGCCTGCAAGCCGTCAGAGCGTTGTTTTGGCAATGTGATGGCGTGCCTTTTGAAGAATGAGCCTGCGAGTTCGTGCTGCGTGGCGAGGTTAACCCGTGTGGGGTAGCCGTAGCGAAAGCGAGTCTGAATAGGGCGTGTAGTTGCGTGGTCGAGACCCGAAGCGGAGTGATCTACCCATGGCCAGGGTGAAGCGCCGGTAAGACGGTGTGGAGGCCCGAACCCACCAGGGTTGAAAACCTGGGGGATGAGTTGTGGGTAGGGGTGAAAGGCCAATCAAACTCCGTGATAGCTGGTTCTCCCCGAAATGCATTTAGGTGCAGCGTCGCATGTTTCACACCTGGGGTAGAGCTACTGGATGGCCTAGGGGCCTTACCGGGTTACCGAAGTCAACCAAACTCCGAATACGGGTGTGTGAGAGTGCGGCAGTGAGACGGCGGGGGATAAGCTTCGTCGTCGAGAGGGAAACAGCCCAGAACGCCAGCTAAGGCCCCTAAGTGTGTGCTCAGTGGGAAAGGATGTGGAGTCGCTGAGACAACCAGGAGGTTGGCTTAGAAGCAGCCATCCTTGAAAGAGTGCGTAATAGCTCACTGGTCAAGTGGTTCTGCGCCGACAATGTAGCGGGGCTTAAGCACACCGCCGAAGCTGTGTCGCTCACACAAGAGATCGGTGTCCTTCTTTGGGAAGGGTATCTAGTCGTGTGGGTGGGTAGGGGAGCGTCCTGCATCCAGGGAAGCCACGGTGGAAACCAGTGGTGGAGGGTGTGGGAGTGAGAATGCAGGCATGAGTAGCGAATGCAGAGTGAGAATCTCTGCCGCCGGATGACCAAGGGTTCCTGGGCCAGGTTGTTCCGCCCAGGGTAAGTCGGGACCTAAGGCGAGGCCGACAGGCGTAGTCGATGGACAACGGGTTGATATTCCCGTACCCGCGTATGTGCGTCCATGGTGAGGCAGGGGATACTAACCACCCGAAGCCCGCATTGTTCCCTTTGGGTTCGGTGTGTGGTGGAGCGTGGGATCTGATCCTGTAGTAGTCAAGTGATGGGGTGACGCAGGAAGGTAGCCTCGCCAGTGAGTGGTAGTACTGGTGTAAGCGTGTGGCCCGTCTGGTAGGTAAATCCGCCAGGCTGTCTTGGATGACGTGGGTGAGGCGTGATGCGTAGCCGTTTGTGGTGAAGTAGGGTGATCCTCTGCTGCCGAGAAAAGCCTCTAGCGAGTGCGTGCGTGGCCCGTACCCTAAACCGACACAGGTGGTCAGGTAGAGAATACTAAGGCGATCGGGTGAACTGTGGTTAAGGAACTCGGCAAATTGCCCCCGTAACTTCGGGAGAAGGGGGGCCAAACATCCTGAAGCCTTTTGCGGGCTAGGGGTGGGTGGCCGCAGAGACCAGCGGAAAGCGACTGTTTACTAAAAACACAGGTCCATGCGAAGACGCAAGTCGAGGTATATGGACTGACGCCTGCCCGGTGCTGGAACGTTAAGAGGACCGGTTAACTCCTTTCGGGGGGTGAAGCTGAGAATTTAAGCGCCAGTAAACGGCGGTGGTAACTATAACCATCCTAAGGTAGCGAAATTCCTTGTCGGGTAAGTTCCGACCTGCACGAATGGCGTAACGACTTTCCGGCTGTCTCAACCACAGGCCCGGCGAAATTGCACTACGAGTAAAGATGCTCGTTTCGCGCGGCAGGACGGAAAGACCCCGGGACCTTTACTATAGCTTGGTATTGGTTTTCGGTTCGGCTTGTGTAGGATAGGTGGGAAACTGTGAAGCTGGCACGCTAGTGTTGGTGGAGTTAATCTTGAAATACCACTCTGGTCGAATGGGGAATCTAACTTCGGACCGTGATCCGGTTCAGGGACAGTGCCTGGTGGGTAGTTTAACTGGGGCGGTTGCCTCCCAAAGAGTAACGGAGGCGCCCAAAGGTTCCCTCAGCCTGGTTGGCAATCAGGTGTTGAGTGTAAGTGCACAAGGGAGCTTGACTGTGAGACTGACAGGTCGAGCAGGTACGAAAGTAGGGACTAGTGATCCGGCACCTCCTGGTGGAAGGGGTGTCGCTCAACGGATAAAAGGTACCCCGGGGATAACAGGCTGATCTTGCCCAAGAGTCCATATCGACGGCATGGTTTGGCACCTCGATGTCGGCTCGTCGCATCCTGGGGCCGGAGTAGGTCCCAAGGGTTGGGCTGTTCGCCCATTAAAGCGGCACGCGAGCTGGGTTTAGAACGTCGTGAGACAGTTCGGTCCCTATCCGCCGCGCGCGCAGGAGACTTGCGGAAGGCTGTCCCTAGTACGAGAGGACCGGGACGGACGAACCTCTGGTATGCCAGTTGTCACGCCAGTGGCATGGCTGGTTAGCTACGTTCGGAAGGGATAACCGCTGAAGGCATCTAAGCGGGAAGCCTGTTCCTAGATGAGGTCTCCCACCCCGTTGTGGGTTAAGGCTCCCAGTAGACCACTGGGTTGATAGGCCAGACATGGACGCGCAGTAATGTGTTATTGAGTGGACTGGTACTAATAGGCCGAGGACTTGCCCACAAAGCTGCTACGCACTCACTCTACGATTCTGAAACACCACACCCACCCCACCACAGTGGTGGAACCCGGGGTGTGTGTTTGTTTCATAGTGTTTCGGTGGTCATAGCGGTGGGGCCACGCCCGGTCCCATTCCGAACCCGGAAGCTAAGCCCACCAGCGCCGATGGTACTGCACCCGAAGGGGTGTGGGAGAGTAGGACACCGCCGAACAAAAATTAGCGAGGCCCACTGTGGCCGGTGATCTCACCGGCCACAGTGGGCCTTCCGCTATTTCTGGACTTTTCTCAGTCGTCGAATAGCAAAGAAGGGGTTGAGTCCTGATAGGACTCAACCCCTTCTTCGGGTCCGCGGGCTTATTCGTCGAGCAGTTCGGCGATGGCCGCCGGGGTGGCTTCCAGCGCGACCTGACGTTGTTCCCTGGTGGTGAGGCTCCGGATGGTCACGTTTCCGGCGTCCCAGTCTTCCTGGCCGACGATGACGACAGCGCGGGCACCGGCCTTGTCGGCGCGCGTCAGTTCTTTCCCGAGCTTGCGCGGTTCCAACGGAACCGAGGTACGCAACCCTTCACGGCGCAGCTTCGTGGCGACGCTGCGAGCAGCGTCCTCAAGGTCCTCGGCAACCGGGATGACGACGACGTCGACCTCGTTGCGGGGCTGTGGCAGCAAATCGTGGGTCTTGAGGAAGTCCATGAGCGTCACATCGCCCATTCCGAAACCGAGGCCGGGAATCTGCTGCGGGGTAAATAGTGAGGCGAGGTCGCTGTAGCTGCCACCACCGAAAAGCGCCCGCCGGTTTTCCGGCGAGGTGTCGAAGACCTCGAACACGGTGGATGTGTAGTAGGCCAGGCCCCTCACGATCATGGGATCGAATCGCACCAGATCAGCGGAACCGCTGCGCAGTACCTTCACGAGGTTCGAATTCTCGGTGACCTCCGACGGCAACTCGGCCAGCAGGTCGGTTCCGGAACCGAGCACATCGGACAGTTTCTCGAACTGCTTGTCGGTGAGGCCGATCTCGGTCGCCGCGGCGGCGAGTTTGTCCCGCTCCACCTTTTCCCAGCGGTCGACGAGACCGAACACCTCGGTGAGTTGTTCCGAGGGGACCCCGACCACGTCCGTCAGCGCGGACGACAGCAGATTCCGGTCGTTCGCCCTGATCACGAACATGTCTTCACTGGCACCGAGGCTCACCAGCATGTCGTGGATCAATTCGAAGATCTCGATTTCGCAGTTCGCGCTCGTCGAGCCGAAAATGTCGACGTTGATCTGCCAATGCTCGCGGACCCTGCCCCGTTGGGGGCGTTCGTAGCGGTGACAGTTCGGGTGGCTGTACCACCGGACCGGGAACTGCAGGGCGCCCGCGTGGCCGGCGATCATCCTGGCCACCGAGGGGGTCATTTCGGGACGCAGCGCCAGCCTGCGCCCACCGCGGTCGGTGAGCGTGTAAAGCTGCTGGTTGGCGATTTCTTCGCCCGATTTGGCCTCGTAGATCTCGGCGGATTCCAGGATGGGACCGTCGTAACGCTGAAACCCGTACCGCTCGATGACCTCGTAGAGCTTGCCGAAGACCTGGGTACGGACGGACATCTCCGGCGGGAGGAAGTCCCTGGTACCCCGGTAGGGCGCGGTCGGCAGGTATTCGGGCACGGTCGAGAAGTCCTTACTGGTAGATGTTGCTGCTCAATCGAGTTTAACGGCCCGCCGAGGGCCGATGAGCAGCGCGATCGCCGCGCCGGCCACACAAATGACGGCGGTGATCGCGAAGATCTCGGTGTACTGGGTCAGCAATGCGTTCTTCACGCCGCCCACGTAGGAACTCATGGCGGCCTCGTAGTCGGCTTCGGTGGGAAACAGCACCCTGATGGGTACGTCCAGGGACGCGGTCATGCTGTGGAAGCGGTGCAAGCCCCACGCCGACAGCGCGGCGATCCCCACGAGCATTCCGGTCATCCTGGCGACGACGACACCGGCCGAAGCGACCCCGTGCTGGCCGGGCGGCACGACTCGCAGTACCGCCGCCGACAGTGGCGCGATGACGAGTCCCAGTCCGAGCCCGACGATGATCAGGTCGGTGTCGAGCCTCGGCAAGGTCAGCAGCCCGAGGTCGTGCGGCTGGGACAGCACATCGGCGGGCCAGGCCGACATGAGCAGGAATCCGGCCGCGGCGAGCAGCATGCCGCCGGCCGACACCCAGCGTTCGCCGAATCTCGCGGCGAGCATCCCGCCGATCACGGCGCCGACGGGCAGCGCGACGAGGAACCTCAACAGCAGGAGAACGCTGCCCTCGTCGTCCCTTCCCAGCAGGGTTTGCGCGAACAGGTCGACGTCGACGAGGGTCACCATCAGCGCGGCTCCGGCCGCGATACTCGTTCCCAGTGCGGCGAGGAACGGTCTCATCGCGACGTTCGCCGGATCGAGCAGCTTCGTCTTCGCTCGCGCTTCCCACAGCAGGAACAGAACCAGCGCGACGGCCGCCGCGATCAGCAGCGGAAGACCCCAGCTGGGCAGCACCTGGTTTCGCGGATCCGGGTTGTAAAGGCCGACGACGAGCAAACCCAGTGCCGCGGCGAGCAATCCGCCGCCGACGAGATCGACTTTCGCCCGCCGTTGCGGCCTGCCGCCCGGAATCGTGAAGTGGATCGCGACCATCGCGGCCAGCGCCAGCGGGACGTTGATCCAGAAGACGCTGCGCCAGCCCGCGATGGCGGCGAGCGCGATGCCGTAGACGGGGCCGAGCACGCTGCCGAGTTCCTGCGCGCCGCCGACCATGCCGAGAACCGTTGCCCTGCGCCGTTCCGTCCACAGATCGGCCGCGAGCGCCATGGTCACCGGAAGCAATGCGCCACCGGCGATGCCCAGCACGACTCGTCCAGCGACCAGCAGTGGAACGCTGCCCGCGAGCGCGGTGAGAACCGAACCCGCGACGAACACGCCGAGGCACACTTGCAGCAGTGACTTGCGGCCGAACCGGTCGGACGCCTGGCCGAGCAGCGGCATCGCGGCCACATAGCCGAGCAGGTAGCCGGTGACGATCGGGGTGACCTGTTCGAGCCTGTTCACCGGGATCATCAGGTCTTCGATGATCTGGCGCAGCAGGCCGATGACGACGTAGGTGTCGAGCGCGCCGAGAAGTACCGCGATTCCGCCGGCGCCGATCGCGACCGAACGGCCGCCGCGGGTCGTATCGGTGGTGCTCACGCGGGAGGAGTCACGGTGACTGGCTTGTCCACATCGGACAGCGTGACGTCAACGGTGGCGTCGTCGGCGAAGGCCGCTGACGCCTTCACTGGAAGGTGCTGTCCGTCGGCGCGGAGCCAGAAGGACACGTCGGCACCAGACTGGACGCCGGGCAGAAGTCCTTCGAGTACGTCTTTCGCGACCGTGCCTGACACTTTGTAGGTTTCGGTGCCCTCGACCTCTTCCTTCGCGACGGTCTTCGGTTCCCGCATGCTCGTCAGCAGTTTCGCGACACCGCGTTCAGGATCGAGCACGGCGGAAGGGTCGTACAGCGAGGCACTCAGCGCGGCGGGGATTTCCTGGTACCCGCCGGTGGGTCCCTTGAGATAGAGGGTGTCACCGGCGAGGACGAACTCGACCTCGACGAGCTGGCCCGCCTGCGTCAGCGAACCCGTGCCCTTCGCCTCGCCTTCCTTCGTGAGATCACCGTCGAGGCTTTGCACGCTCAGACCGGCTACGGTGCCGTTGACCTGGAGCGTGAAGTGCGTGCTCGTGATGTCGCCGGTCGCCGCGGCGGAATCCTGGATGAGCTGTGCGGCCTCCGGCAGTGGTTCGCTCGGAGTGTCTTCGGACGAGCAGCCCGCGGCTACGGCGGCAGCGAGCGCGAGCGCCCCCACGAGGTTTCGGCGGATGAGCATGCCGGGCATCGTATGCCCTGCGTCATCCGGCCGGGTGAGGTCCAGGTCGTGTCTGATGAACCTCCGCGGCGCGAGTGCGGGACCAGCGTGGTTCCGAGGGGGCACGCTGATCCCCGCGCGGCAGGCAACGGGTTGTCGGACCCGACCTAAGGCATCAGGCCCGCGGCGAGTGTCGCGCCGAGTTCCCAGCACGTCGACAACGCGTCCTTGTCGGGCGCGCCCATGACGATCACCGGTGCGGCGGCTTCCCGCCAACCAAGGCCGGTGGTGACGGTGCCGATGGAAGCTCGCGCGCCTTCGACGCCCTCGTTGCCGTGGAGGTAGTAGCCGAACGGCCGGTTCGTGGTCGCGTCGAGGCACGGGTAGTAGATCGTGTCGAAGAAGTGTTTCAGCGCGCCCGACATGTAGCCGAGGTTGGCCGGTGTGCCGAGCAGGAAGGCGTCGGCGGCGAGTACGTCAGTGGCCGTCGCCGACAGGGCGGGCTTGCGGACCACGTCCACACCGGTGATCTCGGAATCGGTGGCACCGGACAGCGCGGCTTCGAACATGGCCTGCAAGTGCGGTGAAGGGGTGTGGTGAACGATCAGCAAGGTGGGCACGTCAGCCGACCCTGCCGTGGCGCCGACGGTGACGCAAGCGGGGTTGTCGCTCCGGAGCGGCGGGCGTGCGCCGGAGACGCGGTGGCACGCGGGCACGAACGCTGTCACTCACATGCGCCCCGTGTGTCCCGTGAGCCCCGAAAAGTCGAAGCAAGGGAGCCTTACTAACAAGTAACGGCAGCAAAGCTCCCTCGCTCACGGCTTCTCTGCTCGCGGTGCGAACGGGGGCCGTGCCCCGGGACGGACGGAGCAAACGCTCAGTGCGGTCAGCGGAATCGGTGCGGTCAGGGCGCGAGCTGGCTCTGGACGGCCTCGCGAAGGACCGTCAGCCGGTCGTGCGCGGCCGCGCGCACTCCGGCGAGTTCGGCCGGTTCCGGCACGGGCGCCGTGACCTCCAGGTACACCTTCAGCTTCGGCTCCGTCCCCGACGGCCGCAGCACCACGCGGACGCCCTCGCCGCTCCAGCGCACCACGTCCGCTTCGGGCAGCAGGTCCTCGGCGGTGATCGCGGCCCCTGCCAGCGTCGCGGGCGGTTCGGCTCGCACCGCCGCCATCAGCCGTGCCCGCTCGTCGAGGTCGGTGATCCGCAGCGACACCTGGCCGGTGAGGTGCACCCCGTGCCGCACCGCGAGGTCGTCGAGCGCGTCGAACACCGAACGTCCGCTCGCTGTGAGTTCCGCCGCGAGTCCGCACGCGACGACGGCCGCCGCGATCCCGTCCTTGTCCCGCACGAAATCCGGGTTGACGCACAAACCGAGCGCTTCCTCGTAGGCGTAGACAAGGCCATCACCTGCCCTGGCCAGCCACTTGAAGCCGGTCAGCGTCTCCGCGTAACGGGCACCGTGTGCGCCGGCGATCTTCGCCAGCATCGATGACGACACGATTGTCGTTGCCACCAGCGGTTCCACATTCCCAGCGGGCATTGTGGACACTCGCGCGAGGATGTGTTCGCCCAGCAGCGCGCCGGTTTCGTCGCCGGTCAGCATGCGCCACGTTCCTTCGGCGTCACGGGCGCCCAGCGCGCACCGGTCGGCGTCGGGGTCGAGTGCGATGGCGAGATCGGCACCGGTGTTTTCGGCGAGCGCCAGCAGCCGGTCGGTCGCGCCGGGTTCCTCGGGGTTCGGGAACGTCACCGTCGGAAAGTCCGGATCGGGTTCGGCCTGGTCGGCCACGAGCCGTGGCTCGCCGAATCCAGCCAAGGTCAGTGCCGTGGTCAGGGTGCGGGCGCCGACCCCGTGCAGCGCCGTCGCCGCGACCACGAGCTCGCGCTCCGAACCGGACGACAGCGCGGCCACCCTGCCGAGATAGGCCGAGAGAACGTCGTCGCCGAGTTCGGTCGCGCCAGGGGAACGGGGAATCGAGACGGCGGCCCCGGCCGCCGCGATCGCGCTCTCGATGGCTCTGTCGTCCGGCGGGACGATTTGTGTTCCGGTGCCGTCGTACAACTTGTAACCGTTGTCGGAGGGCGGATTGTGCGACGCCGTGATCTGGATGCCCGCGACGGCGCCGAGGTGACCGACCGCGAAGGCCAGCACCGGCGTGGGGAGCGGGCCGGGCAGTGTGCGCACGTCGAATCCGGCCGCGCTGAGTACCTCGGCCGCTGCCGAGGCGAAGCGCGCCGAACCGTGCCTGGCGTCCCTGCCGACCACGACCAGGCCGCTGGTTTTTCCGTTCGCCGCGAGCCACGCCGCGACCCCCGACGTTGTCCGGACCACGACCGAGGTGTTCATGCCGTTCGGGCCTGCCCTGACGGGGCCGCGCAATCCCGCCGTGCCGAACGTGAGCGGACCGGCCATCCGGTCCTCCAGTTCGCCGACCGCGGCCGCGTCGCCACCCATCGCGCGGGCCAGCACGGCCTGCAACTCGTCGCGGGCGGCGGGGTCGACGTCGTCGGCCATCCAGCGAAACGTGTTGTCCCGCAAGGCCGGCGTGAGTTTCCGTGCTGGTTCGGTCACCCCGCCATGTTGTCAAGCGCCCGCGATCGCGCTAGCGTCGCCCCTCCTGGTCAAGGGATGTGAGCCCATGCGCGACGCGGCTGTCATCGGCAGTGCCGCTAGGAGAGATCTCGCTCCCGTCGCGCCCGGTCTCATGGCCCGATCCTCCGACGTCGCCCGCCACATTCTCGAACAGGTGCAGCAACAAATCCCCGAATACTCCCGGCCGATCGAAGGCGTGTTCGGCAAGGCCATTGTCGACGGTGTCGAGCAGGGAGTCCTCGAATTCCTGCGGCGCCTGCTCCAGCCCGAGACGGCACGCGACAACACAGCCGAGCTGTTTCGCCTGCTCGGCAAGTACGAGGTCAGCGAAGGAAGGGGAATCGACGTACTGCACTCGGCGTGCAGGGTCGGAGCGCGGGTCGGCTGGCAGGCGCTGAGCGATTTCGGGCAGCGTGTGGGTCTTCCCGTCTCCACGATGTGTGAACTCGCCGCCGCGTTGTTCGCCTACATCGACGAGCTGTCCGCGCTGTCGCACGAGGGATACACGGCGGCGAGGGCGAGAGCGGCCGGTGCGCTCGAACGCCGCCGCAAGCGCCTGCTCGACCAGTTGCTCGGCGAGCAGGGGCTGCCGGTCAGCGTGCTCGCCGAGCGGGCGGAAGCCGCGGCATGGCCGTTGCCCCCGAGGGTCGCGGTCGTCGTGCTGGCCGCCGAGTACGGGACGGACGTCAGGCAGCAGGCTCCACCGGAGCTTGCCGAGGACATTCTCGTCGACCTGGAAAGCGACCACCCGTGCCTGATCGTTCCTTCCGGATCGCGAGGAGCGCGCTGGGCCGAATTGCGCGACAAGCTGCCCGGCTGGCGGATGACGGTCGGTCCCTTCGTCGAGCCTGGATCGGCGAGGGATTCGCTGCGCTGGGCGAAACACGCAGCGGCGCTCGTCGAAACGGGTGTCCTCGCCGACGAGCCGGTCACCGACTGCGCCGATCACCTCGTCACGTTGTGGTTGCTCGGTGACCCGGCACTCGCGCGGCAGCTCGTCGACGAGGCGATGGCCCCGCTGGAAGGGCTCAGCGAGAAGCAAAGGGAACGGCTGGCCGGGACGCTCGCGGCCTGGCTGGAGACGCGCGGCGGTGCGCCGGACATCGCCGGCAGGCTCGGCATCCACCCGCAGACCGTGCGCTACCGGCTCCACCAGCTCGAAGAGCTGTACGGGGAGCGGCTGACCCACGCCAGGGGACGGTTCGCGCTGACCGTCGCCCTTCGCGCGCGAGCGTTGCTGCGCGCCGGGCCCGCCTGAGCGATGGCCGCCGGACGCACGCGACTGCGCATGTCGCGGCGTCCGGGGGACCGCTTTTTAGCACGTGGATGACAAGTCGCGCAGAGTCAGCTTTCCAGGCAAGACAAAAAACACCATCGGGCGATTGTTGCCTTGCTGGCAGTCCGCCAAATTGACTGTGTCGCGATCAAAACCCTGTCCTGGAAAGGAAACCGATGACCAGTCGTGAAATGACGGACGTTCCCATCGCCACGAGTCAGATCACCACCCGTAGATAACGGAATCACGAACGCAGGACGAGCTCGCGCAGCAGTCCGCCCATGCGCTGGGCCGCTGCCTTGCCCGCCGCGATGACCTCCTCGTGATCGAGCGGTTCCCCGGTCATCCCGGCTGCCAGATTTGTCACGAGCGAAAGACCGAACACCTCCACGCCGGCGGCCCTCGCCGCGATGGCCTCCAGCACGGTCGACATGCCGACGAGATCGGCGCCGAGGGTGCGCAGCATTCGGATTTCCGCAGGCGTTTCGAAGTGCGGCCCCGGCAGCCCCGCGTAAACGCCTTCCGCCAGTGTGGGGTCGATCTCCCTCGCCACCGCCCGCAGCCTGCCGGAGTACAGGTCGACGAGGTCGACGAAGTTGGCTCCGGTGATCGGCGACGTCGCGGTCATGTTGAGGTGATCGGACATCAGCACCGGCTGGCCGATCTCGAACCCTTCGCGCAGCCCGCCGGCCGCGTTGGTCAGCAGTACGGCACCGACTCCGGCCGCGGCGGCCGTGCGCACGGCGTGGACGACGCCCGCCACGCCTTTGCCCTCGTAGAGATGGGTGCGGCCGAGCAGGATCAGCGCACGCTTCTCGCCGATCGTCACCGACCTCGCCGTACTGCCGTGGCCGACGGCGCCCGGCTTGCTGAACCCCGGCAGGTCGGAGAGGTCGATCTCGGTGTCCGGTTCGCCGATGACGTCGGCGGCGGGCCGCCAGCCGGAACCGAGCACCACCGCGATGTCGTGCCGTGGCTTTCCGGTGCGCTCGGCGAGGACCGCGGCGGCCCGCGCGGCGAGGTCGGCGAAGTCACTGGGTTGCTGATCGATCTTGTCGCTCACGAGCACGCAGCCTACGGGGTGTGCGAGTCATCTCCCGGAACAGCAGGTAGGCCAGCAGTCCCAGCGGGGACAGCAGGATCGTGAGCACCAGGATCGGGGCCAGCGCGAGGTGGGGGAACCCGCGCTCGCGGGCGTCGCGATACATCCACCTGCCGACGAAGAGGTCGAACGCGATGAGGTGCGCCCAGATCGCGGCGGCGCCTGCCGGCGAGCCGAGAAATTCCTGGAGCGCGGTGAGATCGGGTCTGCTCACCACGTTCCACAGCCCGCCGAAGTCGCGGGCGGCGAGCAGGACGTAGCAGGCGAGCGGCGGGGCCACGATCCACGGCGAGGCGATGACGCGCCTGGTGACTCTCCAACCTGGCAGCAGGATCATCAACGCCCAGAAGGGCGCGGCGAGCCAGAAGGTGACGTCGAAGAGGAACCGGGTGCTCACGAGTAAATCTCCCGTCGTCGTGCCGTGGTGATCGTCGATGCCGCCGCGATCGCGACTCCCGCGACGAGCAGCGCGAAGCAGCCTCCGGTCAGCGCGTCGGGGCTGGTGAGCGGCTGGCCGCGCAGCGCCTGCCAGGTCACGAGCCCGACGAGGCCCGCGTAGCCGGCGCCGCCGATCAGGACGAGCCGTGCTCGTACGGCGGTGTGGCGGAGCCAGCGCACCCTCGGCGCCAGCAGGGCAAGGCCGAGGGCGAGCAGCGGCAGCACCTGTAAGGCGTGCATGCCCACGAAATGCGGGATGCGCAGGTCGCCGTCCGTGGTGCTCCAGTTGGTGATGGGCATTCCCGGTCCTCCGTCAGGGGCGCCGACGGTGTGCGCGCCGATGATGCCCGTGAGGCCGCGTGCCGTCTGCTCGCTGGTCGGCGAGGTCATGAGCGCGCCGAGGGCGAGTCCGGCGAGCGAGATGACGGCTCCGAGCCGGATGGCGAGGGTGCTCGCGTGATCGCCGGTGTTGCTGCCCTTCC
This sequence comes from Prauserella marina, assembly GCF_002240355.1. Lineage (GTDB taxonomy): Bacteria > Actinomycetota > Actinomycetes > Mycobacteriales > Pseudonocardiaceae > Prauserella_A > Prauserella_A marina. The sequence continues at coordinate 822,209 of NZ_CP016353.1, forward strand.
GCAGCAGCAGCACGGTCAGTACCAGCGTTCCCGTCCAGAGCAGGGCGATCGAGACACCCATGACAGCGAACAGCGCAGTGTTGAGCGGTGTCGTGAGGTTGAAGTGGCTCGTCGTGCCACGCGCGGCCTGCACGACGATGATCACGTATTCGACGGCGAGCAGGACGATCAGCGCGCCGGAGATCCGGTTCGCGAGCCGCCGTCTCGCAGTGGGCAGCAGGGAGGTGAGCCAGCCCCAGGTGAGGCAGTACACCGAGATGGAGACGGCGAACTTGAACGGTTTGAGCCAGATCGGGGCTCCGAGCAGCACTCTGTCGTCGATGATCATGCCGACGGCGGAGAGGAGGGCCGCCACGCCCATGGCGGCGGCGAACCGCATCATCGGGCGGTGCCAGGCTCTTGCCGGTGCCAGCACCGAATTATAGATAGTTTCGCTACCCATAGTGGAAAGCTAAGCTATCCATGCTGAGAAAGTCACAGGAAGGAACGGCGTTCATGCGCATGGCGGAGCTGAGCAGGGAGTCGGGCGTCCCCGTCCCGACCATCAAGTACTACCTGCGCGAAGGCATCCTGCCGCCCGGCGAGCGCACGAGCCCCAACCAGGCGCGCTACGACCAGAGCCATGTCCGCAGGCTGAAGCTGGTCAAGGCGATGCTCGACGTCGGAGGGCTCTCCATCGCCGACGTACACCGGATGGTCGCCGCCATCGAGCAGCGCACCCCGACCCACGACCTGCTCGGCATCACGCAGCAGGGGCTGCCCCGGCCGGAGGGCGGCGACGATTCCCGGCTCGCCGCGGCGCGCCGCAGGGCGGAGGCCGTCATCGAGGAACGGGCATGGAAGGTCGAGCCGGACTGCCCTGCCGCCACCGCGCTCGCCGGGGTGCTCGCCACCTTCGCCGAACTGGGACAGCCGGAGTCGGGTCCATGGCTGAGCCGTCTCGCCGAGGCGGCCGACATCGTGGCAGAGGCGGATCTCGACTCGCTCTCCGGGGTCGCCGATACCGAGGCCATCATCGAGAGAGCACTCGTCGGCACCGTGCTCGGTGACACCCTCTTCGCGGTACTACGCAGGCTCGCGCAGCAGAACGTCTCCGCCGCGAGGTTCGGCGGCCGGTGAGCCGCCGGAACTGAGGGAGGCGGCTCAGTCCGTCATCTCGAACGTCGGCACGATGCGGTCGAACAGTTCACTGCGGCCGAGGCTTTCCTGCTCGACCGGGACCGTCACGCTCACCACCCACAGGCTGGTGCCGCTGATGAACGCCTCGGCGACCGTCGTCCGGTTGCTCACGCGCTCGCCGTCGGCTCTGTCGGCCGTGCGGTAGTTGACGAGGACGCCATCCTTGCCGTCCAGCCGCTCGGAGCGGACCAGGGTGAAGTCGCCTTCCGGCCAGTAGGACTCGACGGCACCGAGGTAGTCGTCGACGGCGAGACCGGGGGCGAAGTTGGCGAACCGTTCGACGCCGAGCACCTTCGTGCCGTCAGGGGAGACGAACCGCACCTGCGTGCTCGTCGGCAGCGTGCTCGCCGGCTGCTGGTGGACGAACCGGATCCAGTCGGAAGGGACGTCGACGGAGAACAAGCCACCCTTGGCGCCGCGAAGGTTGCTGGCGTCGCCCTCTTGCGGAACGAGTTCCTGTGCCGTCGCAGGCGCGGCGGCGGGCCGGTCGCCTCCCCCTGAGGGCGGGCCGAGCGGCTGGCCCGCGAGAACCCTCGTGAGGGCGAAGCCTCCTGCCGCGCAGACGAGGAACAACAGCGCAAGGCTGACGGCGAGCACGGCGATTCGCTTGCCGCCCACCTGCTTCGGGGCGGGCGTGACGGGTACAGATTCGGTCGCCGGTGTCGCGCTTGCCGTCCCGGTAGCGGGCGGGGGCGTGTTCGCGGGACCTTCCGCCGCAGCGGGAGTCACGGCGGTGGGCGCCTCGGCGCCGGGCTCCGCTGCTTTCGCCGGTTTCGCCGGTGGCGAGGCCGTGTCCCGCTGGCTGCCGAACGGCAGCGGGCCCGGGTCGGCGGCAAGCGCCCCTCCGCCGGGCGGTTCCGGCGGGGCGATCGGCATCTGCGGGATTTCCCGCGTCTCGCTCAGCTCGTGCCGCCCCCTGCGGCCGGAACGGAACATGTCCTCCGTGAAGACGCGCTGACCCGGTTTCGGCAACAGCGGATACAGCCGCCTCCGCACCTCGGAAATCGACATCCGGGCCGAGGGTTCCTTCGCCATCAGCCCTCGGATCAACGGTGCCAGCGGGCCCCTGCTCGGCGGGGGCACCTTTCCGTGCACGACGCTGGTCACCGTTTCCAGCGGGTCACCGTTCGCGTCGTAGGGCGGCCTGCCCTCGGTGGCGGCGAACAGGGTCGCGCCCAGCCCCCACAGGTCGGCCGCGTAGGTCACGGCGCCGCCTGACGCGACCTCCGGCGCGATGAACGCGGGTGAGCCCAGCATCATGCCGGTGTGGGTCATCGTCACTTCGGACACGTTGCGGGCGATGCCGAAGTCGGTGAGCTTGATGCGCCCGTCGGCAGCGACGAGCACATTGCCCGGTTTGACGTCCCTGTGGGTGATGCCCGCGTTGTGGGCGGCGTCGAGCGCGGAGGCGACCGCGTCGGCGACGACGACGGCCTGCGCGACGCTCAGCCGGTGGTGATCACGCAGCAGTTCGGCGAGGCTGTGCGAGGGCAGCAGCTCCATCACGACGTAGGGTTCCCCGCGCTCGCGGACCACGTCGTGCAGAACGATCACGTTCGGATTGGACAGCACCGCGATGGCGCGCGCCTCCCGCAGGGTGCGCTCGCGTAGCTCGTCGGCTTGCGAGGCCGCGACGTCGGGAGGGAGCCGGACTTCCTTGACCGCGACCTGCCGGTGCAGGAACTCGTCGTAGGCGGACCAGACGGTGCCCATGGAGCCCGAGCCGAGCACCGACCGCAGGCGATAGCGGCCGGCCACGAGTCGTGGCGCATCGGCGGAGGCAGGCACGGCCCCTATTGTGTCGGACCGGCCCGGTCCAGGGGCGCCCCCGGACCTTGTTAGCCGGGATTAGCGTGAGAAGTCCGGTATGGACCGGCCGAGGACCATGGTTGCGGAACTCGCCTCCCCTTATGCACCGATCGAGCGACCCGTACCCGGCTGTGCACGGTGAGTGGGGATTAGCGTCACATTTCCGCGTGCGCTGGTCCCTCTACCATGACTAGGTATGACTGACGTGGCAGGGACGCCGGGGTCCGAGCCCGACCAGCTCACACTGGCGGGCGAGTTCGAACCCGCGAGCAGAGCCGAATGGGAACGCCTCGTCGCGGGCGTACTGACCAAGAGCGGAGCCCTGCCCGCCGACTTCACCGGCGCGCCGGACCAGCTACTCGGCACTCGGACCTACGACGGCATCACGATCCAGCCGCTCTACACCGCCGAAGATGCCGAAGCCGCCGCACTCGCCGGGTATCCGGGGCTGCCGCCGTTCGTCAGGGGCACCGCGCCCGACGGTCACGTCGCGGGCGGCTGGGACATCAGGGCGCTGCACGGCGAACCCGACCCCGCCGCGACCAACAGGGCCGTCCTCGCCGATCTCGAAGGCGGGGTCAACTCGGTGTGGTTGCGGGTCGGCGACGGTGCGCTCGCGCCTGACGCGCTGGCCGAAGCGCTGACCGGGGTACACGTCGATCTCGCCCCCGTCGTGCTCGAACCCGGCGACTCCTACCTCGCTGGCGCGGAGGCCTTTTTCGCCTTGCTCGCCGAAAGGAACATCCCGGCGAGCGCGGTGACGGGCAACCTCGGCGCCGATCCGGTCGGCGTCGCCGCCCGCACGGGCACGCGGGCGGAACTCGCCCCAGCCGCCGAACTCGCCGCCGAGGTGGTGGGTCGGTACCCGGGTCTGCGCACGATCGTCGCCGACGCACTGCCCTTCCACGAGGCAGGCGGATCCGACGCGCAGGAACTCGGCGCCGCCATCGCCGCCGGAGTGGCCTACCTGAGGGCGCTCACCGGGGCCGGACTCGACGTCGCCACCGCCGCGGACCAGATCGAGTTCCGGTTCGCCGCGACGGCCGACCAGTTCCTCACCATCGCCAAGCTGAGGGCGGCGAGGCGGCTGTGGTCGAGGGTCACCGAGGTGTCCGGCGCGCGGGGCGCGGGGATGCGGCAGCACGCCGTCACCTCGCCCGCCATGCTCACCCGCCGCGACCCGTGGGTCAACATGCTGCGCACGACGATCGCCGCGTTCGCGGCGGGCACCGGTGGAGCCGATTCGGTGACGGTACTTCCCTTCGACGCCGCGATCGGGCTCTCCGACGCCTTTGCCCGCCGCATCGCCCGTAACACACAGGCGATCCTGCTCGAAGAGTCCAAATTGGCCGGTGTCATCGACCCGGCAGGCGGCTCCTGGTACGTCGAGAAACTCACCGACGACATGGCCAAGGCCGCGTGGCGCGAATTCACCGGCATCGAGAAGGGCGGCGGCCTGCCGGAGCAGCTGCGGTCGGGGGAACTGGCCGACAGACTCGCCGAGACCTTGGCCGCGCGCAGGAAGCGCCTCGACACGAGGGCCGACCCGATCACCGGGGTCAGCGAGTATCCCGACCTGAACGAGAAACCCGTGACCCGGCCGACCGCGCCATCCGTCGTGGACGGTGGAGGACTGCGAAAGGTCCGCTACGCCGAGGACTACGAGGCGCTTCGCGACCGCTCCGACAAGCACCTCGCCGAGCACGGCGCCAGGCCGTCGGTTTTCCTCGCGACGCTGGGACCGCTCGCCGCGCACACCGCCCGCGCGATGTTCGCGGCCAACCTGTTCCAGGCGGGCGGCATCGAGCCGGTCAACCCGGGGGTGACGTCGGGGACGGACGAACTCGTCGCCGCGTTCACCGCGAGCGGGACGAGCGTGGCGTGCCTGTGCGGCAGCGACAAGTCCTACGCGGAGCAGGCAAGCGAGGTCGCCGCCGCGTTGCGCGCGGCCGGTGCGACCGAGGTGCTGCTCGCCGGTGCACCGTCGGCGTACGAAGGCGTCTCCGGCTACGTCCATTCCGGCTGCCCCGCGCTCACCGTACTGACCGGACTCCTCGACACACTGGCGGTGGACTGATGAGCATTCCCGACTTCGCCGACGTCGAACTCGGCACGCCGGAGACCTCGGAAAGGCAGGACTGGACGCGCGCGCTCAATGCCAGCACCGGCAAGGACGCCGACGCGTTGATGTGGGAGACGCCGGAGGGGATCGGCATCAAACCGCTCTACACGGCCTCCGACCTGTCCGATGTGGACTTCCTGGACACCTATCCCGGTATCGCGCCCTACCTGCGGGGCCCCTATCCGACGATGTACGTCAACCAGCCGTGGACGGTGAGGCAGTACGCCGGGTTCTCCACGGCTGGCGCGTCCAACGCCTTCTACCGGCGTAACCTCGCCGCGGGCCAAAAAGGACTCTCGGTCGCCTTCGACCTCGCCACCCACCGCGGCTACGACTCGGACCACCCCCGCGTTTCCGGTGACGTCGGCATGGCGGGGGTCGCGATCGACTCCATCTACGACATGCGGCAGCTCTTCGACGGGATCCCGCTCGACAAGATGAGCGTGTCGATGACCATGAACGGTGCCGTTCTGCCGGTACTCGCGCTCTACGTCGTCGCGGCGGAGGAGCAGGGCGTGGCTCCCGAACAGCTCGCGGGGACCATCCAGAACGACATCCTCAAAGAATTCATGGTCCGCAACACCTACATCTATCCGCCGGCGCCGTCGATGCGGATCATCTCCGACATCTTCTCCTACACGTCGCGGCGCATGCCGAGGTTCAACTCCATCTCCATCTCCGGCTATCACATGCAGGAAGCAGGGGCGACCGCCGACCTCGAACTCGCCTACACGCTCGCCGACGGCGTCGAATACCTCAGGGCGGGCCTCGACGCCGGACTCGACATCGACACGTTCGCGCCGCGACTGTCGTTCTTCTGGGCGATCGGCATGAACTTCTTCATGGAGGTCGCCAAGATGCGCGCGGCGCGGCTGCTGTGGGCGAAGCTCGTCAAGCAATTCGAGCCCGCCAGCGCCAAATCGCTGTCGTTGCGCACCCACTGCCAGACTTCGGGCTGGTCGCTGACCGCGCAGGACGTCTACAACAACGTGACCCGCACGTGTGTCGAGGCGATGGCGGCGACGCAGGGGCACACACAGTCGCTGCACACCAACGCCCTCGACGAGGCACTCGCGCTGCCGACCGACTTCTCGGCGCGGATCGCCCGCAACACGCAGTTGTTGCTGCAACAGGAATCCGGGACCACGAGGGTCATCGATCCGTGGGGAGGCAGCGCGTTCGTCGAACGCCTCACCTACGACCTCGCCCGCAAGGCGTGGGCACACATCAGCGAGGTCGAGTCGGCCGGAGGGATGGCCCGCGCGATCGACGCCGGAATTCCGAAGCTGCGCATCGAGGAGGCCGCGGCGAGGACACAGGCCCGCATCGACTCCGGAAGGCAACCGGTCATCGGGGTCAACAAGTACCGGGTCGCCGAAGACGAGCAGATCGACGTGCTCAAAGTGGACAACGCCGACGTCAGGGCGCAACAGCTGGAAAAACTGCGCGCGCTGAGGGAAGAACGGGACCAGGACGCCGTCGACGACGCGCTGCGCCGGCTGACCTCGGCGGCGGAGGGGACCGAAGGCAACCTGCTCGAACTCGCCATCGGCGCGGCGAGGGCGAAGGCGACGGTCGGCGAGATCTCCGGGGCGCTGGAACGGATCTGGGGACGCCACTCCGGCCAGATCCGTACCATTTCCGGCGTGTACCGCGACGAGGTCGGAAAGTCGGGGAACGTGCGGGAAGCAAGGGACAGGGTTGAGCGGTTCGCCGAGACCGACGGCAGGAGGCCGCGCATCCTCGTCGCCAAGATGGGGCAGGACGGCCACGACCGGGGTCAGAAGGTGATCGCGACGGCCTTCGCCGACCTCGGTTTCGACGTCGACGTCGGCCCGTTGTTCTCGACACCGGCCGAGGTCGCGAGGCAGGCGGTCGAGGCGGACGTCCACATCGTCGGTGTCTCCTCGCTCGCGGCGGGACATCTCTCGCTCGTTCCCGCGTTGCGGGCCGAACTCGCCGAGCTGGGCAGGCCGGACATCATGGTCGTCTGTGGCGGCGTCATCCCGCCGCAGGACTATGAGGAGCTGAGGGCCGCCGGCGCCGCGGCGATCTTCGGTCCAGGCACGGTGATCTCCGACGCGGCCATCGACCTGCTCGACCAGCTCGAACAGGCACACTCATAGGCATGGCCCGCGAGATCGACGTCACCGCTTACGCGAAGGGCGTGCTCTCCGGCGACCGCGGCATGCTCTCCAGAGCGATCACACTCGTCGAGTCGAGCAGGTCCGATCACCGGCGGAAGGCGCAGGAACTGCTGGTCGAGCTGCTGCCGCAGGCGGGTGGCGCGCACCGGGTCGGCATCACCGGCGTTCCCGGAGTCGGCAAGTCGACATTTATCGATCAGCTTGGCACCGACCTCACCGGCGCGGGGCACAGGGTCGCCGTGCTCGCCGTCGACCCCTCGTCGACCCGCACGGGCGGCAGCATCCTCGGCGACAAGACGAGGATGGCTCGCCTCGCCGTCGACCCCGCCGCGTTCATCCGCCCATCGCCTACCTCCGGAACACTCGGCGGCGTCGCGAGGGCGACGCGCGAAACCATCGTGCTCATGGAGGCGGCGGGATACGACGTCGTGCTCGTCGAGACCGTCGGGGTCGGACAGTCCGAGGTGACCGTGGCCAACATGGTCGACTGCTTCCTCTTCCTCACGCTCGCCCGTACCGGCGATCAGCTACAGGGCATCAAGAAGGGCGTGCTCGAACTGGCCGACGTCATCGCCGTCAACAAAGCCGACGGCGAGCACGAACGGGAGGCGAAGAAGGCGGCAAGGGAACTCTCCGGCGCGCTCCGGCTGATCTACGGTCCCGAAGCCGCGTGGACGCCGCCCGTGCTCACCTGTAGCGCGCTCACCGGCGTCGGGCTCGACACCATATGGCAGCAGATCCGCAGGCACGCCACCGCGATGGAGGACTCGGGCGAACTCGTCGCCAAACGGCAGCATCAGCAGGTCGACTGGACCTGGGCCATGGTGCGTGAGCAACTGCTCGACCGGCTCTCCTCGCACGAGGACGTCCGCAAGCTCGTTCCCGAGGTCGAGAAAGACGTCAGGGAGGGAAAGCTGACCGCGACGCTCGCGGCGGAACGCATCCTTGACGCCTTCGGTGGGCAATCCACGATTCAGGCGTGACGTCACGCCCCGTGACAGGGCAGACTGGCGGCGTGCGCGTGCTTTCCGTCCTGGCCGGGGTCCTTGTCGTTCTCGTCGTCCTCGTTGGTCTCGGTGGTTCGGTCGGCGGGCCTTTCGTGCCTTCCGCGGCCGCCGCTCAACCGGTCGTCGCGGCCGCGGGCCCTCTCACCCCGGTGCTGAACCAGGAGACACCCGAGCCGGGGCCCGTGCTGGACCCGCAGACAGAGGCTGACGCCGAGAACACGAAGAGCAAGGTCATCGTCGGCGTCGCGGCTGGTGTGCTGCTGGTCGCGGTCATCTGGGGCCGCAGGATCCGCGCCAAGCGGACCAAGAAGAAGTGACGCTCGTCCCACAGTCCGGCTTTCAGTGAAGCTGAACCCTCTGTAGCCGTTCAGCGCAAGTCGGCTACCTTCCGTCTCGTCACTAGAGCATCCGGGTCTTCGCATCACCTGTTTGGTGCAAGACTGGACACAAATGCGTAAGGCAACGATTTCCCGGCGAATCACAGTAGTACCAGCAATGGCTGCTGCGCTGGGCTCGCACGGAGGTGCGGCGTGACGGTACTCGACTCACGACCAGGGGTCCCCGGGGAGCCAGACGGTTCTCCCCAGGTGGGCGCGGACAGCCCGGACCAGGCTCTGATCACGGCAACCGGTGTCAGCATGGCCCCGGTACTCGACATGGGTGCGGGACGCGGACCGGCGTGGCTCGACGAATGGCTTCGCGGGCACGCGGCCGACGTCGTCGCATGGCGCAGGCACATCCACGCCAACCCCGAGCTGGCGCGCAAGGAGTACGGCACGACCGAGCTGGTCGTGAGGATGCTGCGGTCGGCAGGTCTGAACCCGTGGGTGCTGCCCGGCGGCACCGGCGTGATCTGCGACATCGGCGAGGGTTCCACGTGCGTCGCGTTGCGCGCCGACCTCGACGCCCTGCCGCTCACCGAGGCCAGCGGGCTGCCCTACGCCTCGACGGTGAAGGGCGTCGCGCACGCCTGCGGGCACGACCTGCACACCACGGTGCTGCTCTCGGCCGGGCTCGCGCTCGCCACCGCTCCCGAGCTGCCGGGCAAGGTCCGGCTCATCTTCCAGCCGGCGGAGGAGGTCATGCCGGGCGGCGCGCTCGACGCCGTCGAGGCCGGTGCGCTCAAGGGCGTCGACCGGATCTTCGGGCTGCACTGCGACCCCCGGCTGCCCGTCGGCAAGGTCGGTACCAGGGTGGGGCCACTCACCTCGGCGGCCGACCTCGTCGAGCTGCGCCTGACCTCGCCGGGAGGGCACACGTCCAGGCCGCACCTGACCGCCGACCTGGTGCACGCGCTCGGCACCGTCATCACGGCGCTGCCGTCGCTGCTGTCGCGCAGGGTCGACCCCCGTTCCGGCACCGTGCTGGTGTGGGGCGCCGTGCACGCCGGTGAAGCCGCCAACGCGGTTCCGCAGGACGGGTTGCTGCGCGGCACGCTGCGGACCGCCGATCACGGCACGTGGACGGCGCTGGAGCCGCTTGTCGCGTCGTCGGTGGAGTCGCTGCTGGCGCCGACCGGGGTCGGCTACGACCTCAACTACCGGCGCGGAGTGCCGCCGGTGGTCAGTGGCGAGGAGAGCACGGCGATTCTCAGGGCCGGCGTCGAGGCCGCGCTCGGTGCCGACGCGCCGACCGGTACCGAACAGTCGTCGGGTGGTGAGGACTTCGGCTGGTACCTGGAGCATGTGCCGGGCGCGTTCGCGCGACTGGGCGTGTGGTCGGGCGAGGGCACCATGCGCGACCTGCATCAGCCCAGCTTCGAACTGGACGAACGCGCCCTGCTGACCGGTGTGCGGGTCATGGTGCACACCGCGCTGGCCGCCTTGGCCTGAGGGACCCGCGAGTCCCCCGTCCAGGTCGCCGAGTTCTGCACTCGGGACGCCGAGATCCGCGCTCGGGCGAGCGAGATCCGCGCTCGGGGCGCCGAAATGCGCACTCGCGGTCCGAACCGGCAACCCGCGAGTTATCCACAACCCGCGAGTTGTCCACAGATTGGCGAATTGCCCCTGTCGCCGTGGCATGCGAGCCCGGACCGTGGGTTCCATGACCCAACTACCTCAGGGCCTCCACGGTGCCTACCTGCGGTCCGATCTCGTTCGCGAACTCGGGCCGCCGGTCCTGCGAGGTGAACTGGAAGCCGGACGGCTCGTCAGTTACTCCCGCACTGTCGTCGTCGATTCCCGGCGTCGTGCCGAGTTCTGCACGAGAGCGGCCGCGGCCGTGCTCGGGGCAGGGCCGCATGCGATCCTGACCGGGCCGACGGCGCTGGCGCTGCACGGCTGTACGGCCGCGGATACCGCTCCGGTGCACCTGCTCGTGCCCTATGGACACAAACCGAGGTCGAGCCTCGGGGTCAAAGTGCACCATGGCGCCGTCCTGGCCGAGGATCTCGTCGAACTCGACGGTCTTCCCGTGCTCGCGCTCGACTTCGCGGCCGCCGAAGTCCTCAGTCATGGCACGAGACGGACCGCGCTCGCGTGCACCGATCAGGCGTTGCGCCTGTTGCCGGAGACGGACCGGCCAAGGCTGCGCGCCTGGATCGAACACCGGGTGCGCACCAAACGTGACCCGCGTGGAAGGCGCAGGGCGCAGGCTGTGCTCAACCTCGCCACCGGGCTCGCCGAGTCGCCGCCGGAGAGCTGGCTCCTGTTGTCGCTCGTCGAAGGTGGCCTGCCCATCCCCCGACAACAGGTGAGCATTGTCGACCTCGCGGGCAACGAGATCTACCGGCTCGACTTCGCCTGGCCGGAGCAGCGGGTCGCGGTGGAGTACGACGGATATGAAGCGCACGAACGACGGCATGCCTACGACCGGGCGCGGGATGCCGACCTGCGGCGTCGTGGCTGGATGGTGATCAGAGCCGACGCCGAGGATCTCAAGGCTCCGGGGCGGCTGATCGCGGAGGTGAAGACGGCGTTCCGGATTCGGGGGCTCGCGGCGTAAGCCGCCGGCGAGGAGCTGGGTTGCCTTCACGGTCCAGGTCGCCGGCCTGGACTCGGACTCTCGCCTATTGGGCGGATCTCCTAGCCATTGGGCGTGGATCGCGCGGTCGGGACGGGCTCTCGCGGCCTTGGGCGGGTCTCGGCGACTAGGCGCCGATCTTGCGTCTGGGCGCCGGTCGCGGTGGGCCTGGGCGCGGATCTTGCGTCTGGGCGCCGATCGCGGTGGGCGTCGACGCGGATCTTGCGCCTGGGCGCGGGTCTCGTCGCCCTGGGCGCGGGTCGCGGCGGCCCGAGCGTGGATCTCGCGTGCCTGGACACGGATCTCGCACCCCTGGGTGCGGACTTCGCCGACCCGAGCGCGCATGTCGTCGTCCTGAATGCAGATCTCGCCGCCCTGGGCGCGGATCTCGGCGCCCCGAGTGCGGATCTCACGTGCCTGGATGCGGATCTCGCCGCCCTGGGCGGGGGACTCGCGGAGCTTGACGGGGTGGGGGAGGGGGGCGGGCCCCCGACAGTCAGGGACCGATGCCCTTGCAGGGGCGGGTACGCAGGTTGCCGACGTAGTCGGCGGGGGCACCGGCGGCTTCGGCCGCATCGGCCAGCACCCCGAGATAGCGGGCCGAGGGCAGACCGCCCTCGTAGGCATCCAGCACGTACAACCACGCCAGCACGGAGCCGTCCATGGTCTGTACCCGCAGCCGGATCTTGTTGTGCAGCCCCAGTTCGCCGCCTTCCCACTGGTCGAGCGTCGACTCGTCCAGGTTGGTGACGTCGTAGAGCACGACGAACACCCGCGAGTTCGGGTCCTCAACGATGGTGGCGAGCGGGCCCTCCCAACCGACGTCCTCACCACCGAAGGTGAGCCGCCAGCCTTCGAGCCAGCCGGTACCCGCCATCGGCGAGTGCGGGGCTCGCTCCATCATCTGGGTCGGCTCCATGTTGGACCCGTAAGCGGCATACAAGGGCACGGCCACAGCCTAGCGACCATGCCCTCACCCGAAAGGACGCACTCGGCGTGTCCCGTCTTAGAGTGGGCGCGAAGGTGATGACGAGGAGGGCAAGAGTGACCAAGATCGTGATCATGGGTGGCGGCCCCGCCGGGTACGAGGCGGCGCTGGTCGCGATCCAGCACGCCGCCGACGTGACGGTCGTCGAGCGCGACGGTCTCGGTGGTGCCTGCGTCCTCTACGACTGCGTTCCGTCGAAGACCTTCATCGCCTCTTCGGGGGCCCGCGCGAGCCTGCACGGCTTCCGTGAACTGGGAATCGCCATGGACCTGGCGGACACGAGAGTCGACCTGCGGACCGTGCACGGCAGGGTTCGCGGACTCGCGCTCGCCCAGTCGGCCGACATCAGGGCCAGGGTGCAGCGCGAGGGCGTGCGCGTCCTCATCGGCACCGCGACCTTCCGCGACGAGGAACCCGGCCTCGCCACCCACAAGATCGCCGTCAGCGGGCCGGAAGGCGACGAGGTACTCGACGCCGACGTGGTGCTGATCGCCACCGGCGCCACGCCAAGGGTGCTGCCGGGCGCGGTCCCCGACGGCGACCGGATCCTCGACTGGCGCCAGCTCTACGACCTTCCCGAACTGCCGGAACATCTCGCCGTCATCGGATCAGGCGTGACCGGCGCCGAGTTCGCCTCCGCCTACACCGAGATGGGAGTCAAGGTCACCGTCGTCTCCAGCAGGGACAGGGTGCTGCCGCACGAGGACGCCGACGCGGCCGCCGTGCTGGAGGAGGTGTTCTCCCAGCGAGGTACGACGGTGGTCAAACACGCGAGGGCCGACCGGGTCGAGCGGGTCGAGAAGGGCGTGCGGATCCACCTCACCGACGGCAGGCAGATCGAAGCCAGCCACGCGCTGATGACGGTCGGGTCGGTGCCCAACACCACCGACATCGGCCTCGAAAAGGTCGGTATCGAGCCCGGTCCAGGCGGGTTCATCAGTGTCGACAGGGTCTCGCGCACGAACGCGCCCGGCGTGTACGCCGCAGGGGACTGCACGGGGCTGCTGATGCTCGCCTCCGTCGCCAGCATGCAGGGCAGGATCGCGATGTGGCACGCGCTCGGCGAGGGCGTGGCGCCGATCCGGCTCAGGACGGTCGCCGCGAACGTCTTCACCCACCCGGAGATAGCGACGGTCGGCATCGGCCAGCAGGCGATCGACTCCGGTGAGGTTCCGGCCCGCACGATCATGCTGCCCCTTGCGACCAACGCGCGAGCCAAGATGGAAGGGCTGCGGCAGGGGTTCGTGAAGCTGTTCTGCCGTCCCGCGACGGGTGTCGTGGTCGGCGGTGTCGTCGTGGCGCCGACGGCGAGCGAGCTGATTCTGCCGATCGCGCTCGCCGTGCAAAACCAGCTCACCGTCGAGCACCTCGCGCTGACGTTCTCGGTGTATCCGTCGCTGTCCGGGTCGATCACCGAAGCGGGCAGGCAGCTCATGCGGCACGACGACCTCGACTGAGTCGTTTGGCACTGCTCCTTGCCGGTCTTCGGAGTGACACTGGTCACGAGAACGATCTGAGGTAAGGAGTGCGTGATGACGACTCGCGACACGCCGTGGCCGGACGGCACGCCGTGCTGGACCGACCTGGTGGTTCCCGACCAGCGCATGGCGCTGGATTTCTATGGAGCACTGTTCGGCTGGGATTTTGCCGAGCAGGGCGGCGACATGGGCAACTACGTCCTGTGTTCGATCGATGGCAGACAGGTCGCCGGTATCGGCGAGCAACCGCAGGGCCAGGAAATGCCGTCGGCCTGGACGATATATCTGGCCTCGTCGGACCTCGACAAGACGGTCGCCGCCATCGGTGAGAACGGCGGGCAGCTCATGATGCCGCCGATGGACGTACCGGGGGCGGGCAGGATGGCGATCGCCGCCGACCCGACAGGGGCGGTGTTCGGGGTGTGGCAGGCGGGGCGGCACACGGGCTTCGGGCTGGCCAATGTGGTCGGAACCGATGTGTGGAACGAGTGCATGACGCGCGACTACGCCGCCGCGAAACGGTTCTACGGCGACGTGTTCGGATACGACTTCGAGGACGTCGAAGGTGACTTCACGTACGCGGCCCTGAAGGTCGGCGGCAACATCGTCGGCGGAATCGGCGGGATGGGGGACGAGACCCCGGCCGAGGTGCCGCCGTTCTGGTCGGCCTACTTCGGGGTGAGCGACACGGACGCCGCGGTCGAGCGCGTCGAACGGCTCGGCGGAACACTCGTGCGTCCCGCGATGGATTCGCCCTACGGCCGCATGGCCACGGTCACCGACAACCAGGGCGCCTATTTCCTGCTGATCTCCGTCGCCCCGGAAGGGTGACGTCGATGAGAGCGAGGGAGCTTTACTACCGGAATACGGCAGTAAAGCTCCCTTGCTCTCAAACTGGGGGTTGCGCTGCGGGCGCGGGGATGGTCAGTCGGTTTCGACCCAGTCGAAGGTCTTGGTGACGGCCTTCTTCCAGTTGCGGTACTCGCGGTCCCTTCGCTCGTCGTCCATGGTGGGGTCCCACTGCTTGTCCTTGGCCCAGTTGCTGCGAATGTCCTCTTCGCTCTCCCAGAAGCCGATCGCGAGCCCCGCCGCGTACGCGGCGCCGAGCGCGGTGGTCTCGTTGACGACGGGGCGGATGACGGAGACGCCGAGGATGTCCGCCTGGAACTGCATGAGCAGGTCGTTGACCACCATGCCGCCGTCGACCTTGAGCGACTTGAGCGGAACCCCCGAGTCGGCGTTCATCGCGTCGATGACCTCGCGGCTCTGGAACGCCGTCGCTTCGAGCACCGCCCTCGCCAGGTGTCCCTTGTTGACGAAGCGGGTGAGACCGACGATGACGCCGCGCGCGTCGGAGCGCCAGTACGGGGCGAAAAGGCCGGAGAAAGC
This sequence comes from Prauserella marina, assembly GCF_002240355.1. GTDB lineage: Bacteria > Actinomycetota > Actinomycetes > Mycobacteriales > Pseudonocardiaceae > Prauserella_A > Prauserella_A marina. Next base: position 837,289 of record NZ_CP016353.1, read on the forward strand.
GGGAACGACGTAGGCGCCCCCGTTGTCGTCGACCTCCTTGGCGTACCGCTCGATCTCGGCGGCCGAGCTGATCATGTTCAGGTTGTCGCGCAGCCACTGCACCAGCGAACCGGTGACCGCGATCGAGCCTTCCAGCGCGTACACCGTGTCGTTCGAACCAATCTTGTAGCACACGGTGGTCAGCAGGCCGTTCTGTGACATCACCTTGTCGGTGCCGGTGTTGAGCAGCACGAAATTGCCGGTGCCATAGGTGTTCTTGGCTTCGCCGGGGGAGAGGCAGGCTTGACCGAAGGTCGCCGCCTGCTGGTCGCCGAGGATGCCCGAGATGGGGACCCCGCCGAGCGCGCCGCGCTCGCGCACCTTGCCGTACTTCTCGGACGACGACCTGATCTCGGGCAGCATCGAAAGCGGAATACCCATGTCGGCCGCGATGCCTTCATCCCAGGACAGGGTGTCCAGATCCATGAGCATCGTGCGCGAGGCGTTGGTGGGGTCGGTGACATGCACACCACCGTCGGGGCCGCCGGTCATGTTCCACAGCACCCAGGTGTCCATGTTGCCGAACAGCAAATCACCGGCTTCCGCGCGTTGCCGCACACCGTCCACATTGTCCAGGATCCACTTGATCTTCGGGCCGGAGAAGTACGTGGCGAGCGGCAGCCCGGTCTTGTCCCGGTAGCGTTCCTGCCCGCCGCCGAGCGCGCCGAGATCGGTGATGATGCGGTCGGTCCTGGTGTCCTGCCACACGATGGCGTTGTAGACCGGCTTGCCGGTGTTGCGATCCCACACGAGGGTGGTTTCGCGCTGGTTGGTGATGCCGACGGCGACGACGTCGGCCGCCGTGATGTCGGCGTCGGCGAGCGCTCCGGCCGCCGTCGCCCTTACGTTGGCCCAGATTTCCTCCGCGTCGTGCTCGACCCAGCCTGCTTGCGGGAAGATCTGCTTGTGCTCGCGCTGGTCGGAGGCGACGACCCGGCCGGAGTGGTCGAACAGCATGGTTCTGGTCGACGTGGTGCCCTGGTCGATTGCTGCGACATAAGAAGGCATGCCTACTCCAAATTCACGTCAGATTCACGTCAGGTTGTGGACGGCCAGGTACAGCAGGGCGGCGAGTGAACCACCCGCGAGCGGGCCGAAGACGGGCACCCAGGCGTAGCCCCAGTTGGCGTCTCCCTTGCCCCGGATCGGCAGGATGAACGCGTAGGCGATGCGGGGCCCGAGGTCACGTACCGGGTTGATGGCGTACCCGGTCGGGCCACCAAGCGAGGTACCGATGACGAGCACGACGAACGCGACGCCCGCGTAGCCGAGCGCGGAGTTGCCGAACTCCGGCACTCCGTCGCTGCCCCCCGACACGACCGGCGAGAGCAGGATCCAGGCGACCAGCACGAAGGTGCCGATCACCTCGGTCACGAAGTTCCACACCTTGCTGGGAATCTGTGGTGCCGTCGAGAAGATGCCGAGCGTGTTCTGCGGCTCGGGGTGCTTGTCGAACTGCAGTTTGTAGGTCAGCCAGCACAGGACGGCGCCGAGGATACCGCCGACCATCTGGCCCGCGAAGTAGTAAGGAACGTCGCCCCACGCGGTTTTGTCGGCGATCGCGAGCCCCAGCGTCACGGCGGGGTTGATGTGCGCGCCGGTGGGATCGGCGATGCTCGCCCCGGCGAACACCGCGAAAGCCCAACCGATGGTGACGAATAAGAATCCGGTTCCATTTCCGTTGGTGCTGCGAAGCACGTTGTTGGCCACAACACCCGTACCAAGTAACACGAGCACCGAAGTGCCCAACATCTCCCAGACGAAAATCCCGCCAGGACTCATGGCTCCGCCCTCCACACTGGACACCGTTTGCGCAGGGCAGCCAGGACGCAGTGGGCGTCGTTGCCGACCCGCGGAACCCGCACGGTACTCCCTGGCGGGCTGATCTCTCCAGCGCCGAGTGTCGCAATCTCACCCGACGACGAGATGCGGCCGGGCAAACCCGTGCCATCCTGGTTGGGTGCGCCCGACATCGTGGCGAGGAGGAACAGTTGACCGCGCAGCAGCAACGTGACACGCCCGGCGCGAATCCAGCGAGGCTGGGTCCGCAGCAACGGGACGCTTCTTGGGAACGACTCGGGGAGCAGACCTTCGATCTCGTCGTCATCGGCGGCGGAGTGGTCGGGGTGGGTACCGCGCTCGACGCGGCGACCCGAGGACTCCGGGTCGCGCTGGTCGAGGCGAGAGACCTCGCCTCCGGAACATCCAGCCGATCGAGCAAACTTTTTCACGGCGGGCTGCGATATCTCGAACAACTTGAGTTCGGACTCGTCCGTGAGGCGCTGCGCGAGCGGGAGCTGATGCTCACCCGGCTCGCGCCGCATCTGGTCAAGCCGGTGAGTTTCCTGTACCCGCTGACCCATCGCGTGTGGGAGCGGCCGTACACGGCAGCAGGCTTGCTGATGTACGACACGATGGGCGGTGCGCGTTCGGTACCCGGACAGAAACACCTCACCAGAGCGGGAGCCCTGCGCATGGTCCCCGCGCTGAAAAGGGACGCGCTGATCGGCGGTATCCGGTACTTCGACGCGCAGGCTGATGACGCGCGGCACACCATGACCGTAGCGCGGACCGCCGCTCAATACGGGGCCGTCGTTCGCACATCCACCCAGGTGGTTGAGTTTCTGAGAGAAGCCGACCGGGTGTCCGGCGTTCGGGTGCGTGACGTCGAGGACGGCAGGGAAACCGACGTCAGGGCAAGCGCCGTCGTCAACTGCACCGGCGTGTGGACCGACGAGTTGCAGCGGCTTTCGGGCAGCAGGGGCCGGTTCAGGGTCACCGCGAGCAAGGGCGTGCACATCGTCGTTCCCCGCGACCGCATCGTCTCCGAGTCGGGCCTCATCCTGCGCACGGAGAAGTCGGTGCTGTTCGTCATTCCGTGGCGCAACCACTGGATCATCGGAACCACCGACACCGAATGGAACCTCGACCTCGCGCACCCCGCCGCCACCAAACACGACATCGACTACCTGCTCGAACACGTCAACTCGGTGCTGGCGACACCACTGACCCACGACGACATCGAGGGTGTGTACGCGGGGTTGCGGCCGTTGCTGGCCGGGGAGAGCGAGGAAACGTCGAAGCTGTCCCGCGAGCACGCCGTCGCGAGGGTGGCGCCGGGACTGGTCGCCATCGCGGGCGGCAAGTACACGACCTACCGGGTCATGGCGGCCGACGCGGTCGACGCGGCGTCGGTCGACCTGCCTTCGCGCGTGCAGTCCTCCATCACCGACAAGGTTCCGCTCATCGGAGCCGACGGGTACTACGCGCTGGTCAATCAGGCCGATCAGCTCGCGGCGGCGCACGGATTGCACCCCTACCGGGTGCGGCACCTGCTCGACAGGTACGGCTCACTCGTCGGCGAGGTACTCTCGCTCGCCGACGGCCGTCCGGACCTGTTGCGCCCCATCGAGAAGGCACCCGACTACCTGAGGGTCGAGGCCGTCTACGCGGCGAGCCACGAAGGCGCGCTGCACCTGGAAGACGTGCTGGCCAGGCGCACAAGGATCTCGATCGAGTACCCGCATCGCGGGGTGGACTGTGCCGAGCAGGTCGCCGAACTGGTCGGCGAGGTACTCGGCTGGTCGCCGGAAACCGCGGCGAAGGAGGTCGAGGTGTACCGGGCGAGGGGCGAGGCCGAACGCGAGTCACAGACCGAACCCGACGACGAGACCGCCGACGCTCGCCGCTCCGAGGCACCCGAGGCGAGGGCGAAGCTGATCGAGCCGGTCAGCTGAACCGGCGCGCTCGCAACGTGGACTTGTCGACCTTGCCGACCTCGGTGAGTGGGAGTTCGCCTGTGAACTCGACGGTGGCCGGTACGAAGTGCTCCTGACCGAGCAGAGCCCGCACGTGTTCGCGGAGCAATCCGGCCGTCAATGCCGGGTCGGCGACGACAACCGCGTGCAGGGTGTCGCCGTCGTCCGCGCCGGTCCGCACGCCGACCACGGCGGCTTGCCGGACAAGGGGATGGGCGGCGATGGCGTCCTCGACCACAGTGGAGTAGACCTTTGTGCCGTGTTCGCCGGTGACGACCACGTCGTCGGCCCTGTCCAGCAGGTACAGGAAACCGTCGTGGTCGAACCGGCCGACGTCGCCGGTCCGCAGCCAGCCGTCGCCGACGGCACGGGCGGTGAGTTCCGGTTGCTCGTGGTAGCCCTCCATGAGCGCCAGCCCGCGCACGAGCACTTCGCCTTCGTCGATCCTGGCTTCCATGCCGGGGACGACGCGGCCGACCGAGCCGAGCCGCTCGGGGTGATCCGCGTAGTCGGCGGCGTCGATGCTGGCGATCATGGGTGCTTCGGTGAGGCCGTATCCCTGGCCGACGATGGGCCCGAACACGTCGAGCGCCTGGCTGAGTCTGCGCACCGGCAGCGGGCTCGCGCCGAGCGAAACCCTGCGCAGTCCGGAAAGCTCGGTGGTGGCCAGCTTCGGGTGATCCAGTAGCGCGGCGAGCCGTGGCGGGGTGAGCGAGAGGTGGGTCGCGCCGTGTTCGCCGATGGCGTGCAGCACCGCTTCGGCGTCGAAACCCTCGTGCAGCAACACGGTGTCACCGGTGAGCAGCGCTCCGAGTGCGGCGCAGTGCCCGGTGAGGTGCGACAGCGGGGCGACGACGAGCACCCGGTTCGGGTCGTCGCCACCACCGGTGGGGAAAATGTGGGCCATGCCTTCGTAGATGCCGCGGTGACCGATGAGTTTCGGCGTCCCCGTCGTGCCTCCCGACGAGAAGACGGTGTGCACCGTGGCGGAGAGGACGGGCTCCGTGACATCCATTGTGGACGGTCGAAGGAGGATGGTGCGATGGTAGCCGCCATGTCCTTGCTCGGCGAACACGGCACTGACCCTCGCGGAAGCGAGGACGGCCCCGCGGTCGGGACGGCTAGCCGAAGCGGGAATCAGCAGCAGGCTCGCGCCGCTGAGGTGGACGGCGAGTTGCGCGAGCATCGTGTCCGGCCGGTTACCGCCATCGACGGCGACGAGGTCGCCATCGCCGATGCCTTCGGCCGCGAGCTTCCCGTACAGGCCGAGCAGCCGATCGTAGCCCTCGCGCCTGGTCATTTCCGCGCCGTCGTGAAGGAAAAGCGGTGCTTTCCCTTCGCCCCGCAACTCACCGAGAACGCGGCTCAGGAAGGCACTCACCGGGTCTCCCCGCGACCTTGCTCGGGTCCCGGGATGCCGAGTAGCGCATGCGCCTTCGCGACCGCCGCGATTCCCTCGTCCGCGATCCGCTTCGCCAGCGTGAAGTCGTCGGTGTGCCTCGCCTCGGCGAGTGCCGCTCCCGCGCTGTGCCAGCGTTCGGTCGCCTCGTTCAGCAACCCGCGCGGCACGGGTTCGCTGGTGCTGACCGGTTTTTCCACGTAGTGGCCGAGTAACAGGTACCGCGAACGTGCCGAGATCTCCTCACCCGATTCGCCGGGCCTTCGCCGCTTTCGTACCGCCACGACCGGCAGCACCGCGCCCGCGACCAGCACGACACCGGCGATGCCCAGCCACAACCAGGTCATCGGATGACGTTCTCCAGTTCGGTCACCTTCGCCTCGACAACGCCGAGGCGCTGCGAGGTGTCGGCTTCGCGGAACCGGTGCAGGGCGTCGGCGTAGTCCGCCGCGAGCTTCGCGTTCGAGGCGCACTCCGGATCGCGGGGGCGCAGCACCCTTTCGGCGACTTTGGACAACCTCGCGTCGATCGCCTTGCGCCGCTTTCGCAGCGCACCGGTCTTGCCCTGCCTGCGGCGCAGCGCCTTCGCGGCCTGGCGGAGCAGCAGGAACAGCAGCACCGTCGCCGCGATCATCGCGGCACAGGCCATCAGCAGTTGACCGAACGCCATCGCGTCGGGAACCGGGCCCCTGCGGGGGACCTCGCCGTGGTCCTCCGCCGCCGTGACGTCGAAGGTCAGGACGTATTCCTCCAGCTCAGGGGTGAGGTCGGTGCTGGTGGTGCGGTACTTCCACGACTGCTCGGCCCCCGCGATCACCTTGAGCGAGAAGTTGTCCTCGATCGGGAAACTCGGGCCGTCGCAATAGGAACTGCCGTACTCGCCGTCCTCGTCGGCCGCGAAAACGACGACCAGGTTGGACGGTACGAGGCTCGCGAGGTCCTGGCACAGTGCCCTGCGGGGATTGTCCTCTCCGGAGAACTCGGTCAGCGGTTCCTCGTCGAAGAGGGCGACGACGATGGCCCTGTCGCCGATGATCCGCTCGGCGCGTTCGGCATCCACCAGGTCAGGGGCGCCCCGTTGCGCGTAGACCGAACCGGAGCGCAGCCCCTCGGCGGCGGCCTTGGCCTTGGCACTCGACGTCGCCCACGGAGTGAAGACGAACAGGAAGGCGATCAGCCCGCACGCGGCGCCGATCCACACGACCCCGGGAACCCTTTTCATGATTCGTTCTCCGTCGCCGCCTCGGCGTTGGCACGTTCCCTGAGCTGTTTGCGCCGCTTCTTGCGTCTCTTCTTACGGCCGGGACGCAACTGCCTGCTTCCCTCGCCGATCACCACTCGCACCTGCTCCATGGCCGCGGTGGTCGTGGCCTGTTCGAAGAGGGTCGTCGCGGTCGCGTGCCGTTCGGCGGCGCCGCTGGTGTCTCGTTGATCGTCCTCGGCGAGCAGGTCTTCGCCGAGCGCCGCGAGTTCGGCGAAGGTCTCCGCGCGGCGTTCGGCGAACTCGGCGCGTTCCGCACGGGCCTTTTCCACGCGCCGCGCCGTCATCCTCGCGAGTGGGATTCCGGCAACGACGAGCGCCGATCCGCCGAGAACCCATGGCGCGACCTCGCTGATGAGCTCCTGGAGCGTCTTCGGTTGTGGCCGGCCGAACGGATGCTCGGTCAGCAGTTCGTCAGCGCGTACGAGGATGGTGCCGATGCGGTCCTGCATGGGGCTGCCCTGCCGGAAACTGCCCTGCTGGAACCGGCCGAACGCGTAGTTGCGGGCCGAGGTCAGCGCCACGTTCTCCGGTCCGGCGACATCGAGCCACCCACCGTGGGCGACAAGGACGACCTCGCCGGGAAACTCCTCGGCGAGCGCGGGGGCGTAGTCGACGACCGGTTCGCCCGGCGCGAGTACGGGGAGCGCGGCCGCGCGCACCGTGAAGCCCGTGCGCTCCTCGATCAAATCTCTCGGCAGTGCGATGGGATCCTCGCGGCCGGGAGCGTTGTAGACGGGGGTGCGCCGCAGGATTTCGGCGAGTTCGGACACCTGCCGCTCGGTCGGCGCGACGACCTGTCGCACCGGGTAGTCCGTCGAGTCGGTCGGCAGGTCCTTGGCGTGCCGGATGAGAGTGAGAACCGCGTCGGTCACGTCGTGGGCCGCGGTGTGCCCTCGCAGTTCGTCGAGGTCGCTGGGGGTCGCGGTGACGCCTTTGCTCGACGAGGCGAGCAACCCCTCGACGCGGATGAGGACCCGACCCGTGTCTTCGCTCCATTCCCTGAGCGGGATGTAGGTCTGTGCTCGGCGTTCGCTGTCGTCGACGTAGTTGCCGGTCTCGCCAACCGGTCCGGTGAACGGTCCGATGAGGATGCGCATGTCCGGGCCCAGTTCCGCGCGGATCAGTTCCTCGTCGAGGTAGGCGACGGCGCCGGGGGCGCGGTAGATCTGTTCGTCCTCCAGTGCGGCCAGTGCCGAGGGGACGTCGAGCTTCGGCGGCAGCTCGGTGCCGGTTTCGCTGCCGGGGACGGCGGGTGGCGAGGAGACTTCGGTGTCGTCCTGAGCGAACGCCGGTGGCGCGAGCAGCCAGACGAGCGCGGCCACCACCGCGAGAACGGAATGCCTCACGCGACCTCACCGGGGCCGACGGTCCAGCGGACGTCACGGGTGCCCAGCACGGGGCCTATATACGTGAACCCGCAGCGCCCCGCGACGGCGCCGGAAGCGACGTTGTCCGGTTCGTGCAGGTAGTGGATGGCGGTGAGCCCGAGCGCGCCGAACCCGAAGCGGAGCGCGGCGCCGACCGCCGTTGTGGCGAGGCCACGGCCACGGGCGCCCGGCCGCAGCCAGATCGCGGTCTCCGCGTTGCCGTGCGGAAGGTCGAGCCGTTTGAGCCCGACCTCGCCGAGCAGCTCGCCGGTCGTCGGCTCCGCGATGGCCCACGAGCACCGGGTGCCGTCGAGCCATTCCTGGGCCCTTCGCGCGACGTAGTCGTCGGCGGCGGCCGTCGTGCTGAGATCGAAACCGGGAACGAACCTGAGGAAGACGGGATCGTCGAAGGCCGCGATGAGGGCGGGCCGGTCGTCGATGAAGCCGTCGGCGCGCAACTGCCGGAGATAGCAGCTCCCCGCGTTGATCTCGACCGGTTCCACGAAAGAGATTCTAGAACCGGCGTCGTCGCCGGTTGCCGAGTGATCCGACGAGCAGGGCCACGATCGCGGGCAGCGCGAAAATGAAGATCACGCCGCGGGCGGCGGTGAAGAACAGGATGGCGGCGATGATGGCCGCGATCGGAACGGCGCTTGAGGCGACCCGCTGCTGCCACGTCATCGGCGGTGCCGAGGCCCGCTGCACCGGTTGTGGCTGGTGTGGTTGCTGCGGCGGCAGCCTGCGCACCGTGCGCAGCACGCTGGGCTGGGGTTCGGGAAGGTCGCTGAACAATGCTTCGAGGTCTTTGCGGAACTTCGCCGTGCTGACCTTCTGTGACCGCTCGTCGAACTCGACGAGGTCGATCCGGCCGGTGCGCACATGCTCGGAGAGTGCGTCCAGCGCTTCCTGCCGCTCAGCGTCGCTGAGGCGCATTTCGGGCTGGTCGACGGTCACGTGTCGATGGTATGTCCGCATGGGCCACCTCGGCCATCAAGGCTGAGTCGCTTCTCAGCGGTTCCGGCCGGACGGAAGCAAGGGAGCTTTACTACCGCATGGCGGTAGTAAAGCTCCCTTGCTTCGTCAGTCCTTGATTTCCAGCAGGACGGTGCCCTGGCTGACGGCGGTTCCCACCTCGATGGCGACCGAGGCGATCGTGCCGGACTTGTGCGCGCTGACCGGGTTTTCCATCTTCATGGCCTCCAGCACGACGATCAGCTCGCCCGCCTCGACCTGCTGGCCGTCGGCGACGGCGACCTTCACGATGGTGCCCTGCATGGGGGCGGTCACCGCGTCGCCGCTGACGGCGGTCTTCGTGCCACCGGCCCGCTTGCGCTTCTTGGCCTTCGCCTCACCGGCCGGTGCGCCGCCACCGAGGGCGAGCCCACCCGGCAGCGACACCTCAAGCCGCCTACCGCCGACCTCGACGACCACGTTCTGCCGCTCGGTCTCCTCGGAGTCCTCGTCGGCTTGCGGCGCGGTGAACGGCTCGATGGTGTTGTCGAACTCCGTCTCGATCCACCGGGTGTGGACGGAGAAACCCGTTCCGTCGCCGATGAACGCCGGGTCGCGCAGGATCGTGCGGTGGAACGGCAACACGGTGGCGAGGCCCTCGACCGTCATCTCGTCCAGTGCCCTGCGGCTGCGCTCGATGGCCTGCTGCCGGTCGGTGCCGGTGACGATCACCTTGGCGAGCATCGAGTCGAACTGGCCGCCGATGACACTGCCTGCCTCGACGCCGGAGTCGACCCGCACGCCTGGCCCCTCGGGGAACCCGAGCTTGCTGACCGTGCCGGGCGCGGGAAGGAAGTTACGGCCCGCGTCCTCACCATTGATCCGGAATTCGATGGAGTGGCCCCTCGGCGCGGGGTCCTCGGTGAAGGGCAGCGGGGAGCCCTCCGCGATCCGGAACTGTTCGCGTACCAGGTCGATGCCGGTGGTCTCCTCGGAAACCGGGTGCTCCACCTGAAGCCGGGTGTTGACCTCAAGGAACGAGATGGTGCCGTCGATCCCGACGAGGTATTCGACGGTGCCCGCTCCGTAATATCCGGCTTCCTTGCAAATGGCCTTGGCCGAGGAGTGGATCGTCTCGCGCTGCTGCTCGTTCAGGAAGGGCGCGGGGGCCTCCTCGACGAGCTTCTGATGCCTGCGCTGAAGCGAACAGTCCCTCGTGCCCACGACCACGACATTGCCGTGCTGGTCGGCCAGAACCTGCGCCTCGACGTGCCTCGGCTTGTCGAGATAGCGCTCGACGAAGCACTCGCCCCTTCCGAAGGCGGACACCGCCTCGCGGGTCGCCGATTCGAAGAGTTCCGGGATCTCTTCCTTGGTGCGGGCGACCTTCAGGCCCCTGCCGCCACCGCCGAAGGCGGCTTTGATGGCGACGGGAAGCCCGTGTTCCTCGGCGAAGGCGACGATCTCGTCGGCGGTTTCCACCGGGTCCTTGGTGCCGGGAACCAGTGGTGCGCCCGCCTTGAGCGCGATGTGCCTCGCCGTGACCTTGTCACCAAGGTCCCTGATCGCCTGTGGGCTCGGGCCGATCCAGGTCAGACCCGCGTCGAGGATCGCCTGGGCGAAATCGGCGTTCTCCGAGAGAAACCCGTAGCCGGGGTGGACCGCGTCCGCGCCCGCCCGCTTCGCGACGTCCAGCAACTTGTCGAAAACCAGGTAGCTTTCGGCGGCTGTCGTACCGCCGAGTGCGAATGCCTCGTCGGCCATCCGCACATGTGGCGCGTCGCGATCGGGGTCTGCGTACACGGCCACACTGGCCAGCCCGGCGTCTCTCGCCGCCCTGATGACGCGTACGGCGATCTCGCCCCTGTTGGCAACGAGAATCTTCGTCACGCTGGCTGCCTGCGGCACGCTTACCTCCCTGTTAGCTGCTCACGGAGGAGTCTACGGATCGCAGGCAAGGGCGCGGTGAGAGCCAGCTCACGCTGAGTGGCTTGTGGATCGGTCACTCACAAGGGAAGCGGTGCTCAGTGACGGTGCTCATTCGGTGCGGCGACTTTCCGTGATGTGAACCGTGACCTCACTTACGCTCGGGCGAGGACTGTGGAGGGAGGTCGTAGTGCGGTCACCGGCGCTGCCCCGGCCTGTGCTCGTCGTGGTGTCGCTGGCCGGTGTCGTCGTGGTGGCCTCACTCGTCGTCGCGGTCCTGCTGCGGCCGGATCCGAGCCCACCCGTGTTCGCGGGCGGGCAGGCCGGGCAGGTGAACCCGACCGCGAGCGCGGGCTGTGGCGACGAACCGTGCAGGGTGGTGGCTTCCGCCGACGTCAACGGCATGACGGTGGAACTGCTCGCCGACCACGAGGGCGGGACGGGAAAGCTGAGGGCGGGAGGACCCGGCTCGGCCAAGGTCGCGGAAACCGCCATCACCGGCATGGGAGTCCGGCTCAACAGGGACTCGCTGCGGTGCGCGGAAACCGCGACCCCGGTGTGCCTCGTCAGGGGCCCGCACGACGGCGGGACGGCAGGCGAGATCCACGTGTGGCGAGGGGACACCTGGCGGGCTGCCGAGCGGCCGTACTTCTCCGACGCGGGCGCCATCGTGCTCGACGACGTCGTCGGTGACGACACTCCCGAGGTCGTCGTCGTCCGGCACGAGTGCAGCTCCGCCGGGACGGCGGCCGAATGCCAGCAGGCGCCGGTGCTCGCCGAGGTCTTCGACCTCAGGGGTGGTGAGGTCGGGTGCACCGGGACGTACAACTCGCCTGGCGAGTTGCGGAACTGGCCCGATGTCACGGTGACCGAGAGCGAGCTCGGCGCCTGCCGGTGAGAATCGCATCGTCAAGCCACGGCTTCCTTCTTCTCCTCGTTGAGCAGCGGCGGTGCGCTGGGTGCCGCGAGCACCTCGTCGTCGATGAGCCCTTCCGACCTCGCCACGACGGTCGGCACCGCGATCTGCCCCGCGACGTTGGTCGCCGTGCGCATCATGTCCATGATCGGGTTCACCGAGTAGATCAGCGCGATGCCGAGCGCGACCTGCGCGGAGTCGAGGCCGATGACGGTCGTGGTCAGCGTCAGCGCGGTGAGCCAGCCGGTGGTCCCCGCCGTGGCGAGCGCCCCGAACACGGCGACGAGCACGATGCCGAGGTACTGCGCGAGGTTCAGCGAGACGCCGGAGATGTTGGCGATGAAGATCGTGCCGATGGCGGGGAACACCGCTGCGCAACCGTCCATCTTGGTCGCGCTGGCCAGCGGTGTCGCGAAGGCGGCGTAGCCGGGGGACACCCCGAGGTTGACCACGGTCTGCCTCGTCAGCGGCAACGTCGCGGCCGAGGACTGCGAGACGAACGCGAACTGGATGGCCGTCCACGACTTGGCGAAGAACGTCGACGGGCGCACACCGGCGACGAAGCGCAGCAGCACCGGGTAGACCACGAACAGCACGAGCAGGCTGCCGACGTAGACGGCGATGGTCGTCGAGAGCAGCGGCCGGAACAGCGCGTCGCCGTAGTTGGCGACGGCGGCGCCGATGAGGCCGAGGATGCCGATGGGAGCCAGTCGCACGATCCAGCCGAGGTAACGCTGGATGATCTCGAAAAGGCTCGTCGTGACGTCGATGAACGGCTTCGCCTTGTCGCCGAGGCTGTAGGCGGCGGCACCGATGACGAGCGCAAGGAACAGCACCTGCAGGGTCTGGCCCTCCGCGAAGGCCGCTATCGCGTTGCTCGGCACGATGCCCTCGATGAACGCGGTCCACGAGCCCCAGCTCTCGACGCTCTCCGCGGCGCGTTCGGTGTTCGCCGCCGTCGCGGCGGCGTCACCGATTCCCCCGCTGCCCGGATTGAAGACCAGCCCGACGACGATGCCGATGAGCACGGCGATGAGCGAGGTCGTCGCGAACCAGAGCACGGTCTTGCCGCCGAGCCTCGCCGCCGTCCTTCCGCCGCCCAGTCCGCGCAGGCTGTTGATGCCCACGATGATCGCGGTGAACACGAGCGGGATGACGGCGATCTGCAACAGGGTCGTGAAGACAGAGCCGATCTGGTCGAGCAGTTCGGTGAGCCAGCCCGCTTCGGTCGCCCTCGCGAGCGCGCCGAGCGCGGCGCCCGCCAGCAGCGAGCCGATCACCGCGGAGGCGAAGACCGATGGCCGGGTGTAGGTCCGTATGAAAGACACGCTTTGGCTCCGTTTACCTGCGAGAACTTGTCGAGAGTGCCGGAGCTGCCAACGCTCGCGAGTCCTGCTCTCTTCCGGAGCCGAAAATCTCTCACATCGTGGGACGAGAACTGGGTGGTTGAGACCTGGTCGCCACGCTGTCGGCGACCGCCGTGACGGCCTTGCCGCTGTAAAGCCGCGCGACCGTGGCGGTCCACGAGGTCAGTCCGGTGGGGCTGAGTGGGTCCGTGCCCGTTGTCTCGGCGATCCGGTCCCTGAGGAACAACACGGAGAGGTCGTGTGCGAGCAGTACCGTGGCGAGTTCGTCGATGTCGGCGTCCGCCGCCACGTGACCTTCCTCGTGGAGCCGTCGTACGGTCGCCCTGCTGAAGTCGTGGAGCCGGGCGTACGCGGCGCTCGCCCGTTCTCCCGACGAGGTGAGCAGGCGCAGGACGTAGCGCGTGACGACAGGGTCGCCGAGGGCGGACACGACGCCCGAGCCCTTCGCGTTCGCCGCGGCTTCGAGCGCGTTGCCGAGCAGGCCGAGTACATGCTCGTCCGCCGCGCGTACCAGCCCTTCGCGTGAACCGTAATGCTTGATGATCAACGGTTGCGACAGCTCGCACCGCTGCGCGACGGCGCGCAACGGGACCGCGTCGACACCATGTTCGCCGAACAGTTCGACCGCTGTGTCGCGGATGATCGCCTTGGCGGTCCTGTCCTCTGGTGAATACATATTCACCATGGTAACTTACCGTTCATGGTCGCGACCGTTCCACGGAGATCCCGGCTCAACGCCGTGCTCGTCGCTCCCGGAGCATCCCCCGCCGAGCTTCGGCTGTCCTACGGTGCGGCGGTTTCCGGGCTCGCGTTCGCGGCCGCGCTCGCCCTGGCGAACGGGCTGAACGTGCTTCAGGCCGGTGTCCTGCTGGTACTGGGGTTCGACCTCGTCGGTGGTGTCGTCGTCAATGCCACCACCGCGGCGTCGCGCCGGTTCCATGGCGCCGGTTCATCGCGGTGGCGGCCGATCCTCTTCGTCGCCGCGCATGGGCACTTGCTCGTCGTCGCCGCGCTGTTCCCAGGGCTGTCGTGGCCCACGGCGGCGGCGCTCTACCTGGGGACGCTCGCCTCCGCCGTGCTCGTCGTTCTCGTCCCGCCTCACCTGCGCGCGCCGGTCGCGTTCGCCGGAGCGGCCGCCCTGCTGATACTTGCGACGGCGCTGCTGTCCGTTCCCGCCGAACTTGCCTGGATCAGCCCGCTGCTGACCGTCAAGCTGTTGCTCGCCCACCTGTTGAGGCATGGGCAGGGCTGACGTCGTCCGGGCCGGAGCCGGTCGTCAGCGCGACTCGCCTTCGGTGTCGGCGGATCCGCGCCACAGGTCGGCGACACTGACCCCGATGTCGGCGAGCAGCCTGCGGGTCAGTGGAAGGCTGATGCCGATGACGCTCGTGTGGTCGCCTTCGATGCCATCGACGAACCAGCCGCCCCTGCCGTCGATCGTGAATGCGCCCGCGACGGCGAGCGGCTCCCCGCTGGCGACGTAGGCGTCCAGTTCGTCCTCGGCCGGGGTCGCGAACCGCACCTTCGTGCTCTGGGTGCCCGCCGACTCCGCGGTGATCTCGCCCGCTTCCAGTCGCAGCACGGCGTGACCGGTGAGCAGTTCGCCGCTGCCGCCCGCCATGGTGGCCCACCGCTTGCGGGCCGCCTCCGGCGTCGCGGGCTTGCCGAGCAGTTCCCCTTCGATCCACAGCATCGAGTCGCAGCCAACGACGACCGCGTCCAGGCCGAGGGTTTCGGCGACGGCGCGCGCCTTCGCCGAGGCCAGCGCGGTCACCACGGCTGAGGGTTTCGCGCCGGTCAGTGTCGCCATGACGGCGTCCTCGTCGACGCCGGACACCATGACGCTGGGTTCGACGCCTGCCGCGCGGAGCACGGCGAGCCTTGCCGGGGAGGCCGAAGCGAGCACGAAACGCACCCGGCAAGCCTAGATGGTGCCCGCTCCGGCGCGGGTCACGCGCCAGGCGAGGAGGGAGAAGGCACGGCGGGCGCGGGCCGTCTGGTGCGCATCGCCGAGGCCGTCACGACTCCGGTCAGCAGGACGATCACCGGCAGCAGCATGGTCTGCCTCGCCGCGTGGGTCAGTCCTTCGCGGGCGGCCTCGGCGTTGCCGGGATCGGTCACCGACGCGCTGATCCTCGCCTGCAACAGCACACCGGTCGCCGCGCTGCCGAGAACCCCGCCCACCTGGCGTGAGGTGTTGAAGATGCCGGAGCCCGCCCCGGTCAGCGCGGGTTCGATCGCACCCATGGTGGCGTTCGACATCGGGGAGAAGGTGAATCCGATGCCGAGGCCGCAGACCAGCAGCGCGGGCACGAACGACCATGGGCTGCTGTCCGGCCGGGCTTGCAGCGCGATGATCCCGAGCCCCGCCGCGAGCGCGAACAACCCGAACATCACGAGGTACCTGCTGTCGAGCCGGTCGGAGAGCCGTCCGGCGAACGGCGCGGTGATTCCCGCGAGCAGCGACATGGGCGCGGTGAGCACCCCCGCTTCGGTGGGGGTGAGGTCGAGCGCTTCCTGGACGTACACCACGAGCGGGAGGAACATGCCGGTCATCGCGAAGCCGACCGTGGCGGCGGTGACCGTGCCTGCCGAGAACGTCCGTCGCTTGAAGATCCGCAGCGGGAGCAGCGGCTCGTGCCGGTTGAACCGCTGCCACAGCACGAACGCGACGAGCAGCAGAACGCCGGCGCCGATGATCTCCGGGATGGTGACCGGCCCCCACACCCGCCCCCACGCGTAGTGCTGGCCGTTCTGGATGCCGAAGACCACGCAGAACAGTCCTGCGCCGGAGAGCAGGATGCCGGGGATGTCGAAGCTGTGCGAGCGCCGTGGCTGCCAGTCGGGAACGAGCACCAGCGTCAGCGCGAGCGCGATGACGCCGATCGGGACGTTGACGAAGAAGATCCATTCCCAGCCGAGGTGGTCGACGAGCACGCCGCCGAGTAGCGGTCCCGTGATGGTCGCCAGCCCCGCGACTCCGCCCCACAGCCCCATGGCAGGCCCACGCTTCGCGGGCGGGAACAGGTGGGTGATGAACGCCAGCGTCTGCGGTGTCATCAGCGCGGCCCCGATGCCCTGCACCGCGCGGGCGGCGATGAGCATTTCGGCCGTTCCCGACAGGCCGCACCACAACGAGGCCAGCGTGAACACGACCAGCCCCGCGACGAAGACCCGCTTCGGCCCGTACCGGTCGCCGAGCCTGCTGGTGAACAGCATCGGGACCGCGTAGGTCAGCAGGTAGACGCTCAGCACCCAGACCACGGAGTTCAGGTCGGTGCCAAGCCCTCGCACCATGGCGGGAATGGCGATCGACACGATCGTCGTGTCGAGCAGGATCATGAAAAAGCCGAGGCACAGTGCCCCAAGGGCAGGCCAAGGGCTAACTCGCCGCTTCATCGGTTCTTCTCTCGGTGGATTTTTCGCTTGGTTCGGAAGGCCGGTTCTCGCCGCGCGTCCAGGTCAGCTTTCCGGCGGTGATCTCGTCGACCAGGTCGCGTACCCATTCCAGTTCGAACCGCCGGTGCGCCATCGAGTACCGCCAGTCGAGCCAATAGGTTTCCGGGAGCTTTCTCGCGCGCAGTTCTTCGGTGATCACGTCGTCCTTGGCGATCTCGGCTTCCAGACGCAGCGCCCTGTGGTTCAGCTCGTGCAGTACGTCGTCGCGGTCGAGGTCGTCGATCACGGCGAGGCCGGTCAGGAACTCCGGATGCTCGTTGGCGACGGTGCCGAGGATGGCTTTCGCGCGTTCGTCGAAGGCATCCCTTCCCGGCGGTGTGATGGCGTAGACCGTGCGTTCCGGCCGCTTTCCTTCGCGGCGCGTGTCGACGATTTCGGCGAATCCGTGGCCGACGAGGCGTTCGACCGTGTGATACAGCGATCCGGCCTTGACGGTCACCCTGTTCGAGACGTGCCGCCGCCGCATGAGCTGGTTCATCTCGTACGGGTGCATGGGCCGCTCGTGCAGGAGTTCCAGCACGGCCATCGCCAGTGGCGTGAGCTTCGCCGAGGCCATGATTTTTTATAGTCCCCTTCGATTGATCCGGATCGTTTATTCCACATGGACTATAACGCGTGGAGCAAGGAACCGAAACGTCCCGGAACGAGAGCAAGGGAGCTTTGCTATCGCCAGACGGCAGCAAAGCTCCCTTGCTTCGATTCGGTCGCCGTGTGGCGTGCCGGTCAGGCGGTGGATTCGGCGGGGGAGTGCGGCTCAGTGGTCGAGCAGCTCGCCGTGGGTACCGCTGATGTGTTCGGTGAGC
Source organism: Prauserella marina (assembly GCF_002240355.1). GTDB lineage: Bacteria > Actinomycetota > Actinomycetes > Mycobacteriales > Pseudonocardiaceae > Prauserella_A > Prauserella_A marina. The sequence goes on from NZ_CP016353.1 coordinate 854,538, forward strand.
TGGTCCGCGAAGGCGGCCGTCTCGCCGTCCCGCAGCAACGCGCACAGGCGTTCGTGCTGGGAAAGGATCGCCTTGTGCCTGCCTGGCGTGCGATGCAGCGCCGAGTTCGCCATCCTGACTTGCCGGTCGCGCAGTCCCGAGTAGAAGTGGATGAGCAGTCTGTTGCCGGCCGCCTCGACGAGCAGCGCGTGGAACTCCCTGTCGAGGGCGGAGAACCGGGCGGTCTCCGAAGGGAGGTCGAGCGCACGCTGGGCGGCAAGCACCTCGGCCATGCGGTCGGCGACCACCTTGTGGTCTCCCGCCGCGATGACGCTGGCAGCCGCGTGGTTCTCGACGAGCAGCCTTGCCTCGCTGACCTCGTTCACCTCGCCCGCCGACACCGGCACCACGAGCGCGCCGCGTTTGGGGTAGAGCCGCAGCAGGCCCTCCGCCTCAAGTCGCAGAAAGGCTTCCCTCACCGGCGTGCGCGAAAGCCGCAACGCTGTCGCCGCCTCGCCCTCGCTGAGCAGCAGGCCGCCTTCGAAACGGCCGTCGAGGATGCGTTCCTTCACCCAGTGGTAGGCGCGCTCGCCGGCGGCCTTGGGCTGTGACCGGCCGCTCGTTGACATGTCCGCATGGTAGCGAGCATCTTGAATTCAAGATAGATACAAGATGCGTGCAAGGGGTCGTGAGTGCGGGGCGGAACATGGCTGCCGTGGGTGATGTGGGGCTTGGGAGCGCTCTGCTACCTGTCGGCTCTCTTCCACCGGATGAGCCTTTCGGTGGCCGGACTGACCGCGCAGGACCGGTTCGGGATCGACGCGACGGGCCTTGCGGCCTTCTCGGTCGTTCAGCTCGCGCTGTACGCGGCGTTGCAGGTACCGGTCGGGATCGGGGCCGACCGGTTCGGCCCACGCCGCCTGCTGCTGACCGGAATGATCTCCATGACGGCGGGCACGATCCTGTTCGCGCTGGCAGGCGGTTTTCCGGCGGCCATGGCGGGCAGGGCGCTGATCGGTGCCGGTGACGCGTGCATGTTCGTCAGCACCCTGCGCATCGTGCACAACTGGTTCGCGGGGCACCGGTACGCGTTCGTCGCCGCGCTGACCGGAATGATCGGCGGACTCGGTCAGCTCATCGCCACGGCTCCGCTGTCGGCGTTGCTCGAAGCGCGAGGCTGGACCGGCTCCTTCCTGATTGCCGCCGCCGTCACCGTCTTCGTGCTCGTCGTGACCGCGATCGCGCTCAAGGAGGCGCCGTCAGGAGTCGAAAGCAGGGTCACCGCCGTCGAGCGGCCGGTCACGGGGCTGCGCCAGGCGTGGCGGACTCCGGGAACCCGGCACGCGATGTGGACCCACTTCACGCTCATGGGCACGTTCGTGTCCTTCACCGCCGTACTCGGCCAGCCCTATCTCGTGACCGCCCACGCGAGGACACCGGCAGCGGCAGGCAGCCTGCTCGCTGTCGTCGTACTCGGTTTCGTGCTGGTCAGCACGGCGGGAGGCAGGCTGGCCTCCCGCAGGCCGTCGGTGCGGGCGCCGCTCGTGCTCGGCGCCGCCGTCGTCACGACCGCCTGCGGGGCACTGCTCGTTGCCGTTCCAGGACCAGCGCCGACCTGGCTGCTGGCCGCGGCGTTGTTCCTCATCGGAGCCTGCGGTGGCGTCAGCATGCTGGCCTTCGACCTGGCCAGGTCGAGCAACGCCGTGCACAGGGCGGGCATTGCCACCGGCGTCGCGAACATGGGCGGCTTCGGCTTCGCCGTCGTCGCCCAGCTCGGCACCGGTGTGTTACTGGACACGCTGTCCGGATCCGGTATGGCGCCGCCCTCGGCGCACAGGGCCGCGTTCGCGGTTCCTCTCGCGCTTGCCGCCGGCGGGCTGCTCGCCATGATCCGATCGCACCGGTACGCCGGGTCGCCGGTGCCGGGTGGCACCGGCGAACAACCGGTTCTGCAGAACTCAGCGGGGTAGCGCCGAGGCGCGCCACGCTCCCTGTCCAGGCCGCAACGGCGACCGCACCAGCGTCGCCCGGTCGGCCCACCGCGACCGGGGCCGCGGTGCGGCGGGCTCCTCCGCCGCACCGGAAGCGGCCATCCCCGCGACGACGGCGGCCAGCGCGGCCAGTTCCGTGTCGTCGGGCTTGCCGCGAACGACCCTCAGGAACGGCTTCCGCTCGCTCTCCTCGCCGGCGCTCACAGCGGGATGTTCCCGTGCTTCTTGGGCGGCAGCGTCTCGCGCTTCTCGCTCAGCATGCGCAGCGCTCGGGCGATGTAACCGCGAGTGTGTGCGGGCGGGATCACGCCGTCGACGTAGCCGCGCTCGGCCGCGACGTACGGGTTGCACAGCGTGTCCTCGTATTCCTGGATCAACCGCGCCCGCAGCGCCTCGACGTCCTCACCGGAGTCGGCCGCGTTCGCGAGTGTCTTGCGGTACACGATGTTCGCGGCGCCCTGTGCTCCCATGACCGCGATCTGCGCGGTCGGCCACGCCACGTTGACGTCGGCACCGAGGTGCTTGGACCCCATCACGTCGTAGGCCCCGCCGTATGCCTTGCGCGTGATGACGGTGACCAGCGGAACGGTCGCCTCGGCGTAGGCGTAGATCAGCTTCGCGCCGTGCCTGATGATGCCGTTCCACTCCTGGTCGGTGCCGGGAAGGAAACCGGGAACGTCGACGAAGGTCAGCACGGGAACGTTGAAGGCGTCGCAGGTGCGCACGAACCGCGCGGCCTTCTCCGAGGCGTCGATGTCGAGGCAGCCTGCGAACTGGGTCGGCTGGTTGGCCACGATGCCGACGCTGTTGCCGTCGATCCTGCCGAAACCGGTCAGCACGTTCGGCGCGAACAGCTCGTGCACCTCAAGGAAGTCGCCGTCGTCAACGACCCTCGTGATGACCTCGTGCATGTCGTAGGGCTGGTTCGGTGAATCGGGGATGAGCGTGTCCAGCTCGCGGTCGGTGTCGGTGACCCCGTCGGCGATCGACTCGCCACCCGGCTCGGCCGGCTCCAACACCGGCGGCTCGGAAAGGTTGTTGCTCGGCAGGAAGCCAAGCAGCTCCTTGACGTAGGCGATCGCGTCCTCCTCGTCGGTGCCGAGGTAGTGCGCGTTGCCCGATTTCGTGTTGTGGGTCCTGCCACCGCCGAGGTCCTCGAACGAAACCTCTTCGCCGGTCACCGTCTTGATCACGTCGGGACCGGTGATGAACATGTGCGACGTCTGGTCGACCATCACCACGAAGTCGGTGAGCGCTGGCGAGTAGACGTGCCCTCCCGCGTTGGCGCCCATGATCAGCGAGATCTGCGGGACGACGCCCGAGGCGAGCGTGTTGCGCCGGAAGATCTCCCCGTAGAGACCGAGCGAGACGACACCCTCCTGGATGCGCGCCCCTCCGCCCTCGTTGATGCCGATGATGGGCCTGCCCGTCTTGATGGCCAGATCCATGACCTTGACGATCTTCTCGCCGTACACCTCGCCGAGCGAGCCGCCGAACACCGTGACGTCCTGGCTGAACACGCACACCGGACGGCCGTCGACCGTGCCGTACCCGGTCACGACACCATCGCCGTAGGGGCGGTTGTCCTCTTGGCCGAAGTTCGTCGAGCGGTGCCGTGCGAACTCGTCGAGCTCGACGAACGAGCCCTCGTCGAGCAGCAGGTCGATGCGCTCGCGTGCGGTCTTCTTCCCCTTGGCGTGCTGTCGTTCCACCGCCCGGGCCGACCCCGCGTGCACCGCCTCGGAGTAGCGCACGTAAAGGTCGGCGAGTTTGCCGGCCGTGGTGTGAATGTCCGGCTCTTCTGCGGGAGGCGTCCCGATCGGCTCCGTCGCGCTACTCATGAAGCCCGAGCTTAGCCATCGGACACAAGCCCCGAGCTGTGGCGTAGGCAACTAGGCAACGTCTGGGCGTTGTGCGCGGTCATTAGGGTTGCCGCCATGAAGCGGATCGACGCCGCGAGGCTGCGTGCCGCGCTCGTGCGACCGGCCGGTCCCTATGCCGAGCTCGACGTCGTGGCCAGCACGGGGTCCACCAACGCCGACCTGAGGGAAGCACTTGTCGGCGGCGCCGACGACCGGACCGTGCTCATCGCCGAGGAGCAGACGGCCGGACAGGGGCGAAGAGGCAGGACCTGGGTCTCGCCATCGGGTTCGGGGCTGTACTGCAGCGTGTTGTTGCGTCCTTCGATCCCGCTTTCCGGGCTCGGCTCGCTCGCGCCCGTCGCCGGTCTCGCCGTGCTGGACGCGCTGCGCGCCGTTGGCGTCGAAGCAGTGCTCAAGTGGCCTAACGACGTGCTCGCCCCGCTGCCGTCCGGCGAAGGCTATGGCAAGTGCGCCGGGATCCTGTCCGAGGCGGCGGCCTCCGACGAGCAAGCGGTGATCCTCGGCATGGGGCTGAACGTGAAGGCACAGCGAGACCCCGTACCGCCGGCGCCGGGCGGGCTGCCCGCCGTTTCGCTCTCCGAACTGGCGAATGGCCCGGTGTCGCGCACCGCCGTCGCCCTCGCCTTGCTCACCGCGCTCGACGAGCGCGAACGCCGCTGGCGGGCCGACGGCGGCGATCTCGGCGCCGGGGGCCTGATCTCCGAGTACCTGGCGAACTGCGTGACCATCGGCCACGAGGTGAAGATCATGATCGCCGGTGCGCCTTCCCTCGTCGGCGAAGCCGTCGACCTCGATCCGAACGGAGCGCTGATCGTCAGGACCGCGGCCGGTGAGCTGCGGACGATCTTCGCCGGAGATGTCGTTCACTTGCGCCCGGTCGCGGAGTAAACCGGCCCCCTCGCGCGGTACGGTGAGCGCACACGGCGAGACACGAGTCCGGGGAGTGTTCGAAGTGGCGTATCCAGACGATCTGCTCAGTGACGGTGAGCGCGTCATCACGCACAAGCATCCGCACTTCAAGATGCTGATCGTCCCCTTCGTCGTCCTGATCGTGACGATCGGTCTCGGGATCTGGGTCGCGTTGCTCGCCAGAGACCTCGAAGCGCCGTGGGATCTCGTCGCGCTCATCGCCACCGGCGTCGTCGGGCTCGCGTTGCTCGTCACGTTGTTCCTCGTGCCGTTCGTGCGCTGGCGGACCACTCACTTCATCGTCACCACCGACCGCGTCATCGCCCGCGAGGGCGTCGTCAAGCGCACCGGTATCGACATCCCGATGGCCAGGATCAACAGCGTGCGGTTCGAGCACGGGTTGCTCGACCGGATCTTCGGCTGCGGGACGCTCATCATCGAGTCCGCCTCCGACGAGCCGCTCACCTTCGACGACATTCCGAGGGTCGAGCAGGTGCACACCGCGATCTACCGGCAGGTCAACGACAACCCCTACGACGACTTCGGTTTCGAGGGCCAGGCCCAGCAGGAACCGCCCCCTCAGCCGAGGGGCAGGGGGCGCTGACCGGTATGGGCGTACGTGACATCGGGCTTCCGGAGCGGGTGCCATCCGGCGGCGGTCTGCCGCGACGGGTCTCGATCTGGGAGGTCGGCCCGCGCGACGGCCTCCAGAACGAGAAGGCGATCGTCGACGTCGGCGTGAAGCTGGAGTTCCTCGACCGGCTCGCCGAGGCGGGACTGACCACGCTGGAGGCCACGAGCTTCGTGCATCCGAAATGGGTGCCGCAGCTCGCCGACGCTGAGCGGCTGCTCGAAGGGCTGGTCAGGCGCGACGGCGTGCGGTATCCGGTGCTGGTTCCCAACGAGCGTGGCCTGGAAAGGGCGTTCGCGGCGGGCGTCGGCGACATCGCGGTGTTCGGCAGCGCGACGGAGACTTTCGCGAAGCGCAACCTCAACTCGACCGTCGACGGTCAGTTCTCGATGTTCGAACCGACCATCGGGCGCGCGCTGGCGGAGGGGCTTCGGGTTCGCGGCTACCTCTCCATGTGTTTCGGTGATCCGTGGGAGGGCCCGGTCGCGGTGGAGCAGGTGGTGCGGGCCGGTAAGCGCCTGCTCGACCTTGGCTGTTTCCAGCTTTCCCTCGGCGACACCATCGGAGTGGCGACGGCAGGGCAGGTCGAGCGGCTGCTCAACGCCTTCACCGAGGCCGGTGTCGGTATCGACAAGCTGGCCGTGCACTTCCACGACACCTACGGCCAAGCGCTGGCCAACACACTCGCAGCCCTCCATCGTGGAGTGTCCACTGTGGATTCCTCTGCCGGTGGTCTCGGTGGCTGCCCCTACGCGGAATCGGCGACCGGCAATCTCGCCACCGAGGATCTGGTGTGGCTGCTCGACGGTCTCGGCGTCGAGCACGGGGTCGATCTCGGCTCGCTCGTGCGGACCAGCGTCTGGATGGCGGAGCGGCTCGGGAGGCCGAGCCCTTCCAACGTGGTCAAGGCGCTGGCCGGATAGCGGGACCCCCGGCGGGAACGGGCTGCCGTCCGTCGATGGGGTGAATCGCGCCCGGACCGGACAACGATCCGATACTGGAAGGAACCGCGCGGGCAGTCGCCGCGTCTCAGGCGGAGCCGACCGCTGTAACAACGGACCAACGAGTGTCGGGAGGGCCCGTGACCGACCATCGTGCGCAGGTGGATGCGTTGCTCGCCGACTATCACCGCAGCAGGGAACAGCTCGCCGCCGTGCAGCGCGAGCTCGCCGCCTTCAGCGAGTCGGCGGGCAGCGCCGACGGCATGGTGACCGCGACGGTCGGAGCGCGAGGAACGCTCACCGGCCTCGTCATCGCCGACGAAGCTTACGAACGCTACCGGCCCGCCGAACTCGCGGCGCGGATCGTGGAGGCGGCCACGGTGGCCGGGGGCAAGGCGGTCGCCGGTGCGGGAGACCTGCTGGCGCCCGCTCTGCCGGAGGGAACGGACGCGCAGGCACTGCTGCTCGGCGCGGCCGACCTCGAAGGGTGCGAGACCGGCGAGCCCGAACCCGCCGACGACGACGAGAGTTTCGAAGATCAAAGCTGGCTTGAGGAGGCCGATTGGCCGCGCACGCGATAAACGACCCCGCATCCGGCGGCGGGTCGTTCCAAGCCGATCCGGGCCGGCTCGCCGTACTCGCCGCCGACTTCGCCGGATTCGCCGAGCGGGCGGAGGACATCTCCACCCGCTTGCGTGCCGCGCTCGTCGACCGGCCGTGGGGTACCGACGAGGCAGGGCAGCGGTTCGCCGACGAGCACACCGGGCCGGTCGCGGACACACTCGACCGGATCGACACGATCGAGGCCGGGCTCGCCGAGACTGGCGAGACACTCGCCGTCGCGGCGGCCGCCTACCGTGACGCCGACGGCTCGGCGGCCATCGAGGTCGCCGACATCGTCGGCGCGGCCGAAGGCGGCATGAAAAAGCCCGGTGACCCGGGCAGGGCCGGATAGGCGGAGGAATGGGAATCGAGTTGCCTGCCGAACTCGCCGACATCGCGAGGGCGACGGGAGCGCGGTGGCCCGAGGGCGACGAGGACGCGCTGAGGGAACAGGCCGGTGCGTGGCGAATGGCCGCCGCCGAACTGGGCACGCTGGCCGCGGAGGTGGACGCGGCCGGTGACAAGGTCACCCAGGCGCTGTCGGCCGCCGCGGGACACGGCGCTCACGGGCGGCTCTCCGGCCTGCTCGCCCCGGAAACGGGTGGGTTCGCCACCGTCGTGCGCGAAGCGGAGCTGGCGGCGAACCGCCTCGATCAGGTCGCCGAACTCATCGCGGCGGCGAAGGCGGACCTGGCCGGGCACCTCGTCGAGGCCGCGAAGAACAGGGACGCGGTCATGGCCGCCGTCGAGGCTGGGCACCCGTTCGCGCTGGCGGGACTGGACACCTCGCTGCGTGGTTTCGCCGCGAGGCTGGGCGCGATCAGCGACGAACTCGTGGCGAGCGCGGGGCAACCGGGCGCCGACGGTGAGTCCCCTGACGAGCCGGGGCCTGCCGACGGGGACCAGACCGACAGCAGCAGCGATAAGACCGGCAGCGACAACGACAACAGCTACTACAGCGACGTGGACGAGGGCACCGGGCCGATCAGACTGCCCGACGTGCCGACCCCGCCGAGGGGGACTCCGGCCGCGAGCTACGGCGGATTTCTCTCGCAGGGCGGTTTCGACGACGTACCGACGCCGCCGAGCGGAATCTCGCTGCCGGCCGGTATCCCGACTCCGCCTTCTCAGACTCAGCTCTCCGGGTTCGGAGGGGCGCCTGGCATCCAGCCGGCGCAGGGCCAGTTCGTTCCGCAGCACTACGGTGCGCAGCCCTTCGCCGGCCAGCCCTACCCGGTCCCGCCGGTCGGCCAGGTTCCCTACGGTGCGCCGGTGTACCCGCAAGCCCCTTATGCCCCGGCGAGGTGGGGTCCCTCGGCGGAACCCGTCTACCCGAGGCCGGGCCCCGTTCCCGAACCAGTGAGGCCACGGCCGCAGGAGGCCCCCGTTCCCGTCGGGTCTCCCCGGCAGGAACGACAGAGCATCGTCGCGCTGTTCGTCGTGCACATGTTCCCGATCGGCCACCTTCCCGTCGCCACCGACCGGCCCGCGAGGCAACTGCCCGTTCCTGAGGGGGAACGGGCATGCGTGCCATGGCTGCGTTTCCCTCCCCACGATCACCCGGATTCCTCGGACGTCGATCCGGGGCAGGCGCTGGCGTGGCTGCGCAATGGATGGCGCCAGCCCGCCCCGCCACCGGCCACCGTGCTGCCCCGGCCGCCTGCCTCACTCACCGAAGGCCACGACCCACTGGGCGGGGAGCAGGGGCTCTCGCGGGAGGAATGGGATCGCCATTACCTCGTGCAGGGCGGTGAGGCACCGGAGTACGCGTGGCCGCCCGCCGAACGGAATCCGGAAGGCGGGGTCGAAGCCGCCGAACCGGTGCTGCTGGGCGAGGGCACCGAAATCGACCGGTTCGGCACAGCCCACGGCAGGATCTTCGCGCCCGACGGCACGCCCTTCGCCGAGCGCTCTCTTCCGCCCGCGGGGCTCGACGCCGGATACCGGCGCTACCGCGTGCTGCGCCAGGTTCCGGTGTGGAAAGCGATCTCAGCGGCCTGGTTCGGCCTGCCGGGCGGCGGGGTGCGCTATCGCTCCGTCTATTCGGCCGCGGAGCTGGTGACCCTCGGCTACCTTGCCGACATCACGTTCGAGGAGAGGCAGTGAACACGGAGTCGATCATGCGGTGGCTCGAAGCCGTCGGTGTTCCGCATGAGGTGGTGTCGATCGGCGCCGAAGCCGACAACACGTGGTGTCTCCTGCGTGGCGACGACGACGGTGACGGCGCGGCCGAGGAGGGACCGACCTGGGAAGTGTTCTGGCGCGAGCAGGGCAACCGCTACGACTGGGCGCGGTTCACGAGTGAGCAGGTCGCCTGTCACTACCTTTTCGGCAGGCTCGCCTGGGCTCAGGTGGCCCGCGGCGCGGTCGGCGTGCTTCCCTGACCAGCCTGTCTAACGCGGCAGGCCGACGTGCGCGAGCGCGGCGTCGTGCACGAGCCCGTTGGTCGCCAGCGCGGAACCGCCGTCGAAGCGGGCCTCACCCGTGAGGTCGGTGAACCGGCCGCCCGCCTCGGTCACCAGTATCTGGGCCGGTGCGACGTCCCACGGGTTGACGATCGGCTCGACCGCGACGTCGAGGATCCCTTCCGCGACGAGGCAGTGCTGCCAGAAGTCCCCGAAGGCCCTGCTTTCCCAGCAGGCGTCGACGAGCGCGAGATACGCCTCGCGCGAGTGGTACTCGACCCACGAGCCGAGGTCCGTCGTCGACAGGTAGGCGTCGGCCAGTTCCGGTACCGCCGACACCGAGAGCCGGTGCTCACCGGCACTGTCGGCGAGCCACGCGCCCTCGCCGGTCGCCGCCCACCAGCGACGGCCGAGCAGAGGCGCGCTGACCATCCCCACCACGGGCTCGCCGTCGTCGACGAGCGCGATCAGCGTCGCCCACACCGGGGCGCCGCGCAGGAAGTTCTTCGTCCCGTCGATGGGATCGAGCAGCCACACCCTGCCCCGTTCCGATGCCGAACCGCCGCCTTCCTCACCGGCGATGGCGTCCTGCGGGCGATGAGCGCCGAGCAATTCCCTGATGGCGTCCTCGACAGCCGTGTCGGCGTCGGTCACCGGCGTGCGGTCCGGTTTGCTGCGCACGGCGAGGTCCTGGGCCCTGAACCGGGCGGTGGTGATGGCATCGGCTGCGTCGGCGAGCTGAGCCGCCAGCCGCAGGTCGGCGGAATACCTTGACACGGTGACGATGGTTTCATGGGGCGCCGCCGTAAAGTTGGCCAGGTGAGCATGGTCCTACTTGCCGAAGACGACCCGGCGATCGCCGAGCCGCTGTCCCGGGCGCTGCAACGCGAGGGCTACCAGGTGACGGTTGTCGGCGACGGCCCCTCCGCGTTGCTGCGGACGTCGCGCGACCGCGTCGACCTGCTTGTGCTCGACCTCGGGCTGCCCGGCATGGACGGGCTTGAGGTGTGCCGCAGGCTGCGCGCCGACGGAACCGACCTGCCGGTGCTGATGCTGACCGCCCGCACCGACGAGGTCGACTTCGTGGTGGGCCTCGACGCGGGTGCCGACGACTACGTCGCCAAACCGTTCCGGCTCGCCGAGCTGCTCGCGAGGATCCGCGCGCTGCTGCGAAGGAGGGCGCCGGAAGTGCTCGACACCGGAGGGGTCCGGATGGATCTCGGCGCGCGACTGGTCACGGTCGACGGTCGCGAGGTCCAGCTCGCCAACAAGGAGTTCGAACTGCTCAGGGTGCTGATGAGCAGGGCTGGACAGGTGGTGAGCAGGGAGGAGATCCTTTCCGAGGTCTGGAACGAACTCGAATCGAAGACGTCGAAGACACTCGACATGCACATGTCGTGGTTGCGCCGCAAACTTTCCCTCGCGGGCGACAACGGTTCGGGCAAGCGCGCCGCCGAGGAGCACATCGCCACCGTCCGCGGTGTCGGCTTCCGGTTCAACACGGAGTGACAAGGAAACGATGCGACGGCGGATCCTGCTTGCCATCCTGCTGGCGGTCGCGGTCACCGGTGCGGCGCTCGGCAGCCCGCTCGGAGTGACCGGCTGGCTGCTCGTCGACAACATCGCAAGGGAGGACCTGGCTTCCAACGCCCAGCGCATCGCTGCCACCCTCGACGACCAGCTCGCCGACAACCGTTCACTCGATCTCGATCCGGTGAGGGCCGCCGTTCCCGAATCGGGATTGCTGACCGTCAGGCAGCCGAACACGCCGCCGATGACGTTCGGCACCGATCCTGGTGCCGATGTCGTGGTGGAGAGCGTGCCGATTGCCAAGGGCGGCACGGTGGAGCTGGCGATCCCCGCCGGGCCGTTGCAGACGAGACAGACCCAGGTCGCCATCGCGGTGATCCTGCTCGTGGTCCTGTCCGTCGGTACCGGCACCGTCGTCGCCACCGTCACCGCCCGCAGGCTCGCACAGCCGTTGCGGCACGTCGCCGACAGGGCGGCGAAGCTCGGCGGAGGTGACTTCCGGCCAGACGGCCGCCGCTACCAGGTCGGTGAGCTGGACATGGTCGCCGACGCGCTCGACGCGTCGGCTTCGGCTCTCGCGCAGCTCGTGCAGCGGGAACGACAACTGGTCGGCGACGTCTCACACCAGTTGCGCAGCAGGCTGACCGCGCTTCAGCTACGGCTGGAGGCGCTGACGACGCATTCCGACACCGACGTCGTCGAGGAGGCGCAGGCGGCGCAGGAGCAGGCCGACCGGCTCGCGGAGGCGCTCGACGAACTGCTCGCCGCCGCCAGGGCGGCAAGCGAGGTCGGCGCGGAGCCGGTCGGGCTTTCCAGGATGCTGCCTGAGGCTGCGCAGGAATGGCGGCAGCTGCTCAAGGCCGAGGGCCGCACCCTGCGGCTTCGCGTCGGCGAGGGGCTGATCGTGAGGGCGACGCCCGCGCGGCTGCGCGAGGTGATCGGTGTGCTGCTCGACAACGCGCTGCGGCACGGGGACGGCGCGGTGACCGTGACAGCCCGCAAAGGCGAGGCGGAGGGCACGGTGGTGGTCGAGGTGCACGACGCGGGCGCGGGAGTGCCCGACGAACTCGCGCCGCATATCTTCGAGCGCGGGTTCTCCGGAGGCGGGTCGACCGGGGTCGGTCTCGCGCTGGCGCGAGCACTCGCCGAGGCCGACGGGGGACGGCTCGAACTGTCGGTCAAGCGCCCTGCCACGTTCAGCCTCTTCCTCAGGGTGCCGCGACCGGCCGACGTTCCCGGCGTCAGCTGGCCCGCCGAACGCGCTCCCCGCTAGAGCGAGTCGATACCTAGTCGACAGCAGCGTCCAGTTCGTCTTCCCTTCTGCGCCTGCCGAGCGAGTCGGGGAACACCCATTTCTTGAAAGCCCAGAACCGGAACACCATCGCGATGAGCATTCCGATGACCGAACCGCTCGCGAAGTCGGCGAATTCCTGGACGAACCGGGAAACGTGAGGCACTTCGAGGTGCAGGAAATAGCGCGAGGCGTATAGCGGAATCAGGTTCAGCGCCACCGCGATTCCGCTGATGATGAAGAACAACACGGCCTCGGGGGTACGGCTGCGCCCGCCCCTCGTGCGGAACGACCATTCCCGGTTCAGGAAGTACGAGACGACCGTCGCGACCATGATCGCCAGGCCCTTCGCCGTGGTCGGCCGCGACTCCAGAACGGAAAGCTTGAGCAGGTACCACACACCGTTGTCGACCAGGAATGTCGTGCCACCCACGATCGCGAACTTCAGCAGCTCCCGATGCCGGATCAATACCAAGCGTAACGGCTTGGGTACTCGGGAGAGTACGCGTTCGACGACGGCCACGACCGCAGTCTACTGAGGAGCCGGTGACGGTTAATGGCGCCAGGGCAACCAGTCCCACAGCCCTGGCCTTGTGGGCTGCGATGTTTCGGAGCGGGGCGTGCCCTCCGACGAGGTCGTCGTGGGGTGGTCCGGCGTCGTCTCTCCGGTCGAATCGGACGGAACCGGGAGTGGAGGCCCCTCGGAGTGATCCGGTGTCGTCGCGCTGGGTGATCCGGTTGTCGGGCTCGTGGACTCCCCACCACTTTCGGTGGATGTCGGTGGCGTGGTGGTGCCGGGCCGTGAGGAGTCCGTCGGTGATCCGGTCGGCCCGGTCGGTTCGGCGGGCGGTGTTGATTCGGTCGATCCCGTCGGCCCGGTCGGTGTCGTCGAGTCCGGCGTCGGCTCGTTGCTCGTGGTCGGCTCCGGCTGGTCCGGTGTCGCCGGAAGGCCGGGCCAGTAGCACCACAGGCCCCAGCAGCCGAAGCGCACCGACTCGCTCGCCGACGCGTTGCCGAGCGTCGCGGTGACCGTCACCACCGCGCCGCCGTTACCGGCGGGACCCGGCGGTGGTTCGGCGCCGTGCGGGACGGGCGACGGGTCGAGGTCCGGTCGAACCGCGATCCACAGCGTCGCGCTCTCGCCCGGCTCGACCGCTTCCTCGGTCGTGCAGGTCAGTTCCTCCCCGCCCGCGCAGTCGAAGGGACTTCCGAGCGGAAGGTCGTTGGCCGGCGCGTCGACGGTGAGCTCGGCCTGCCTCGCGACGGGACCGTCGTTGCGCACGACGACGTACAGGGTGCGGCTCCACGGGTGGAATGCCTTCTCCACCGTGAGGAACACCTTGTCCTGCACAGGGGTGACCGCGACGGGGACCTTGATGGAGACCTCGACGGGGCTGCCGGAGCTGATCGTGCCGGTCACCTCGCCCGAACTCGCGTCCTCCGCGGCGACGAGCCGGAAGGTGAGCACGGCCGAGGCCCCGGGTTGCAGGCCCTCCGCCGTCGAGCAGGTGACGGTGCCGGTGCCGCCGGGACAGCGCACCGTGGTTGACGCCGTCGGTTCGGCGCCCTGCTGGGCTGCCACCACGGCGCTCTGGCCACGCTGGGCACCTTCCGCACGGGGCAAGCCCGCACTGCCGGGCGCTCCGCCGCCACCACTCGCTGGCCCGACCGCGCTGACTCCGGGAGGCAGCGTCAGCGTCACGCCGACCGGGTCGGAGACGGTGCCGCCGTCGTTGCGGACGGTGATGGGCAGGTCGACGGGGGAGCCGCCGGGCAGCAGTTCGATGCCCTCCGGCGGCGCGATCGCGGTGACCTGCGGCGGCTCGACGGTGGGCGGCGGTGGAACGGCAGGCGGCGGTTGTGGCGCCGGTTCCCTCGGAGGCGGTGGCGGCGCGGGCTGCGCGGGAGGCGGTGGCGCCGGCGGATCCTGCGGCGGCGGTTGCGGTGCCGGGGGCGCGGGAGGCGGCGGAGGGGCCGCTGGTTCGGGGGCTGGGGATTCGATCGCGGCCGGAGGCGGCGGCTGGGCGGCGGGGATCTCGGAGGAACCACCGGCGGTCAGCGCGATGGCGACGGCGGCGGCCATCGCGACCCCGGATGCGGCTACCCCGACGAACTGCCGGGGACCCGAGGTCAGCGCACCCGCCGCCGCACCGGCGGAGCCCGCCGCGGCCGTACCGGCGGCGGCACCGGCGGCGGCGGCCTTGCCGGTGCCCGCGAGCGCGAGGTAGCCGGTGACCCCTCCGCCGAGCACGAGCGGCGCGATGAACACGCGCAGTCCGCCGTTGACGTCGGCGAGTTCGGCGGCCAGCGCCGTGCAGTCCGGGCAGTTGTCGAGGTGCTGTTCCACCTGGGCGCGTTCCCGCTTCGACAGCCCGTCGCGGGTCCAGGCGCCGAGCTTGTCGGCGGTGGCCCTGCACCGTTCTGCCGAGATCTCGGCGAGGTGGACCTGGAGGTATGCCTGGCGAAGCCCCTCGCGAGCCCGGTAGGCCAGCGCCGAAACGCCGTTCGGCGTGAGCCCGAGCAGCGGGGCGACCTCGGCCGGGGACTGTTGTTCGATCTCCGTGTGCCACAGCACCGCCTGCCAGCGTTCCGGCAGCCTCGCGAACGCCCTCGCCGCCAGCGAGCGCTCAAGTCCGGCCATCGCGGTGTCCGCGAACGGGACGGTCAGCGCTTCCGCGCCCCTGCCGCTACCGGCCGTCATGACCGCGGTGTCGGTCATGTCCTCGGTGAGGTCGACTCGCTTGTCCTTGCGCGTCTTGTCGTATGCGGTGTGCCGCAGCGCGGTCAGCAGGTAGGCGCGGAACGCGGTGTCGGGGCCCTTGCCCGCGCGCAGGGTGTCGAGGACCTTCGAGAATGCCTCGGACACGAGGTCGTCGGCGTCGGACCCGGAACGCGCCAATTGGCGGGCCAGGTTGTAGGCGGCCGAGACGTGTCTTTCGTAGAGGGTTCCGTATGCGGCGATCGTGCCCGCACGCACCGATGAGATCAGCTCGGCGTCGCTCATGCCGTTCGGATCGGCGGGTGCGGTGGTCACGGCTCTCCTCTCCGGTGCACATCGGTCGAGATGTGACGCAGCGCTTAGTCTGACGGACCGCATCAGCTCCGTCACCTGGCGGGTGAGGTCTTGCCCCATAGAGCGCAACGACTTCACTCGATGATTCGTCCTAATTCTCGTCACGGGCGGGGGCCGGACGCGTCCAGTAACCGGTGAGATTTTCTAACGGCTGTTGCCGGAAAGGGCGGTTTTCTGTGGAGGAACCTGCGGCGGGTGCGCTGTCCGATCCGGACGGCCCGTACTCGGATGCGGGCAAGCGCGCGGCCCGTGATCGCGCGCTGCGTGCGCTGCGCGCCCGCTGGCGGACCGCGAGTCTCGCCTCGGGCTGGCGGTTTCCGAGGGACTGGGGTCTGCCGGAGGTCGACGCCGTGTGCGCGGCCGTGCTCGGACGAGAAGGGGAAATCGACACCGCGGGCGTTTCCGCCCCTCCGATGGCCGCGCCCTCACCTGGGCACGGTGGCCAGCCGGCCGCGCTGACCGCGCTCGCCGGCCTCGGCAGGGCGAGGGCCGCAGCCGGAACGGGACTGGAGGAGACCTTGACTGATCTTGCTGCGCTGCATGCCGTGATGGACGAGCCGGGGGCGGCCGACGGCTTCGTCGCGCCCGACGTCGACGCGATGCCGGCCCGGCTGCTGAGGGTGACGGCCGTGGCGTGGGCCGATGTCGCGCTCGACCAGTTGACGAGGGCCGAGGTCAGCGATCCGCTGACCGGTCTGCCCACGATCGCCTACCTCAGGACCCGGCTCGCCGAGTTGTACCGCGAAGCCGACCGCGACGGCGGAAAGGTGTCCGACAACAGGGTCATCGTGGTGGTCACGATGGACTTCCTGAACGCGCCGGGATGGTCGCGGCTGACCGGGATGATCCTTGCCGCCGACGCACTGAGTACCGCGTTCGACGGCGGGGAAAGCCTGGCCGTGCTTGGTCCGTCCACGGTCGCCGCGGTCGCGCGGCGTGACGACGACGTCGCCGCGCTGGCGCTGGCCCTGCGCAGGGAACTCTCGCAGCGGCTCGCCGTGGACGCCCAGCTCAGGGAAGTGGGGACGCCGCGGATCACCATGGTCAGGCTGCCGGGAACGCACGAGGCCGCGTGCGAACTGCTGGACCGGCTCAGCCAGCACTGACCAGCACTGACCAGCGCGGATGCGCGTGCGGGGCGTGCTGTCCGGGGCATGCGAACACGCCGATGTCGTTTCGTGATTTCCTTAGTGGGGTGAGGCGGCCAGAGTTCTGCGCGGCGGCACTCTCTGAGAAGACCACACAGTGCGCACCGGCCGGCCCCGACATCGCGAGTGGCTGGGGTCGTGTGTCCGGAGCGCATCGAGTAGCGGAGATGGTGAACCGTGAGCACCTCGGGTAGCGACGCTGGCCGGACAGCGCGCGCTGTGGCAGCGGTGAAGCAAGCCGTGCCTGGTCAAGCCGATCACGAGCCGCGCGCAGAAGGCGAAGCCGCGGAAGACAACCCTTACGCCGTCGCGGGGGAGACCGCGGCACCGGCCGGCAATGAGCCGCCGAGGCTGGCATTGCGGGCCTCGCTCGGCAGGCTTTCCGTGCGGCCGAGGTCGATGGCGCTGCTCATCATGCTGCCGGTGCTGGCCATTGTCGCCGGTGTCATCGGCTGGCAGCTCGACTGGCACCTCGGCGTCGACAGCGCCGTGTATCGCGCCGGCGCCATCATCTTCTTGCAGGGCGAGCCGCTCTACGACTCCAACACCCTCGGCCCGGAGCCGTTCTGGGCGCTGTTGCCCTTCACCTATCCGCCGACGGCGGCGCTGTTGTTCGTGCCGCTCGCGATACTGCCGGTGCAGGTCGCGTGGGGTGTTCTCGCCGCGATCTCGTTCCTGGCCATGGCGCTGGTCATCAGGGTCACCATCGGAGCGCTGCCGCGTTTCTCCGGTGAGTTGCCGAGGTGGGCGTCTCCCGCGAGAACCACATTGATCTTCGCGGTGGTGTTCTTCGCGCTGGAACCGGTGTGGCGCACCATTTTCCTCGGTCAGATCAACCTGATCCTGATGGCGCTGATCGTGCTCGACATCCTCGTCGTGTGCCAGCGAGGCAGTAGGTGGGGTGGTGTTCTCGTCGGCATCGCGGCCGCCGTGAAGCTCACCCCGCTCATCTTCATCCCGCATCTGCTGTTCACGGGGCGCAAGATGGACGCCCTTCGCGCGCTGCTCACGTTCTTCGGGATGCAGGCGCTGATGTTCGTGCTGATTCCCGGCGACTCCTGGCGGTTCTGGACCCACACGGTGTCCGATCAGGGCCGGATCGGCCCGATGCACTGGGCGGGTAACCAGTCGCTGAACGGGCTCATGAACAGGGTGAGCGATCTCGCGCCGTGGTCGTCGACGGCCGCGCTCGCGATCGGTGCGCTGCTCGCGCCGGGCGCGATCTGGCTGATGCTCCGCTTCCATCGCAGGGGGCAGGCGCTTGAGGCGCTGCTCGTGACGGCTTTCTACGCGTTGCTCGTCTCGCCGGTTTCCTGGTCGCATCACTGGGTGTGGGCGGTGCCACTGATCGTGCTGCTCGTGGCGAAGCTTCCCGAGACGACACCGGCGACGGCGGGAAGGCGATGGCTCGCAGCGGGCGCCGTCATCGTCGTGTTCGTGAGTTGCGTCCTGCTTGTCCTGCCGAACGGCCGAAATCTCGAACTGCACTGGGAGTTCTGGCAGTACGTGCTCGGCAGCGCCTACATCATGGTGCCGGTCGTGCTGACCGGCGTGCTCGGGGTGCGCTGGCTCTTGCGGAAGAAGCGGGAACGAGATCACCGTGCCGAGCCGCCTTCCCAGCCGCTGAGCAGGCAGGGGTGAGCTGCGCGAACGCGGCGGCGAGCGGCATTTAAGCTGAGCTTGCTATGGATACTCGTACCGGACTACCCGTTGTCGGCATGGTCGGCGGCGGCCAGCTCGCCAGGATGACCCACCAGGCCGCGATCTCGCTCGGTCAGTCGCTGCGGGTGCTCGCGGCCGGCGAGCACGAATCGGCCGGCCTCGTCGCGGGTGAGGTGGTTTACGGGCACCACGCCGACCTCGACGCGCTGCGTTCCTTCGCGAAGGGGGTCGACGTATTGACGTTCGACCACGAGCACGTCCCTGGTGCTCATCTTCACGCGCTCGCCGACGAGGGGGTCGTCGTCAGGCCGGGGCCCGAAGCGCTGGAGTTCGCGCAGGACAAGCTGGTGATGCGCGAACGGCTTTCCTCACAGGGCTTTCCCTGTCCCGACTTCGCCGCGGTGTCCGAAGTGGACGACGTGCTGAGGTTCGGCGGCGCGCGAGGCTGGCCGGTGGTGCTGAAAGCGGCGAGCGGCGGCTACGACGGCAAGGGGGTGTGGATGCTCGGATCGGCGGCAGAGGCGGGCGCGCTGGTTCCCGAGCTGCTTGCCGCCGGTACGCCACTGCTCGTCGAAGCCAAGGTCGCCATGCGAAGAGAACTGTCGGCTCTTGTCGCGAGGTCGCCGTTCGGTCAGGGAGCCGCGTGGCCGGTCGTCGAGACGGTGCAGTCGGACGGCATCAACACCGAGGTTCTGGCACCGGCCCCGGGGCTGAGCCCGCGCGCGACTCACGAGGCACAGGAACTGGCCCTTCAGCTCGCCGCCGAACTCGGTGTCGTCGGAGTGCTCGCCGTCGAACTGTTCGAGACCGAGGCAGGACTGCTCGTCAACGAGCTGGCCATGCGCCCGCACAACTCGGGGCACTGGACGATGGACGGCTGCCCGACCTCGCAGTTCGAGCAGCACCTCCGGGCGGTGCTCGACTATCCGCTCGGGGTCACCGAATTGCTCGCGCCCACGGTCATGGCCAACATTCTCGGCGCTCCTGAACCGCCGGTGATGCGCCCCGACGAGCGGCTGCACCACCTGTTCGCGCGGTACCCGCAGGCGAGGGTGCACCTTTACGGCAAGGGCGAGCGCAAGGGCAGGAAGCTCGGGCACGTCAACATGCTCGGCACGCTGGACGAAGGGTTGCGCGAGAAGGCGAGGCTCGCCGCGCACTGGCTTTCCCACGCCGAGTGGCTCGACGGCCACGACATCCACTGAGCCCTGTTCCAGCGAGTCCATTGAGGAGAGACGAAGCGTGACTACCCCCATTGTCGGCCTGATCATGGGCAGCGACTCGGATTGGCCCGTGCTCGAAGCCGCCGCGAAGGCGCTCGACGAGTTCGACGTGCCTCACGAGGTGGGTGTCTACTCCGCACACCGCACCCCGCAGCGGATGCTCGACTACGCGAATTCGGCAGCGGAGCGGGGCATCAAGGTGATCATCGCGGGCGCGGGCGGGGCGGCGCATCTGCCTGGCATGGTCGCCTCGGCGACCCCGTTGCCGGTGATCGGTGTCCCCGTCCCGCTCAAGTATCTCGACGGTCTCGACTCGCTGCTGTCGATCGTGCAGATGCCCGCGGGGGTGCCGGTAGCGACCGTGTCCGTCGGCGGCGCCCGCAACGCCGGGCTGCTCGCGGTGAGGATGCTCGGCGCGGCCGACCCCGCGCTGCGCGAGCGCATGGTGTCGTTCCAGTCCGAATTGGAACAACTCGTACTCGACAAAGACGCCGCCCTCAAGGCGAAGCTCGGCCACTGACGGACACCCTCGTCTCCAGCAACTCGACCGTCCTGCGCGCGGCTGGGTGGCTTGCCATCGATTTCTTGACGGCGACGACGACGCTGCGCACGGGCGAGGGCGCGATTACGGGAACCGCGACGAGTCCTTTCGCGAGCTCGCCGATTCCGAGTTCGGGGATCACGGTGATCCCGATTCCGGTCTCCACGAAGGAAATCGCCGTGCGGTAGTCGTGCGCTTCGACGGAGAAGCACGGCGAGAAACCCGCTTGCGCGCACGCGGAGAGCAGGACCTGGCGACAGCGGCCCGCCTTCACCTCGTTGTCGATCCACCGTCGTGGAGCCAGTTCGGCCAGCGGTATCTCGGAGAGCGCGGCGAGCGGATCGTCGTCGCGGAGCACGGCGAGATAGGGATCGTCGATGAGATGCCGAACCTCGACCGAGTCAGCGTGCTGGGCGAGCGGATCCTCGACGAGCAGGTCGATGTCCGGTTCGCCATGAGCCTCGCCGGTGCCGTCGGTCATGCGCAGGTCGAGGCGCAGTTCGGGGAATTCGGTGCTGAGCGCGCCGACGACATCGGGAAGCCACGCGCCGCCCGCCGAGGAGAAGTAGCCGATCGAAAGGCTGCCGGTCCTGCCCTCTCTCAGGTCGTCGACGACGCCTTCGACGTGGCTGAGCGCGGCGAACAGCGGCTCGGTCTCCTCGGCGAGTGTGCGGCCTGCCGAGGTGGGCTCGATGCCTCTTCCTGCCTTCTCCACGAGACGCAGCCCGGTTTCGCGCTGGAGCGAGGCGAGTTGCTGGCTGACCGCGGAGGGGGTGTAGCCGAGGAGGGTCGCGCTCGCTCGGATGGATCCGGTGGCGACGACGGCCCGCAGCAGTCGCAGGCGAGGCAGGTCCAACATTCCGGAATTGTATAGCGGTACTTAACGGAAGTGCACAACTAATTGCTTGTGCTGTCCAATCGCGCCGGTGAGGATGGCGTGGTGACCGAGCAACTCCAGAACCGGCGGCCGACCGATCTTCCCCAGGCCGAGCGCGTCAAGGCCATGATCGCGGTCGGCATCACCGTGGTGCTGTGGGCGTCGGCGTTCGTCGCGATCAGGGATGTCGGGCACGTCCTCTCGCCCGGCCCGCTCGCGCTCGTGAGGATCGGCGTCGCCGCGGCGGCCCTCACGGTCGTCGGACTGGCGCGGGTCGCCCGCACCAGGGCCGCCGTGCCGGTTTCCCGGCGTTCGCTGCTGCTCATCGCGCTCTACGGCGTGTTGTGGCTCGCGGGCTACACGGTCGTGCTCAACGCGGGGGAGCAGCATGTCGACGCGGGAACCGCCGCGCTGCTGGTCAACATCGCCCCGTTGCTCGTCGCCTTCGGAGCGGGCGTGTTCCTCGGTGAGGGCTACCCGCGGGCGCTCATCGTGGGTTCGCTCGTCGCCTTCGGCGGCGTGGGGATCATCGCGCTCGATTCCGGTGGGCAGCGCGACTGGACCGGGGTGCTGCTGTGCGTCGCGGCTGCCCTGCTCTACGCGGCAGGGGTGTTGATCCAGAAGGCCGCGCTGCGTGGTGTCGACGGCTTCACCGCGACCTGGTTCGCGTGCGTGGCCGGGTTCGTCGTGTTGCTCCCGTGGCTGCCGGAGACCGTCGGTGAACTCGCGAGCGCGCCCCCGGGCGCGATCCTCGGCGCGGTGTACCTCGGCCTTTTTCCCACCGCCATCGGGTTCAGCACGTGGGCCTACGCGTTGCGGCGCACCGAAGCGGGCAGGCTGACCGCGACGACCTACGCGGTACCGGCCGTGTCGGTGTTGCTGTCCTCGGTGCTACTCGGCGAGGTTCCTTCCGTACTCGGTCTGCTCGGCGGTGCCGTGTGTCTCGCGGGGGTCGCCATCTCGCGCGGAAGGGCTAGAGCCGCTCGCGCAACTGCCGCTTGAGCACCTTTCCCGCTGCCGAAACCGGGATCGACTCGACAAAGTGCAGTTCCCTGAGTCGCTTGTAGGGAACCACCTGCGCGTTGACCGTGGTCAGCAATGTGGACTCGGTGAGATCGTCGTGGCCTGGCGCGCGCACGACGAACGCCACCGGCGACTCGCCGATGCCGGGGGAGGGTCTGCCGACGACCGCTGCCGCCGTCACCTCGGGCAACGTGATCAGCAGCTCCTCCAATTCCCTCGGATAGACGTTGTATCCCTTGTAGATCAGCATGTCCTTCTTGCGATCCACAATGGACAGAAAACCGTCCTCGTCGAGGACACCGACATCGCCGGTGTGCAGCCAGCCGTCGACGAGAACGGCCGCCGTTTCGGCTTCCCTTTCGTGGTACCCGGCCATCACCTGGGGGCCGCGCACGCACACTTCGCCTTTCGTGTCGACTGGCAAGGGTTCCTCGCCGCCCTCGGCGGCGACGATCTTGACCTCGGTGTCGAACGTGGGTACTCCCACGGAGCCGGTCTTGCGGGTTCCCGACCGCCACGATGGCGACAGTGTCGCCCCCATTGTCGCTTCCGTGAGCCCATAACCTTCCGCGATGACGGCGTCGGGGAACCGTCCGCGCAAGGCGTTGATCATGTCGTGGGGCATGGGCGCCGCGCCCGAGGTGATCATCGCGACCGAGGAGAGGTCCGCGGTGTGGAACGAGGGACAGGCCAATAACGCGGCGAACAACGCGGGTGCCCCGCTCATCGACGTCACCCTCAGCCGCTCCGCTTCGGCCACATAGGACGGTGGGTCGAACCGGTCGTGCAGCACGACGGTACCGCCGCTGAGTACGGGCACGTTCAGTGAACCGATGGTGCCCATCGCGTGGAACCACGGCGTCAGGTTGATGCCGATGCCCGTGCCGAGCCGGACGGGCCATTCCCCCGCGTCGCCGATCTGATCGAGCACCGGGTTGCCGTCGTCGTCGAGGCCGGGAACGGAGCCGGTTCCCCAGCAGGCGTATTGCAGCGTGTTGACCAGCACGTTGCGGTGAGTCAGCCGGACGCCCTTCGAGCGGCCCGTGGTACCTCCCGTGTAGGCGAGGTGGGCGAGATCGGTGTGCACGTCGACGGCGGGCTCAGGCGGTTTTGTCTCGCCACCGGCGAGAAAGGCGTCGAAACCGAGCCCGGCACCGGAGCCGGGTTCGTCGGTGATGACGAGGCCGATCCCGGCGCCCTCCAGCGCGGCGGCGACGGGCCCGTAGGTGACGACCGCGCGCGCCGCGCAGTCGGCGAGCTGGGCCGCGAGGTCCTTGGCAGGCAACAGCGGGTTGGCCGGGCTGAACGTGGCACCGGCCAGCAGCGTGCCGTAGTAGGCGACCGGGAAGGAGAGCCGGTTGGGGAGGTGAAGGGCGACCGTGTCGCCGCGGCCGATGCCGTGTGCGCGCAGCGCGCCGGCGAACCGGCAGGCGTCGGCGTGCAATCCGGCGTGGGTCAGTTGTGCTTGCCCGTACCGGAAGGCGACGCGATCGCCGAATCGCAGCGCGGAACCCGCGAGCAGCGCGCTCACCGGAGCTTCCGGATAGGTCAGCGACAGAGGGAGCCCGGGAGGCCGCGACGATGTGATCGGCATCACCTGACACTAGGGATGCTGCGGTATAGAACACAAGGACGTCCGAGTAAACGACCGCTAACATCGAGAGTGGCAGCAGGCTGTCCGACGAAAGGTGGCACGGTGAGCGACGGTCCTGGGCTCTACCAACTCCCGGAAGAGCATGAGGAACTGCGCGCCGCGGTGCGCGCGCTGGCCGAGAAGGAAATCGCGCCCTACGCCGCTGAGGTGGACGAGCAGGAGCGCTATCCGGCCGAGGCGAGGGACGCGCTCAGCAAGGCCGGTTTCAACGCGGTGCACATCCCCGAGGAGTACGGCGGCCAGGGTGCGGACGCCATCGCGGCCTGCATCGTCATCGAGGAGGTCGCCCGAGTCGACGCGTCGGCATCGCTGATCCCCGCCGTCAACAAGCTGGGGACCCAGCCCATCCTGCTTTCGGCGTCCGAGGAGCTGAAGAAGCAGGTGCTGCCTTCGATCGCGGCCGGTGAGGTGTCCGCTTCCTACGCGCTGTCGGAACGCGAGGCCGGTTCGGACACCGCGTCGATGCGCACCAGGGCGAAGCGCGACGGCGACACCTGGGTGCTCGACGGTACGAAGTGCTGGATCACCAACGCGGGCGAGTCCAGCTGGTACACGGTCATGGCGGTGACCGACCCCGACGCGGCCAAGAAGTCCAACGGCATCTCCGCTTTCGTCGTGCACGCCGACGATCCCGGTTTTTCCATTGGCCCCAAGGAGCGCAAGCTCGGCATCAAGGGGTCGCCGACGAGGGAGATCTACTTCGAGAACTGCGTGATCCCGGCCGACCGGATCATCGGCGAGCCGGGGACCGGGCTCAAGACCGCGCTGCGCACGCTCGACCACACGAGGCCGACGATCGGCGCGCAGGCACTCGGTATCGCGCAGGGAGCGCTTGAGGCCGCGATCGGCTACGTCAAGGAGCGCAAGCAGTTCGGCAAGGCGATCGGTGATTTCCAGGGCGTGCAGTTCATGCTCGCCGACATGGGCACCAAGATCGAGGCCGCGCGCAACCTGGTGTACGCCTCGGCCGCGGCGACGGAGCGCGGCGACGCGCGCGCGGGCTTCATCGCCAGCGCCGCGAAGACCTACGCCTCCGACATCGCGATGGAGGTGACCACCGACGCGGTGCAGCTCTTCGGTGGCGCGGGCTACACGAGGGACTTCCCGGTCGAGCGCATGATGCGCGACGCCAAGATCACGCAGATCTACGAAGGCACGAACCAGATCCAGCGCATGGTGATGGCAAGGGCACTGCTGAAGGGGAAGTAGCCCGCCCCTTGTTCGCGGGTGGTCCGGCATGTGGCCGGGCCACCGCCGGGTTCAATGCGGTGGTCATCCGATCTAGGCGCGGTGCGAAGAACCGGCCAGGTGAAGGCTACGGCGAGCGCGACGCTTGTCGTCAGTGGTAGTCGGTTGTGTCCCAGCACCTGCTGAATTCGGACTGGCCCAGGCGGGTGTTCCAGATCCGCTTGGTCGATGGCCGAATCTCCGGCGACTTGTATCGTCGAGCGGGATTCCACCAGGAACAAGTTTCGACCTTGGCGGTCCCCAGGGCGAGCGCTTCGTCCAGAGCTGGTTCAAGGTCAGTATCTTGAGACGCCAAGATCACTACGTCGACCGCCGGATTGAGGGCCTCGCGGAAGAGCGCGAGTGCACACAGCACGTCGACGCCCTTCTCGGATCTGCTCTTGACGATATAGTCACCATTCGAGCCGACAACCTTCTTTCCGTTCTCATCCCGCTCGTAGTCGTACTTCAGCGGGCGAAGGTGGACCGCGACTCTGGGGTCTCGCTCCCAATGTGCTTTCTGGGCTTGGTTCCGCGCGTATGCTTTTTGATCATGCTTGGCGGACGGCAATCCGCGATACACGAGGACTTTTCGAAGCTCGGCGTGATCCATGCCGTCGCGTTGGCGCTGATTCCGGGTCTGAATCAGTTGATTGGCGAAGTGCAGGGGATCGACCAAAGCTTCATGTGCTGGACCGAACCGTGTCGAGTCGAAGAGCCCGTGACCGGTGAGGTGAAGGTTCTGATAGTCGATGATCACCGATGCGCGCAGGGGCATGGTAGAAGCCTACGGCATTAAAAAAGCCCCACCAGTCCCGGAGGACGGTGGGGAGCTATGAGCCCATAGTAGCCGTGTCCTTCGCGTACTTCAACCTGGGGATCACAGGTCCGGTGTGCTCGTCGTGAGAACGGTCAGTTCTTCCTGCCGACTCCGCACAGTCCGCCGATCGCCGCCGGGTCGGCGGGTACCGGCTCGCTCGGCCGCCATTCCGGTATCCACACCAGTCCTGGGTCGACGAGGGCGAAGTCGCCGAAAAGGTCCGTGATCTCCTCCCTGGCGCGCAGATGCACCCTGTGGGTGGAGCGCTTGTAGTTGTCGATCACGGTGCCCGCGCTTTCTCGAAGTTCGTGGTGATCGGGCGCGACGCTTCCGTGCGACAGCACCAGCAGACTTCCCCGTGGTAGCCGGTCGCGATAGTCGGCGAGCATGGCTTCCGGTTGCTTCTCCGGCGGCATGAGATGCAGGAGCGCGACGGTCAGCAGGCAGATCGGCTCGTCAGGATTCAGCGGCGTGGTGTCCATGATGGACTCCCACAGTTCCGCTCCGTCGAAGTAGTCGCCGACGACCGCGAAGTGGCGCGCGGGATCCGCGGTGTCCTCAAGCAGGATCTGCGAGTGCGCGTGCGCGATCGGCTCGTTGTCGACGTAGGCGACGAGGGCTTCGCCTCGTGCGACTTCGTCGGCGATCTCGTGCACGTTGCCCTGTGTCGGCAGGCCACTGCCGATGTCGACGAACTGACGCACACCCGTCTCGACTGCGTACCGCACCGCCCTGCCGAGGAACGCGCGATTCGCTCGCGCGAACTCGCCGAGGCCGGGCGAGGTCGAGATTTGCTGATCGGCGAACTCGCGGTCGATCGCGTAGTTGTTGGTTCTGCCGAGCAGGTAGTCGTAGATGCGACCGGCGCTTGGTCGTTCCAGGTCCACTGGCCCATCGTCGTCCTTCCCCAGGTGCACGTCGGCCCACGATCCCAGTGTTCCGGCTTTACCGCACGAGGCTGACCACATCTCGGATCGGTGGGTTTCTTTCTCTCCCTTTTATGCCCGTTCGTTACGATCATCGCCGTAGTTGAAAGTTCATCTATGACGAGGTGATGCACATGTACGAGCGGGTGCGGGACGTGACCGCGCTGGCAGGACGGGTCGCCGTCGCCGTGGTGTTCCTGGCTCACGGACTCGACAAGTGGAACGCGGGGCTCGGCGCGACCACGGACATGGTCGAGGCCATGGGAATCCCGTTGCCGACGCTGAGCGCGATCTTCCTGATAGCCGTCGAGGTGATCGGCTCCATCGCCTTCATCCTCGGCATCGCGCTGCCACTCGTCGGCATCGGCTATGCCGTCGCGGGACTCGGGGCGCTCTTCTTCGTCCACCTCGACGCGGGGCTCACCGGGGCAGGCGGCTACGAACTGGTGCTCGTCCTCGCGCTCGCCGGGCTGGCGCTGGGTTTCAACGGCGGCAGGCTCTCGCTCGATCACCTGCTTTTCGGGCGCCGAAAAGCCGCCGCGCGGGAACAGTCCGTCGCCGAGGCAGTCCGCGCGTAGCAGAACCGGAAACGTCGCGAGGTCAGCCGAGGTCGACCGTGGTGCGTTCCGCCGTCCGGTGCGCAGGCAGCTTGTCCGCGACGGAGCCGGTCACCTGAACCAGGTGGGCGCCGACCGCGAACGGCGCGAGCAGCCCGGTGACGACACCGTCGGGCAGCGCGGGATCCAGGCCCCAGTCGAGGGTCGAGAGGACGCGGTCGCCGGGCCCGATGCCGTGCTCGGCGGCCCGTGACTTCGCCAGCGCCAGTACCTCGTCCACCGTCGCGCCCAGCAGTGCGGGGGTGTCGCCGTCGATCGGCAGCATGGGCGCGAAGTCGTCGCCGCACAGGCGTGACTCGGAAAGGTAGTCCTGGGTGCCTTCCTCGACCTTGGAGCCGAGGCCCCTGCCGAGCGGGTCGAGAGCGACGACGGCCGTGTTGGCGGCCTCGCTCACGCCGGAGTCCGGCCCCACGAAAGCGACCTTGGCTCCCTTGCCATTGCCGACGACGTGACCACCGCACCACCAGATGCCCAGCAGCACTCCCGCCGTCTGCCAGTGGGCAGGCAGCTCGACGGCCACGTCGTCGCCCTGCTCGACGTCGAATTCCTCGACCAGCCAGTTGGCTGTCTTGGCCGCCCAGTTGGCCAATGTCGCGCCCGACAGCTCGATGCGGCTGCCGAGCGCGTCGTCGTAGTGCGTGACGAGCGGGCGGGCGGAGGAGGCACCCAAGGGGCGAAGCAGCAGTTCGGTGAGGCTCACCGCACCGACTCTAACCACGTACTCAGTTGACGCACGCCGCCGCCCGTGGCGCGATACCGCCTCCCGGCGCGGAGCCGCCGCCACTGGGCTGTTCCCCTTCGCTTTCGATGATGTCCTTCACGAAGGCGCGCACGGCTTCCTTGTCGACGGAGACGATGCTCTGCCCGTCATCGCTGCGCGCGGCGACCTCGACGACGGGAATGGTGACGAATTCGATGTCGCCGCTCGCGATGCCCTTCGCCTGCTCGGCGAACCCGAGCAGATCGAGGTCCGGGTCGAGGACGAGCGAACGGCGGAGCGTCTCGGTGAGCTGATCGAGCCTGCCTGGCTCGGTGAGCGTCCCCGCCGAGAGCACGCTGTCGAGCGCGGAAGCCAGAAACGCCTGCTGGCGCACGATGCGGTCGAGATCCCCTCGCGGCAGGTTCTTGCGCTGGCGCACGAACGACAGCGCCTCCCCGCCGGACACGACCTGCGGGCCCGCCGCGAAGTTCGCGCCGGAGTCCTTGTCGTAGGTCGCGTTGTTCAGGCAGACCTCGACCCCGCCCAGTGCTTCGGTGAGCAGGTAGAAGCCGAGGAGGTTGACCTCCGCGTAGTGGTCGATGTGAATGCGGGTGAAGTCCTGCACCGTCTTGACCAGTGCGCGCCTGCCCGCCTGATCGGATTCCTTCTCGACGTCGGCAGCCGCGTGTCCGCCCTCTGCCCACAGTCGCGCGCTCACCGACTCCTTGGCCGCGCCGTAGGCGGAGTTGATCTTGCCTTCGCCGCCCTGCGGGACGTCGACCCAGGCGTCGCGGGGAATCGAGATCGCTCTTGGCGACCCGCCGTCCTTGGGGATGCGCATGATGATCAAGGTGTCGGTGCTGATGCCCTGCTTGTCTTCCGTGCGCAGCTGCTTGAGCATGTCGAGCGGCAGGGCGTTGCCCTCCATGTCGGTCCGCGAGTCGGTGCCGACGAGCAGGATGTCGGTGGCTCCGTCGTCCTGCGGTGGCGGGGGAGTTCCTTCCTCGCCACCGCTGTTCTGCTGGAGCGCGTCGGTGGTCTGGACACTGTCCTGGAGCCCGTCGAGCACGGTGTAGGCGTAGCCGGTGGCGACGAGGGCCAGCGCGGAGAGCAGCACGACGGCCGACCTGGCCGCGATCCGCCATGGGGACCGTTTGCGCCGTGCGGGAGTGGCTTGACGGTGCCGCCCACCGGTGGTCCCGGCCTCGTCCGGCTCCTCGGGGTCCTCGGGGTCGTCCAGCCCCTCCGTCTCGCCGGTGCTGTCGGTGCTGTCGGTGTTGTTGGCGGTGCCGCCCTCGGTGTCATCCGGGCCGTCGGTGTCGTTGTGCTCCGCGTCGTTTTCCGCGTCGCCGACGTGACCGGCGTCGGCCTCGCCCGCTTCACCCGCCCCGCCGGGCTTCTCGCCGTCGTCCACGCTGGCTCCCTCCCAACCCCGCGTGTACCTCCGAGCGACCAGCTTAATTGACGCAGGGCACTCCACCGGCGGTTATGGGCTGATCAGCCGGGGTGCCGGTCTCGTTTTCGGTCGTCGGCGGCTGGCGAGGCGGGGCCTCCGCCGCGAAGCTCGACGGCGGCACGGCGCTCTCGGGGAGTTCGAATCCGGCGCCGAGGGTCACCGTCAGCGACCCCGGTGTCACCGTGCTGTCCGGCACGGCCTCCACGTCGGTTCCCAATGCTTGCCTGAGTGCTTCGACGCCGTCCTCGTCGCCGGGAGCGTAGAGCACGACGGTACCGCTCTGACTGTCCACTGTGGCCGAACTGTCGCCGAGGAACCCGATGCCGCTGAGGTGTTGTCTGATGGCGGGGCCGAGGTTTGCTCCGGAGCCGTCGTAGATGTCCACTGTGTACTGCCCGGCGTTGTCGATCACGGGTGGCGCGCCCGGCTCGGCCGAACTGTCCTTTTCCTCGTCGTCGAGCGAGCCGTCCGAGGTCAGGTCGTCGACGAAAGCCCGCACCGAAGGTACGTCGACCTCGACAACGGACGCCGCGCCCACCTGTCCGAGCCCGAGTGTCGGAATCGTGTGGAACTCCACCTGGCCGCCGGAAAGGCCACGCATCTGGGCCGCGAACTCCAGCAGATCCCAGTCCTGGGAAAGTACGACGGATTTCTGCACGGCCTCGATGACGTCGTTGATCTTGCTGGGGCTGAGCAGGATGTCGGGAGAGAGCATCTTGCGAACCAGGCCGGAAAGAAAGGCCTGCTGCCGTGCGATGCGGTCGAGGTCGCCGTTTTCGAGACCGTAGCGTTGTCGCACGAAGGCCAGCGCCTGAACGCCTTCCAGCGTCTGCCTTCCCTCGGGGAGGTTGACTCCGGACTTGGTTTCCCTCACCGCGGAGTTGAGGCACACCTCGACGCCGCCAAGCGCCTTGGTGACCTCGTAGAAGCTCGCGAGGTTGACCTCGGCGTAGCGGTCGATCATCCCCGGCTTGCCGATGAACTGCTCGATGGTGGCGATGAGGTTCTTGCGGCCGGCGACCTTCGCCTTCTCGTCGACGGCTTCGAGGTCGGTCTCTCCCTCGTTCCGCAACGTGGAGAACGTGTCGTTGTAGGCGTAGACGAAGGCGCTGTTGAGTTTGTGATTGCCGTAGCCGCCCGCGATCTCCACCCAGGAGTCGCGAGGGAACGAGATGGCGACCGCGCGCGTGCCGTCCTGCGGGATGTGCACGAGGATCATCGTGTCGGTCTGCCGCTCGCCGGTCGCCTCGCCCGCGTGCAGGTGGTCGAGCACTTCTTGCGGCAGCGGGTCACCCTTCGCGTCGGTGCGGCTGTCCTGCCCGACGAGAAGGATGTCGATCGCGCCGTCGAGCGGGACGGCAGCTGGTGCGCCGTCGAAGACGTCCGTGGTGGTGACGCCGGAGTTGACACCCCTGACGAACTGCCACCCGTACCAGGTCAACGCCAGTACGGTCACCGAGATGAGTGAGAGAATGACTTTGCCGCTCACCATGGCGAAAACGCCGACCCGGTGCCCCCGGCGCGACGATGGCCGCTCGACCGGTCCGTTCGGCCAGCCGGTCACGTGCGCTCCTCCCGCTCAATGCCCCGACCCAGATTACTGATCTACTTGTGAGGCGTGCGTTCGACCGGGAAACGTTGCCTGGATGTTGCGTTTCCAAACCCGTGATCCGTGGCAGACTGCGCAAGCGAACCCAGGAGGATTACACAATGCGAGTGCTCGTCACCGGGGGTGCCGGTTTCATTGGGTCGCATTACGTGCGGCAGGCGATATCTGGCGCCTACCCGGCGTTGGGCGATGCCGAGATCATCGTGCTGGACAAGCTCACCTACGCCGGAAGCGAGACGAACCTCACTCCGGTCGCCGGTGATCCCCGCTTGCGGTTCGTGCGAGGCGACATCTGTGACGGCGCGCTCGTCGCGGACCTGATGCGGGGAACCGACCTGGTCATGCACTTTGCCGCAGAGTCTCATGTGGACCGTTCGATCCTGGGGTCGGCCGATTTCGTGCTCACCAACGTGCTGGGAACGCAGACGCTGCTGCAAGCGGCGTGCGACGCGGAGGTCGGCAAGTTCGTCCACGTCTCCACCGACGAGGTCTACGGCTCGATCGAATCCGGCTCGTGGACCGAAGACCATGTGCTCGAACCGAATTCGCCGTACTCCGCCTCGAAGGCATCCTCCGACCTGCTGGCCAGGTCCTTCTCGCGTACCTACGGGCTTCCCGTGTGTGTCACCCGGTGCTCGAACAACTACGGGCCGTACCAGTTCCCCGAGAAGGTCATCCCGCTGTTCGTCACCAACCTTCTCGACGGCAAGCCGGTTCCGCTCTACGGCGACGGCCTGAACGTGAGGGACTGGCTGCACGTCGACGATCACTGTCATGGCTTGCAGCTCGTCGCGGAAGGCGGCAGGCCCGGCGAGATCTACAACATCGGCGGAGGAACGGAACTCACCAACAGAGAACTGACCGAACGGCTGCTGGCCGCCGTCGGTTGCGGCTGGGAGATGGTCACCCCTGTCGCCGACCGGCTCGGTCACGACCGGCGGTACTCGGTCGACATCGGCAAGATCGGTTCCGAACTCGGTTACGAGCCGAGGGTCGACTTCGTGACCGGTCTCGCCGAGACTGTGCGCTGGTATTCGGAAAACAGGGCGTGGTGGGAACCACTGAAGGAACGTGCCGCGCTCACGGGAAGGTGATCATCGGTGTCACGGCTGGCTGTTCTGGTTCCCGGCGGTACGGGTCAACTGGGGTCCGATCTCGCCGCGTCGAGTACGGATGATGTCGAGGTCACCGCGCCGGGATCGGCCGAGCTCGACGTGAAGCGCGCGGGTGCCGTCGTCGAGGCCGTCGCCGAACTCGCGGGGCGCGCGAAGAAGGAAGGCCGCTTTCCCGTCGTCGTCAACGCGGCGGCCTACACGGCGGTCGACGCGGCCGAGGACGACGAGGCCCGTGCGTTCGCCGTCAACGCCGACGGGCCGAGGGTGCTCGCCGCCGCGTGCTCCTCGTGGCGGGTGCCGCTCGTGCACGTCTCCACCGACTACGTGTTCTCGGGTGAGGCCGAACGCCCTTACCTTCCTGAGGATCCGCTCTCCCCGCGCAGCGCGTACGGCAGGACGAAGGCCGCAGGCGAGGACGCCGTGCTCGGTTCCGGTGCCAGCGCGTGGGTGGTGCGCACCGCGTGGGTTTACGGCGAGCGGGGCGGCAACTTCGTGAAGACCATGACCAGATTGGAGGGTGAACGCGACGTTCTGTCCGTTGTGGACGATCAGCGCGGCAGCCCGACCTGGTCGGCCGATCTCGCGGCCGGACTGCTCGAACTGGCGGGAAAGATCGCGGACGGTGAAGGGCCGTCCTCGCGGATCCTGCACTGTACTGGCGGCGGCGAGACCAGCTGGTTCGAGTTCGCCCGCGCGATTTTCGAAGAGCTCGGTGCCGATCCCGGGCGCGTGAAACCCTGTACGACGGCGGAGTTTCCCAGGCCCGCGGCAAGGCCCGCGTACTCGGTGCTCTCCGATGAGCCGTGGCGCGCGGCCGGATTGACGCCGCTGCGGCCGTGGCGCGACGCGCTCGGTGCTTACTTCGCGCGGGTTTCCGCGGCTCGCCGGTAGGCGGCGACGGTCGCCTGCGCGCACCGCCGCCAGGTGAAGCCCGCGGCGTGTGCCCTGCGGGTCGCCGAAGCCGACGCGGCGTTGGGTTCCGAAACGGCTGCCGCCAGCGCGGCGGTGAGTGCTTCGACGTCGTTGTAGGGCACGAGGCTGGCCAGGCCGCCCGAGACCTCCCTCAGCGCGGGAACGTCGGTGCACACCACGGGAACGTCGCAGGCCATGGCCTCCAGTACCGGAAGGCCGAAGCCCTCGTCCCGCGAAGGCAGAACCAGCGCTGCCGCTCCCGCGACGACGCGCTGGAGGTCCAAATCGGAGAGATACCCGATGTGCCTTGCCCGCTCCGAGGTCGGGAACCGGCCCGGGCCCGCGAAGACGATGGGCGGAAGGCCCGGGTCGGCCGAGTGTGCCTTGGCGAGCCAGTCGAGTCCCTTGCGTGGCCCGGCCGCTCCCGCGAACAGCAGGTACCGCCCGGGCAGGCTCAGTCGTTCGCGCACGCTGTCCTTCGGCGGCCGTCCGGTGAACCAGCCCGCGTCGACCCCGAGCGGGGTGACCTCGATTTTCGACCGCTCGACCGAAAGCCGCTCGGCGACCGCGTCGGCGACGGCGGCCGTCGGCGTGCAGATGATGTCGGCGCGGGCCGCTCCCTTGCGCACCAGTTCGGGCAGGTCCCTGTCGCTCGGCGCGAGTTCGTCTGGGGCGTCGAGAAACGCGAGGTCGTGGATCGTGAGCACACCGGCCGCGCGCAGCCTGCCCGGCAGTACGAAGTTGGTGCCGTGGACGACGTCGGTGGCACCGGCGAACAGTTCGACGGGAGGGAAATGCGAGCGCAGCCACTGCCTCCGCACGAGCCTCGCCGACACCGGCATTCCGCGGGCCCGCACGCCGTGCGGGAGTACCTTGCGCAGCTTTCGCCATCCTCGCAGGGTGAAGGCGACCGCCCTGGTGTCCACGGTGGACATTGACGCGAGCTCTTCGGAAAGCGAAGCCGTGTACCTGCCGATGCCGGTGCGGCTGCCGAGCAGCGGGGTGCCGTCGAGCAGGACCCGCAGTGGTTTCTCAGCCACGGCGAAGTCCACGGCGCGCGATCTTGGCGACCCTGCCACCCGCCCTGCGGACCAGCTCGGCGGGTCCTCCCGCTTCGAGGTATTCCTTCACCAGCGCGATGTCCCTGCGGACGAGTTCCTTGCCCCTCGGCGGTATCGAGGGAGCGAGATCGGCCGAACCGGGAAGCCGGTCGGCTGCGGGCCGGGGGTCCCGGCAAAACTCGACGAGCGGTTCGAGTACCCGAGGCCACGTGTAGCGCTGGGCGACGACGGCGATGCGCTCTCTGCACGCCGCCGCGAACTCCGGGTCGTAGAGGCTGCGTTCGAGCGCGTCGGCCAGTGCGGCGTCGTCCTCGGCTGGCACGACGACGCCAAGCCCCTCAGCCCTGACCAGATCGGCGAAGGCGTCGCCGTCGGTGGTGACGATGGGAAGACCGGCCCACAGGTAGTCGAGCACCCTGGTTCGGAAGGCGAAGGTCGTCTCGACGTGCTCGAAGTGCGTCGTGACACCACAATCGGCGTCGAGCAGCCAGTTCTGTCGCTCGCCGTAGGGAACCCACTGCTCGTTGAAGAACACGTTCTTGCCGGTGAGATCGAGCGAATCGGCGAGCCTGACCGTGCGCGCGCCGATGTCCATCTCGGCGACCTCGGGGTTGGGGTGCCGCATGCCGAGGAACACCAGCCGGACGTCGGCCCTGCGCTTGCTGAG
Source organism: Prauserella marina (assembly GCF_002240355.1). Classification (GTDB taxonomy): domain Bacteria; phylum Actinomycetota; class Actinomycetes; order Mycobacteriales; family Pseudonocardiaceae; genus Prauserella_A; species Prauserella_A marina. The sequence goes on from NZ_CP016353.1 coordinate 889,012, forward strand.
CCGGTCGATCGCGCGCACGAGGGTCAGTGGGTCGAACCAGTTGTAGACGCCACCCGCCCACAGCACCACGTGGTCGGTTTCGGCGATGCCGGGTAGCGCCGCCCTCAGCCCGGGACCCGTACGCCGGGGTGAGCGGGCGGAGAGCCCGAAGGGCACGACCGAAAGCAGCGACTGCGTGGTGGGATCGGCGTCGTAGAGCCGGGGGGAGAGCCTGCCGAGCGCGGCGAAATGGCCGAGCCAGAAGTGCCGCTGCCGTTGCGAGGCGCACAGGAAGAAGTCACCGCGTTCGAGCTGCGCGTCCAGCACCCTCGTCACCCCCGCGAGGTCGGCTGCCCTTCTGTCGTCGGCGCCGTCCTTGCCCTGTTCGAGCAATTCGAGGTGCATGGGGTCGTAGAGGTCGCACACGACGATCTTGTTCGAGTGCCGTTCTTTCAGCGCGGGGGCCATTTCGAGCACGTGCCCTTGCAGGATCACGATGTCGGCCCACTCGATGGGTTCGCTGAGATCCCTGCGGCGTGCCCCGCTGACCTGGAACGGCGCGGGCGGCGGGTCGGCGAGCGGGTTGACCGTGACGAGCCTGACGTCGTGCTCGCCAGCCAGCACCTCGGCGATGTTCCACGCCCTGATGGCCGGTCCCGCCATGCGCTCGGTGATGGCGTCGCCGGTGATGACGAGCACCCTGCGCCGCTTGCCGAAGGACTTCTCGATGCCGAACGCCTCGACGAGAATGTCGTGTGCCGCGAGGTAGCGCGGCAGCGGGTAGGCGGGTTCAAGTGCGTTGCGCAGCAACGGAAGCAGGTCGGCGTCGGTGCGCACGCGGGCGGCCTGCTCTTCGGCCCTGGCGCCCGCGAGTGAGGGCAGCAGCTCGACGAACTGGTCGATCGCGAGGAATCCCGCGAGCGTGCTCCGTGGCACCGCGACGGGTTCGGTGACCGATGGCCCCACCCCGCGTTGCAGGTCGAGCTGTGTGGCGTCCAGTTCGCCGCGCGCCGTCGCCCTGCGAACGGCGAGCGCCAGCGCGGCAGGCAGCGCCTTGGCAAGCGTGTCGTCAGCGAGGTTCTTGTAGAGCGCGCAGAGTGCGTTGCGTTCGAGCAGGAAGGTTTCCCGCCCGCTGTCCGGAGTGTCCACTTCGGACATGGTGCCGTGGTGCCGGTGGTAGCTCAGCGATTCGGGGACATAGCGCACCCGCCAGCCCCTCAGGTTGAGCCGCCAGCCGAAGTCGACGTCCTCGTAGAACATGAAGAACCGCTCGTCGAATCCGCCCAGCTCTGCGAAGACGCTTGCCCTGACGAACATGGCGGAGCCGGTCGCGAAGAGGACGTCCTTCGCGACCTCGTGCTCGGCGGGGGGAACCTCGGCGATGGGACTGCCCGCGTGCCGCTTGTAGCCCATACCGAACCAGGTGAGGCCCGCGTCGACGAAGTCGGTACCCGTGCCCTCGCTGTCGAGCACCTTGCTCGCGACGGCCGCGACCGTCGGCTCGGCCCGCAGCACGGACACCGCGGAGGAGGCCCAGCCCTCGGCGGGGACGGCGTCGTTGTTCAGGAACGCGAGTACGGTGCCGCCCGCGTGCCGCGCGCCGAGGTTGCACCCGCCGGCGAAGCCGAGGTTCTCGACGGACTCGACGATCGTCACCTCGCCCGGTGCCGAGGCGCGGATACGCGCGACGTCGTCACCCGGCGAGGCGTTGTCGACGCAGATGACTTCGAGCCGGGGATAGTCGTGTTCGGCGAGCGCCCGCAGACAGGTGATCGTGTCCTCGGCGCCGCGATAGTTCACCACGACGACCGAGACCAGCGGCTGGGTCGTTTCCCCCTTGACCAAGGCAGCTCCTTCCCCAGCTACTACCACCTGGCGACGAAGCTTAACGGCAGGCCCAGCGCCGCCAGACCGCCCCTCGGCAGCCGAGCCGGCCGATGGCGCGCCGCTGCCGCAGCGAGGGCAGAAGCGAACCGGCCACGTCGCGAAGCACGCGGGCTCGCAGCCCGATCCGGAAGTTCGCCGAGGAGGGGACGGGCGTGCCGAGCAGCCCGCGTACCGGCAGCAGCGCGGTGATCGCGGCGAACCGGGCGAGTTCGCGGGCAGCCACCGTCGCGGGGGCGCAGCGCAGCAGCATCAGCAGCCGGTTGCGTTCGTTCCAGTGGTGGAACGACGTCGAACCGGGCCGGGTGCTCGCCCCGTGCCGGTGCCTGACCACGGCACCGGGGACGGTCTCGATGTCCCAGCCCGCGAGGCGCAGCCGCCACGCCGTGTCGGTGTCCTCGTAGTAACAGAAGAAGTGGGCCGGTACCCCGCCCGCCTCGCGCAGCGCGCTGGTGCGCAGCAGCGCGGCACCCCCGCAGAAGCCGAACGGTGGCCGCCCGTCCGTCAGGTCGGCTCCGTGGCCGTCCCCGGTGAGCCTCACGCCGGTCGACTGCACCGTTCCGCCGGGAAGTTCGAGCACGGAGGCGAGCGCTCCGGTCGAGGGCCGCATCGCGTCCTCAAGCGTGCCGAGCCAGCCAGGTCGTGGCGCGGCGTCGTCGTTGAGCCACGCTACGTATGGAGTGTCCACAGTGTCCGGGGCGGACAGGGCGGCGGCGATGCCGCCCGCGTACCCGGTGTTGCGTGCGAGCCGCAGTACCTCCGGCCGGGAGGGGTGGGCCGCGAGCAGGGCCGCCGTGCCGTCGTCGGAGGCGTTGTCGACCACCAGGATCCGATGTGGACGATCCTGGGCCGCGAGGGCGTCGAGGCACTCGGTGAGATGCGCCACGCCACGCCAGGTGACGACGACGACGGTGGTCATGGGCACGCGGGCAGAATAGCGCCGTGCGGGAACTCGTCGTGATCGCGGAGCAATTGCTCGCGCCGGTGCCGGGAGGCACCGGCCGCTACACCGCTGAGCTGCTGAGCGCGCTCGCCGAGACCGCGCCGGACGGCTGGCGCCCGCGTGGCGTCGTTGCCTGGCACACCGATGTCGAGGCAGCCCGCGTGGAGGGCGTCTCCGGTCCGCGCAGGCTGCCGCTGCCGCCGAAGGCCCTGATCGCGGCGTGGCAGGCCGGGCTGCCACTGTGGCCGGGAGGGGCCGCCGTGCACGCGCCGACCCCGCTCGCGCCGCCGAGGGTGCCTGGCCGCCGCACGCTCTCGGTGACCGTGCACGACACCGTGCCGTGGACCCACCCCGAGACGCTGACCCCGCGCGGTGTGCGCTGGCACCGGTCCGCGATCGCCACCGCGGCCCGCTCGGCGACGGCTCTGGTCGTTCCGACGGCCGCGGTCGCGGCCGACCTCGCGGGCCTGCTCACGCCCCGCGCGGGGGTGCACGTCGTCCGGCACGGGGTCACCCGCTTCCCGCCCCCGATACGAACACTTCCGTTCGACCTTCCCGAGCGCTACGTGCTCGCGGTCGGCACGATCGAACCGCGCAAGGGCATCGACGTGCTGATCGAGGCCATGGCCGAGGTTCCGGTGCCGTTGCTGCTCGTCGGCCAGCCGGGCTGGGGAGAGCTGGACCCCTCGCGGCTGGCCGCGTTGCACGGGCTGCCACCGGGCAGGGTGCGGCAGCTCGGCAGGCTGCCCGACGACCAGCTCGCCGCCGTCCTGCGCGCGGCGAGCGTGGTCGCGGTGCCGAGCAGGGCCGAGGGGTTCGGGCTGCCCGTGCTCGAAGCCATGGCTGAGGGAGTTCCCGTCGTGCACACCGACGTCGCCTCGCTCGTCGAGGTGGCGGGGGAGGCGGGATGGATCGTTCCCGTCGGCGATCCGGGAGCGCTGGCCTCGGCGCTGCGCGACGTTCTCGGCTCCTCCGAGCTCGCGGCGCGACTCGCCGAGGCGGGCCTTCGCAGGGCGGCGCGGTTCTCCTGGGCCGAGGCGGCGAGCGCGGTGTGGCGGCTGCACACCCACCCCTGAATCCGCAGGTCCGGCGAGGCACGACGCGGCGGCGCCTTTTGTCGTCGCTCTCACTTTGTCGGATCCTGTCAAACAGTGAAGCAAGGGGTCGTACGCTGCACGGGTGGCAGAACCACGCGTGCTGATCGACGCCACGGCCGTACCGGCCGACCGAGGCGGCGTCGGCCGCTACGTCGATTCGCTCGTGGCCGCGCTCGACAAGGGCGGGGCGAGTGTTTCCGTGGTGTGCCAGCCGAGGGACGCCCAGCTCTATGGCGAGCTGGCCCCGGCGTCGAGGATCGTGCCGACGACGGAGTCCACCGCGACGAGGACCGCGAGGCTGACCTGGGAGCAGACCGCGCTTCCGAGACTCGTCCGCAGGCTCGGCGTGGACGTCGTCCACTCCCCCCACTACACGATGCCGGTCGCGAGCAGGGCGGCATCGGTCGTGACGTTGCACGACGCCACGTTCTTCACCGACCCCGTTCTGCATTCCTCCGTGAAGGCCAGGTTCTTCCGCGGCTGGACGAGGGCAGCGTTGCGCAGGGCCACCGTGTGCGTCGTGCCGAGCGAGGCGACGGCCGACGAGCTGGCGAGGGTCGCGGGAGTCCGGGGCGCGGGCATGGAGGTCATCCAGCACGGCGTCGACGAACAGCGCTTCCACCCGCCGTCGGCGGCCGAGATCGAGGCTGCCCGCGACGCGACCGGCCTCGGCGGCACGCCCTACGTCGCGTTCCTCGGCGCATTGGAACCACGCAAGAACGTGCCCGCGCTCATCCGGGGTTTCGCGCTGGCCGTCGGGCAGCGGCCGGACCCGCCCGCGCTCGTGCTCGCGGGGCAACCCGGCTGGGACAGCCAGGTGGAGAAGGCGCTCGACGCCGTGCCACACCGGCTGAGGGTCATCAGGGCCGGTTACCTGCCTTTCGACACGCTCGCCGGTTTCCTCGGCGGTGCCGATCTGGTCGCCTACCCGAGCCTCGGCGAGGGGTTCGGGCTCCCCGTGCTCGAAGCGATGGCCTCCGGTGCCTGCGTGCTGACCACGAAACGCCTCGCGTTGCCCGAGGTCGGCGGAGACGCGGTCGCCTACTGCGGTGTCGGGGCCGGTGACGTCGCGGCCGCGCTCGGTGAGCTGCTCGACGACCCCGCGCGGCGGAGCGCGCTCGCCGCGGCCGCGAAGCGGAGGGCACAGGAATTCTCGTGGACGACCTCGGCGAAGCAACACCAGCAGGCGTATGAACGGGCCTGGTATCAGCACCGCACGGGCCGCCCGTGACGCCGTCGGCGCGGGCGGCGAACGTGACAGGTGCACAATGACCCGGTGACCGAGCCGAAGACATACGGTGACCAGGTCGCCGTGGTGACCGTGACCTACTCGCCAGGCGAGACCCTCGACCGTTTTCTCGACACGCTCGACAAGGCCACCGACCGGGATGTCGAGGTCGTGCTCGCCGACAACGGTTCCGTCGACGGCGCCCCCGAGCGCGCCGCCGAGCGGGACAACGTGCGGTTGCTGCGCACTGGCGAGAACCTCGGGTACGGCGCGGCCGCCAACCGAGGTGTGGCCGAGCTCGGCGACGAGGCCGGCTGGATCGTCGTCGCCAATCCCGACCTCGAATGGGATCCCGGTTCGATCGACACCTTGCTCGACGCGGCGCGAAGGTGGCCGAGGGGCGGCGCGTTCGGGCCGCTCATCAGGGAACCCGACGACAGCGTCTACCCGTCGGCGAGGCTGCTGCCCTCGATGGGAAGGGGCATCGGTCACGCGCTGCTCGGCAAGATCTGGCCGGGCAACCCGTGGACTCGCTCCTACCGGCAGGAGCGCGCGACGCCCTCGGAACGCACGGCGGGCTGGCTTTCCGGCTCGTGCCTGCTGATGCGAAGGGAAGCGTTCGATTCGGTGTCAGGGTTCGATCCGAGGTACTTCATGTACTTCGAGGACGTCGACCTCGGTGACCGGATCGGGCGAGCGGGCTGGCTCAACGTCTACGTGCCGTCGGCCGCGGTGATGCACATCGGAGGACAGGCCACGTCGCGAGCGTCGGCGAAAATGCTGGCCGCGCACCACGACAGCGCGTACCGCTATCTCTCCGACCGGCACAAGGGGCTGCTGTGGCAGCCGGTGCTCATGGTGATCCGCGCCGGTCTTGCCGTGCGGCTCAAAGTGGAGACGCGAGGCAGCCGCTGACGGCGCGCGGCGGGTTCACAGACCTTCGAGGCGCCGCGCGAAGTCGGAGTGCCCCTGGAAGGTCCGGGTGGTCGGCACGAGACCGGTCATCTCGGTGTGCTCCGGCTCCATGGCCTGTGACTGCACCTGAAGGGGCTGGGTCCGGTCGGGCTCGGCGTGCGAGGGCGCCGTTTGCGGGGACTGGGTCCGGAAGGGCTGGGTCCTCGGCTCCATCCGGCTCGTCGGCGCCGAGGCCGCGAGGTGACTGTCGTCGAATTGACCGTCGTTGCGCTCGATGAACGCGGCCGACAGTTTGGTCGTGGTGTCGGGGTCGAGTTCGCCGTCGATCCGCCGCACGAGCGAGCGTGGGATCTGCTGAGTGTTGGCGGCGTCCATCGGCGATGTCATGTTGTCCGGTGTGACCACGCCGTCCCGCGCTTGTGCGCGGAAGAGCACGGCGTCTGCCCGATCGCGGGGGTCCATGCCCTCGCCTCCCGTACCTCACCGAGGCCCACTCTCCCGGGGCCGCCGCCTTCCTGTCCCAGGGTAGGCCCTTCCGGCAAATACCGGCAGGGTTTCCCCCCGGTTTGTCGGCGTGCGGGCATGGGATGGGAGGGTGGAGAGCCATGACAACTCATTCCGGTGTCGATGCGGTTGTGCTTGTCGGTGGAAAGGGCACGAGACTGCGGCCGTTGACCCTCTCCGCTCCCAAGCCGATGTTGCCGACGGCGGGTTCACCCTTCCTCGCCCATCTGCTGTCCAGGATCCGCGCGGCCGGCATCACGCACGTCGTGCTCGGCACGTCCTACCGGGCGGAGGTGTTCGAGGAGTACTTCGGCACCGGTGAGGCGTTCGGGCTCGACATCGACTACGTCGTGGAGGAGCAGCCGCTCGACACCGGCGGCGCTATCCGCAACGTCGCGGACCGGCTGCGCGCCCCCGACGCGGTGATCTTCAACGGGGACGTGCTCTCCGGAACCGATCTCGGTGCCCTGATCGGAACACATCGCTCGTCGGGGGCGGACGTGACGCTGCACCTGCAACGGGTCGCCGACCCGAGCCGGTTCGGTTCCGTGCCGACCGACGAAAGGGGCAGGGTCACCGCCTTCCTCGAAAAGACGCCGAATCCGCCGACCGATCAGATCAACGCGGGCTGCTACGTGTTCCGCCGCTCAGTGGTCGAGACCATTCCGGCCGGAAGGCGGGTCTCCGTCGAGAGGGAAACTTTCCCCGGCCTGCTCGCCGAAGGCGCGCACGTGCAGGGTTTCGTCGACGACTCCTACTGGCTTGACGTCGGTACCCCGGAGACCTTCGTCAAGGGCTCCGCCGACCTCGTGCGCGGGATCGCGCCGACATCGGCACTCGAAGGGCCTTCGGGTGAAGTGTTGCGTTTGGACGGTGCGCGGACCTCGGCCACCGCCAAGGTCTACGGGGGAACGACACTCGGCGCGCGGGTGCGTGTCGGTGAGCGCGCGGAGGTCGAGGGTTCCGTGCTGTTCGACGACGCCGAGATCGGCGAGGACGCCGTCGTCGAGCATTCGGTGATCGGCAAGGGAACGAAGGTCGGCGCGGGCGCGGTACTGCGCGGAGTCGTACTCGGCGACGACGTCGAGGTCGGCGCGGGCTGCGAGTTGCTGAACGGCGCGAGGGTCTGGCCCGGCGCGCGATTGGCGGCCGGCTCGATCCGGTTTTCCAGCGATGCCTGAATATTTCCGCCGCTGGGTGCCACCGTTCGAACTGGACATCGACCAGGTCGTCGCTCCATTACGGAGGGGACGCGGCGACCCGTGTTGCCGTTATGACGAGGGCGGCAGGTTGTGGCTCGCCCGCAACACCGGGGAAGGGCCGGGCACTCTCGTACTGCGCCGCGCTTCCGACGGGACCGTCGAGGCGAAGGCGTGGGGCGATGGCGGCGAGGTCCTGCTGAACGGGCTGCCCTCGTTGCTTGGCGCCGACGACGACCCGAGCGGGTTCTCCGCGCACCACGAGGTCGTCGAGTGGGCGCGACGGCGGTCACCCGGCCTGCGGCTCGGCGCCACGCTGTGGGTGTGGGACGTGCTGGTTCCCAGCGTGCTGGAACAGAAAGTCACCGGCTACGAGGCTCGCAGGTCGTGGAGGGAGCTGTGCCGATGGTTCGGCGAGCGGGCTCCCGGTCCCGCGCCGGAATGGCTGAGGGTGCCTCCCACTCCGGCCGCCATACGCTCCATTGTGGACTGGAAATGGCACAGGGCGGGTGTCGACCTGAGCAGGAGGACGACGTTGATCGCCGCGGCAAGGGTCGCTCCCCGGCTTGAGCGGGCGGTTGTACTCGGCGGAGCCGAGGGAAGAGCGCTGCTGCGGAACGTGCGGGGGATCGGCGTGTGGACGGCGGCCGAGATCGCCCAGCGGGCATGGGGAGACGCCGACGCGGTCAGCTTCGGTGACTTCCACATCCCGGCCATCGTCGGTCACGCGCTCGCGGGAAGGGCCTTCGACGACGAAGGGTTGCGGGAGGAGCTGGAACCGTATGTGCCGCAACGGCAGCGCGCGGTGCGCTACCTCACCGCGGCGGGGTTCTCCCGGCCACGGTTCGGCCCGCGCTACGCGCCTCGCGACTACCGCGCCATCTGAGCGTAGGCGTCGAGGAGCTGGTTCTCGGCGATGTCGAAATAGTTGTCGAGCGCTCGTTCGGCCTGCTTGTACTTGCCGCCCGCGATCAGTTCCGCGATCTCGCGGTTGAGCGCGATGTAGGGCTCGTGAAACTCCCTCGGCCGTGACATCACATGGAAACCGAGTCGCAGTTCGGCCGCGATCTGGCTCATGATCTCGTCGACGCGGGGACTGCAACTCAGTGCCGTGATCGCTTGATGGAACCGCATGTTGCCGGTACCGACGGCGAGCCAGCGGTCTTCTTTCGCGGCGAGTTCGGCACCGGCGACGGCGTCTTCGATCGCCGTGATGAGCGCGCCGTCGGCGGTGGGTGCGTAGCGGATCGCGCTGGTCTCCAGCATCCTGCGGACGCGGTAGAGGTCGGAGACGTCACCGGCTTCCAGCACCCTGACGAACACGCCCCGATGGAATTCGTGGACGAGTAAACGTTCGTGGACGAGCAGCCGGAAAGCCTCGCGCAAGGTGTTGCGGGAGACCGAGAGTGCGCGGCCCGCGCTTTCCTCGGAGAGCCGGGTTCCCGGTGGCAAGGCGCCTTCGATAATGCGTTGCCTGAGTAGATCGGCGACTCGTTCGGCTGTGCTGGTGCGGTCGAGCAACCCACGGTCACCCGCGAGCATTTCCACCCACGGGTCGGTGGCGGTCATGTCCCCTCCGTTCTTCGTCATCGCAGCGTAACAAAGAAGTACCTACAAGAGCCTTGCAGGATTGTTCAACAATCCGCTACGTTCGCTCGAACACATCGTGAAGGGAAGGCCGCATGGTCGGGGAGACCGCAGCGCGCCGATCCGGCCCGTTCACCTGGTTGGCGGGGACGGAAGGCGCTGGTCGTGAGGACGCCCGTGGCGGGGTCGCCGCGCGCGGCCTGCCCACGCCGTGGTTCGCGGCCGGAACCGTCGCCGGAGTGGCCGCTTTCGCGGGACTCCAGCCGTCGGGCCCGCACCTCGCCTTCGCGATGGCGATTCTTTTCACCGCTATGCCGCTTGCCGCGGCGGAGGCACACAAGCGGAGGAGCGGGCCGCGCCGGTTGTCGCGGCAAGCACGGGGTAACCGGGTAGCTCACGGAAGCCCTGACGACGTCACCGCGCGAGGCCGGATTCCGGCCGATGGCCCCTGCCGGATCTCACCAAGCGGCATCGCCGATCTATGGAGCTGACCATGCGTGTTCTGCCATGTGCCGACCTAGGGTTGCTCGTCGAACTCGACGATCTCGACGCGGTCAGAGCGCTGCACGCGGCATTGGCCGCCAACCTGCCACCCGGGGTGACCGACCTCGTTCCCGCGGCACGCACCTTGCTGTTACGGCTGGATCCACGCACGGCCAACCCCTCGGAGATCGAGCAGTTCGTGCGGGCGACGCGGCCGGTGGCCGTCGGGGAGCAGAACAGTGAACTGGTGCGTATCCCGGTCGTCTACGACGGCGAGGACCTCGACGACGTCGCCAAACTGACCGGGCTCACCAGGCAAGAGGTCATCATCGAACACACCGAGACCGAGTGGAGGGTGGCCTTCGGCGGTTTCGCGCCGGGGTTCGGCTACCTCACCGGCGACTCGGCAAAGTTGGAAGTACCGCGACGCAAGGAGTCGCGGACCAAAGTTCCGGTGGGGGCGGTGGCGTTGGCCGGCGCTTTCACCGGGGTCTACCCGCGCGAATCACCAGGCGGCTGGCAGCTCATCGGGCGCACTGACCTCCTGATGTGGCAAGTGGACAGGGATCCTCCCGCACTGTTGCGCCCCGGTGTTCGTGTTCGTTTCGAGGAGGTGCGGTGAAGAACGGTATGCAGGTGCTCGAAACCGGTCCACTGTCGACAGTGCAGGACCTCGGCCGTCCTGGGCACGCCGGCATCGGGGTCGGGCTGTCGGGCGCTGCCGACCGTGGCTCGCTGCGCCTGGCCAACCGGCTCGTCGGCAACGACGAGGGCGCGGCCTGTGTCGAGGTGACCTTCGGTGGGTTCGCCGCGAGGGCCGTGACCGACCTCGTCGTCGCCGTCACGGGCGCGACCTGTCCGGTCACCGTCGACGGCAGGTGCGGCGCGATGAACTCGCTGCTGCGCGTGCCCGCCGGGGCGGTGCTTCGACTCGGCCTTCCCGCCACGGGGCTGCGTAGTTACGTCGCGGTGCGAGGTGGCGTCATCGTGGAGCCGGTGCTCGGCTCCCGTTCGACCGACCTGCTCGCCGGGCTCGGCCCCGAGCCGCTGAGCACGGGCTCCGACCTGCCCGTGGGCCTGCCGCACGGCGATCTTCCCCCGATCGATTTCGCCCCCGTCGCCTGCCAGCCTGCCGAGGAACTGCGGCTCACCGTCGTTCCAGGCCCCCGGCAGGACTGGTTCGCCCCCGACGCGCTCACCGCGTTGCTCTCCCAGCCCTACACGGTGCTTTCGGAGAGCAACCGGATCGGCATCAGGCTCGACGGCCCCGTGCTGACGCGGAGTAAGGAGGAGGAACTGCCCAGCGAGGGCACCGTCGCCGGCGCGTTGCAGGTGCCCCCTTCGAGCAGGCCCACTCTGTTCCTCGCCGATCATCCCGTGACGGGTGGGTACCCGGTCATCGCCGTCGTCGTCGCCGAGGACGTCGACAAGGCCGCGCAGGCGCGGCCGGGAATGACGTTGCGCTTCACGGCGCGTCAGCGCGTCGCGGACTGAGGGAGGAGCGGTCATGCTGGAACCACGCGAGGTGAGGGAGAAGTTCCGCGCCGGACTGAGGGTCCCGACCTCCGGATACTGCCCAGGGTTCGCACAGGCGAATCTGCTGAGCGTTCCGAAGGAATACGCCTACGACTTCCTGCTATTCGCGCAGCGCAACCCGAAGTCGTGCCCCATCCTCGACGTCACGGAGCCAGGCGAGACCAGCGCCGCGATCTTCACGGGCGACCTGCGCACCGACCTTCCGGCCTACCGGGTCTACCGGGACGGCGAGCTGGTCGACGAGCGGGCCGAGGTCACCTCGCTGTGGCGCGACGACCTCGTCAGCTTCCTCATCGGATGCAGCTTCACCTTCGAGTCCGCGTTGCTCGAAGCCGGTGTCCCGGTACGGCACATCGAGGCGGGCACCAACGTGCCGATGTACCGCACCAACAGGGAATGCAGGCAGGCGGGCAGCATGTCCGGCCCGCTGGTCGTCTCGATGCGGCCGGTGCCTGCCGACCTCGTGGCGGCCGCGGTGCGGATCACCTCCCGCTATCCCGCGGTGCACGGCGCCCCCGTCCACATCGGAGCGCCCGGCCTGCTCGGCATCGACGATCTCGCCGAGCCCGACTTCGGCGACGCGGTCGAGGTCAAGCAGGGCGAGATCCCCGTGTTCTGGGCCTGCGGCGTCACACCGCAGGCAGCCGTGATGCGGTCGAAGCCCTCGTTCGCCATCGCGCACGCCCCCGGCCACATGGCCATCACCGACGCGCGGGATTCGACCTACCAGATTCCGTGACCAGGCCCGGCTGGTCCGGACCTCTCGCTCCGGGGTCCGGACCAGTCCCCTTTCAGGGGTTGTCGCTCGCCTCGACGGCCGCCGCCACGATCGCGACCGCTTCTGCCGCCGGAATTCCCAGCCCTCGCACGGTTTCCGCGTACCGCTTCGCCGCCTCGACCGCCTTCGCGCGGTTCTCCTCGCCTGCCGAGGACACGAAGCTGCCCGCTCTTCCCCTCGTCTCGATCAGCCCCGCCTCTTCCAGTTCGCGGTAGGCGCGGGCGATCGTGTTGGGGGCGATCCCGAGGTCGGCCGCGAGCGCCCGCACGGTGGGCAGCTTGGTCCCCGCCGCGAGCCCGCCGTCGTTGATCCGCTCGGCGAAACCCGCCCTGACCTGTTCGTAGGGCGGCACCTTCGAGGTGGCGTCGACGGTGACGATCATGCGCGTTCGACGGCGGCGGCGACGAGTTCGGTCAGGTCTTCCGTCTCGGGTGGCATGGCGTCGACCGGCCACCAGCGCAGATCGTCGGACTCCTCGCTGGCGACGGCTTTCGCGCCCTCCGGCGCGCGAGCGAGGAACCTGACGTCGAAATGCCGGGTCGGCACGCCGAGCGAACAGGTGACCGGGTGCACGTCGAGGTGCAGCGGGTCGGGGTCGAGGAAAAGGCCGTCGATCCCGGATTCCTCGCGAGCCTCGCGCAGCGCGGCGTCGGCGAGCGAGAGATCCTCCTGCTCACAGTGACCGCCGAGCTGCAACCAGCGGCCGACCCTCGGATGCAGGGTCAGCAGCACGTTCTCGGCCGAGGCGTCGAGCACGACGGTCGACGCGGTGAGGTGCCCTGCCTCGCACGCCCTCGCGCAGGCGTCCTCCCTCGCGGCGAGAAACCCGAGGAAGCCGTGTCGCAGCGCGTCCTGCGCCCGCGTGGCAGGCTGCCACTTCGTGAGCGTTTCCCGCGCGCTCGTGTGCAGCGCGTCGGTGTGTGGCATCAGAATTCGACCAGCCCTTCGTCCGGGTCGCGCGGCGGCCTCGGGGCCAATTCGGCCTTCGGATGGCCGATGGCGACGGCGCCAAGTGGCTGCCAGTCCGGTTCGAGACCGAGAGTCTGGCGCACCGTGTCCGCCGCGAAGATCGTCGATCCGATCCAGCACGAGCCAAGTTTCTCCGCGGCGAGCGCGACGAGCAATGCCTGTACCGCGGCGCCTCCGGCGACCGTGAACATCGTGCGCTCATGGGCGTTGCGGCGCTCGTCCGGATAGGTGTGCGCACCGTCGGCCAGCAGGAACGGCACCACGACCTCGGGGGCGGTGAACAGGATCTCGCCCCTTCGCAAACGTTTGCCGATCTGCTCCTCGGTGAACCCGTCCGCGACGAGGTCGGCCCGCCACGCGTCCCGCATGGCTTCGAGCAGTTTGATTCGCTGCGGCCGGTTGCGCAGCCAGGCGAAGCGGATGGGCCGGGTGTGATGTGGCGCGGGTGCGGTGAGCGCGGCACCGACGGCGGCCCTCAGCGCTTCCTCCGCCACCGGTTCCTCGGCGAACTCCCTGACCGAACGGCGTACCAGCACCGCTTCTCTGCGGCCCTGCGCGATGGACTCGTTGGTGCCGAGCCGGAAAAGGTCCTCCTCGACGGGCCGGATCAGGTCGCGAGCGGTGGACCGCTCGTCCCCGATCTCAAGGCCGCGCACGATCGCGACCGGGGTCGCGCCGAGTTTGCCCTTCACGAGGTCGGCAGCCGCCGCGATCTCGTCTGCCACCGCGACCTCGGTGACCGCCAGCTCGTTGCCCTGCCGGTCGACCTGGCCCTGATAGGAGTGCAGCACGGAAAGCCCCGACGCCCCGATGGCCGCGTCGGTCTGGCCGACCCGCCACGCCCGGCCCATCGTGTCGGTGATGACAACGGCGACCTCGACGCCGAGCCGTTCCCGCAATCCGTTGCGCAGCGCGAGCGCCGAAGCGTCGGGATCGCTCGGCAACAGCGCGATCTGGTCGGCTGCCACATTGGAGGCGTCGACGCCGGAGGCGGCCTGCACGATGCCGAGCCGGTTCTGGGTGATCATCGAACGCGCGATGCGGGCGACGACCGTGACGGCCTCCTGCTCCACCGCCGCCCTTCGCGCCGCGTCCCTGGCCTCCGGATCGGAGGGCACCGTGAGGAGCCTTCCCTCCGCCTTGGAGACCACCTTGCTGGTGACGACCACGACGTCACCCGAGCGCAACCACGGCGCGGCCTTCACGATGGCGCCGGTCAGATCGTCGCCAGGCCGGAACTCCGGTAGCCCCGGCACCGGCAGGATCTCCAGCTTCGCCGCCGCGTGATCGGCTGGTTCGGCGTGTTCAGTCAACGTCCACTCCACAAAGGTCGAGCGCGGCGAGCGCCATCTTCGCCGTCGCCTCCACATCGGACATCAGCAACGGCACGGCGCGCACGGCGACCCCCGGTACGTCCACCGACTCACCCTCCTGCACAAGCCAGCCGTCCAGCAGACCGTCCTGCGAGGTCTGCCTCGACCCGTAGTGCCTGCCGACGGCCTCGGCGGAAGTCTCGACGCCGATCGCGGTCAGGCAAGCGTCCGCCATGCCCCGCAACGGCTTTCCGCCGATGATGGGGGAGATGCCGACGACGCCGGCCTTCGTCGTGCGCAGCGCTTCCCGCACCCCCGGAACGGACAGCACGGTGCCGATCGAGACGACCGGATTCGACGGTGCGAACAACACGGCGTCGGCCTCGGCGATCGCCTCGGCGACCCCCGGGCCTGGCGATGCCTCCTCCGCGCCGACCGGGACGATCGAATGCGCGGGAAGTTCGGCCCGGTATCGCACCCACCACTCCTGGAAGTGCAGTGCCTTGCGCTTGCCCTGCTCGTCTGGATCATCGGGATCATCGACGACGACGTGGGTCTCCACCCTGTCGTCGGTCATCGGCAGCAGTCGTACCCCTGGCCGCCAGCGATCGCACAATGCCTCGGTGACCGAGGACAGCGGGTAACCGGCACGCAGCATCCGCGAGCGGATCAGGTGGGTCGCGATGTCCTTGTCACCGAGCCCGAACCAGCTCGGCTCGGCACCGTAGGCCGCCAGTTCGGCCTTGACCGTCCACGTCTCGCCCGCGTGCCCCCAGCCCCGGGCCGTGTCGATGCCCCCGCCGAGCGTGTACATGCACGTGTCCAGGTCGGGGCAGATCCGCAGGCCGTGCAGCCACACGTCGTCGCCCGTGTTGACGAGCGCGGTGACCTCGTGGCCCTGACCGCCGGAATCGGCTTCCCCGACAGCGGGAAGCCCGAGCGCTGCTTTCACACCGAGCAGGAACCGGGCACCACCGACTCCGCCGACGACTACGACAACCTTCACGGTTCCCGATCCTTCCACTTCTCCCCGGGAACCCAATACCGGTAGCGATGGTGTTCGGTGAACCCTCGCCGCGCGTACAGGGCCAGCGCGGCGGTGTTGGTCACCGAGACCTGCAGGACGCGGTGAGTCGCGCCACGGTGTGCGGCCCACCAGGTGATGCCCTCCAGCAACGCGGTGCCGAGTCCCTTGCGCCGGTGGTCGTCGCCGACCGCGAGGTTCGAAACGAGCACCAGCTCGCGCTCTGTGCCCGGGGTGCTGGTGACGGCGCCGCGCACCGCGCCGGCGACGGTGCCGCCCACCTCGGCGATGCCGAAACCGACCGTGGTGCCGGTGGTCACCACGTGCCGTTGCGCCGAGGACGGTTCGGTGGTGCCGACCGCGAGTTCCCACCACGCCGACGTCGGCGTGGTGAGTACGGAGACCTCGCCCCGCTCGGGTGCGCCGATGTCGCCGACGAGTACGGCGACCTCGTCGCCCCTCGCGTACTCGGTGTAGGGCCGCCAGCCGTTCCGGGTTAGTTCACGCTCGGTGTCAGGCTGCTCGATCGCCTGGACGACGGGGTCGATGTCATTCGCGTGGGCGAACTCACAGACCTCGTTCAGCGCGTGCTCGAAGCCAACCCCTGGATCGCCGGTCACGAGCGCACTGTTGGCCCTGGCCGTGAACCCGCCGGCGGCGCGAAGCAGCCATTCGCCGCGCCGCCGCCGCACCGGGGCAGGCCAGGCCGCCGCGCACGCTTGCTCGATCTCCTCCGCGTCGTTCACGCTTAGATTGGTATCAAAGGTGCTGGAGAGGAGATCCGCCGATGAGCATTTTGCGCAAGGACGACCGGCACAACGAGGACCTGGTCGGCCAGATCGCCGACACCTTCACGAGGGCGGTCAACGCGAGCGCCGCCGCCAAGCAGGAGACCGATGAGGGCTCCGGAACAGGTGAGCCCGCGCCGGAGCCGTCGGAGCAGCCCGCTTTCGTCGTCACCGGCGACCGCAGGGCGCAGTCCAAGAAGCGCCGCTGAGCTGGTTTCCCACCCGCCGTCTGCTCGCCCGGTAAGGGGGGCCTCAGCATAAGATGCGTTGCGAGGTTCGCGTAATGTCCGTCAGCGGGCCAGACCAGAGAAACAGCAGGAGAACGCAGTGACCTATGTGATCGCCGAGCCCTGCGTCGACGTGCTCGACAAAGCATGCATCGACGAGTGCCCCGTCGACTGCATTTACGAGGGCGACCGGATGCTTTACATCCACCCCGACGAGTGTGTGGACTGCGGAGCCTGCGAACCGGTCTGTCCGGTGGAGGCCATCTACTACGAGGACGACGTGCCCGACGAGTGGAGCGCCTACACCAAGGCCAACGTCGACTTCTTCGACGAACTCGGTTCGCCTGGCGGCGCCTCCAAGGTCGGCAAGACGGCCCACGACCCGCAGTGGATCAAGGACCTTCCCCCTCAGGGCGAATGAGTCCCCTCAGGCTTCCCGACTTTCCATGGGATTCCCTCGCGGGCCACACCGCCCGCGCCGCTGAGCACGGCGGGGGGATCGTCGACCTTTCCGTCGGCACCCCGGTCGACCCCGTGCCGGACAGCGTCAGGGAGGCGCTGTCCTCGGTGTCGGAGATCCCCGGCTACCCGACGACGCACGGCACCCCAGCGCTGCGCGCCGCGGCCGTGGAGGCGTTGCGGCGGCGGCACGGTATCGAAGGGCTCGACCCCGAGGCGGTACTGCCCACGATCGGTTCGAAAGAACTCGTCGCGTGGTTGCCGACGCTGCTCGGGGCGGGTTCCGGCGAACTGGTGGTCATCCCCGAACTGGCCTACCCCACCTACGAGGTCGGCGCGCTGCTGGCCGGTGCCGATGTGCTGCGCTCGGACGGGCTGACCGCCCTCGGGCCGGGGCGGGCCGCGATGATCTGGCTCAACTCGCCTTCGAACCCCACCGGCAAGGTGCTCGGCGTCGAGCACCTGCGCAAGGTCGTGGAGTGGGCTCGCGAGCGGGGCACGATCGTGGTCTCCGACGAGTGCTACCTGGACCTCGCGTGGACCTCGGAACCGGTTTCCGTGCTGCACCCCTCCGTCAACGGTGGTTCGTTGGAGGGTCTGCTCGCGGTCCATTCGCTGTCGAAGTCGGCGAACATGGCCAGCTACCGCGCCGGTCTCGTCGCGGGAGACCCCGCGCTGGTGTCCCGGCTGCTGGCGGTGCGCAAACACGCGGGCATGATCGTGCCGAGGCCGGTGCAGGAGGCGATGAAGGCGGCCTTCGGTGACGACAAGGCGTTGCTGGCCCAGCGCGAGCGTTACGCGGCGCGCAGGACGGTGTTGCGGACGGCGTTGACCGACAGCGGCTTCCGGATCGACGACTCGGAAGCGGGCCTCTACCTGTGGGCGAGCAGGGACGAGCCCGCCGACGACACGGTGGGCTGGTTCGCCGAGCGGGGCATCCTCGTCGCGCCGGGCACCTTCTACGGACCGCGTGGTGGCAAGCACGTGCGGGTCGCCTTGACGGCGACGGATGAGCGCGTCGCCGCGGCGGTGGACCGCCTGACCGCTGCCTGAGGCCGTCCGCGAGTTCCCCGTCCCGGTCGCGAGTCCCCCGTCCCGGTCGCCGAGATCCGCGTTCGTGGCGCCGAGTTCCGCGTTCGTGGCGCCGAGATCCGCACTCGGGTCGCCGAGTTCCGCGTTCGTGCCATCGAGTTCCGCGTTCGGCTTACTGATCGGTCCATTCGCGTGGACCGCGCCACCGACCGCCGCGAAAACGAACGATCCAACACGACCGCGAGCACGACCGCGGATCAGGTGAGTGCGAACGCGCATCTCGCGCCGACGCGGAACTCGATGCCCTGGACGCGGATCTCGGCGACCCGAGTGCGGAACTCGGCGACCCGAGTGCGGATCTCGGCGCTCTGGACGGGGGACTCGCGCGGCGCGGCACTCGCCCCGCCGCGCGCGAGTCTCCCGGGTCAGTCGTTGGCGTGCAGGGCGGCGTTGAGCTCGACGCCGGTACCCGACCTCGGCACGACCTCCACCGTCCCGGTCGCCGAGTTGCGCCGGAACAGCGCGTTCGCGATGCCGGACAGCTCACGCGCCTTCACCGACTTGCCGTCGACGACGACCTTCGTGCCCGCTGTGATGTACAGCCCCGCCTCGACGACCGTGTCGTCGCCGAGCGAGATCCCCGCCCCACCGTTGGCGCCGATCAGGCAGCGCTCACCGACGGAGATGACCTCCTTGCCGCCACCGGACAGCGTGCCCATGATCGAAGCCCCGCCGCCGATGTCGGAGCCGTCGCCGACGACGACACCGGCCGAGATACGGCCCTCGACCATCGAGGCGCCGAGGGTGCCCGCGTTGAAGTTCACGAAGCCCTCGTGCATCACGGTCGTCCCGCTGGAAAGGTGGGCGCCGAGCCTGACCCGGTCGGCGTCACCGATGCGCACCCCGCTCGGCAGCACGTAGTCGACCATGCGCGGGAACTTGTCGACGCTGTAGACGGTGACGCCGCCCCTGGCGCGCAGCCGCAGCCTCGTCGACTCGAATCCCTCCACCGGGCAAGGGCCGTGGTTCGTCCAGACCACATTGGACAGAAAGCCGAACATGCCGTCGAGGTTCTGTCCGTGCGGGCGCACGAGCCGGTGCGAGAGCAGGTGCAGCCTGAGGTAAATGTCGTGCGCGTCGGCCGGTGCCGAGGCGAGCGCGTCGATCGAGGTACGCACGGCGACGACCTCGACACCCCTGTCGTCGTCGGTGCCGAGCAGGCTCGCCGCGGTCTCGCCGAGCGCGTCGACGACCTCGGAGCGGGAAAGCCGCGCCGTCGAGGAGCCCTCGCCTGCCTGAGTCAGCTTCGGGTTGGGGAACCAGGTGTCCAGCACGGTGCCGTCACTGGACACAGTGGCCAGTCCGACACCGGTAGCGCCTGTGGTTTCGGGATTCGGGGTCTGCTCGCTCACGCCGACAACGGTAACCGGTGGTCAGCTCGCCGGTGCCGACGCCTCTGCCAGCTCGGCCACGCCCGACTTGACCTTGTCGAGCGCCGACGAGATGTCGCCGAGCGCGCCGGAGCACGCCTTCTCGTCCCCGCCGCTGTCACAGCCGCCTTCGCGGTAGGACTGAACGCCCTTGCCGAGTTCGGTCGCCGCCTCGGCGAGCCCGGGGTGTTCGGTACCGGCGAATTTCTTCGCCGTGCCCGGCACGCTGGCCAGCTGAGTGACGTACTTCTGGCAGTCGGGTGAGGGGATCTCCTCCGGAGTGCGGAAGCACACATCGACCGTCAGTGCGTCCAGTTTGACCATGAGCGCGCCGGGGCCTGGATCGCCGGATGGTCCCTTCGCGGTGGGGCCGGCCTCAGTCGAGCAGCCGGAAAGCAGGATCAGCGCGGCCAGCGCGCCGAACACGGTCGAGAACGCGCCGCGGGTCGCGCGGGAAGCTCGGGTACGCACGCTCTTACGGTACGCACCGGGCGATACGGTGCGAGTATGCCCTCGCTCGACTTGCAAGCCGATCCCGTCGACCTCACCGCGCAACTGGTGGACATTCCCAGCGTCTCCGGGGAGGAAGCAGGGCTCGCCGACGCCGTCGAGTCCGCCCTCCGCGCGTGGGCGCCGCACCTTGAGGTCGTCCGCAACGGCGAGGCCGTGCTGGCAAGGACGTCGCTCGGCAGGCCGTCGAGGGTCGTGCTGGCCGGTCATCTCGACACCGTTCCACTCAATGACAACCTGCCCGTGAAACGGACCGGGTCCGGCGCGGACGAGACGCTGCACGGCCTGGGTACCGTCGACATGAAGGGTGGCGACGCGGTGTTCCTGCATCTCGCCGCGACCCTGCGCGAACCACGGCACGACGTGACGTTCGTCTTCTACGACTGCGAGGAGGTCGAGGCGGTCCGCAACGGCCTCGGCAGAATCGAGCGTGAGCTGCCCGAGTGGCTGCGCGGCGATCTCGCGATCGTCGGCGAGCCGTCCAACGCGGTCATCGAGGCGGGCTGCCAGGGCACGATGCGGGTGGAACTCGCCACGGCGGGCGCGAGGGCGCACACCGCGAGGGCCTGGATGGGCGACAACGCCATTCACGCGCTCGCCGAGCCGCTGCGTCGGCTGACCGGTTACGAGCCGAGGGTCGTCGACATCGACGGCCTCGTCTATCGCGAAGGTTTGCAGGCGGTGCGCGTCGGCGGGGGGGTAGCTGGCAACGTGGTGCCCGACGCCGCCGTGCTCGCCGTCAACCACCGGTTCGCCCCCGACCGGAGTCCCGAGCAGGCTGAACGGCATCTGCGCGAGGTCTTCGAAGGCTTCGAGCTGACCGTGGTGGACAGCTCGCCCGGCGCGCTTCCCGGACTGACCGCGCCGGCGACGGCGGAGCTGGTCGCGGCAGCGGGCGGTACGGCGAAGGCGAAACTCGGCTGGACCGACGTGGCGAGGTTCGCCGCCGCGGGGATGCCCGCCGTGAACTTCGGGCCAGGCGATCCGACGCTGGCCCATACCCAGGGGGAATGGGTCGCCGCCGAGGAGATCAGGCGGGTGGCCGAGGTGCTGGGCTCGTTCCTGACCGCGTGACTCTACGCTGGAGCCCGTGACTGACCAGGTGACCGACAACGGCCAAGGCGAAGTGCCGCGCCCACAGGAACGCCATCGCGGTCCGGTCGTGGTGCGTCGCGGCCAGCAGGACGAGGACTCGACGACCGACCAGCGACTGCTCGATTCGCGAGGTCCGAGCGACTGGGTGCACACCGACCCGTGGCGGGTGTTGCGCATCCAGGCCGAGTTCGTCGAAGGCTTCGGCGCGCTGGCCGAGGTGCCGCGTGCCGTCACCGTGTTCGGTTCGGCACGCACTCCGCGTGATCATCCCGAGTACCAGCTCGGCAGGGACATCGGCACCGCGCTGGCCAACGCGGGGTTCGCCGCGATCACCGGCGGCGGCCCCGGCGCGATGGAGGCGGTCAACCGTGGTGCCTCGGAGGCGGGAGGGCTCTCGATCGGGCTCGGTATCGAGTTGCCGTTCGAACAGGGTCTCAACCCGTGGGTCGACCTCGGCGTCAACTTCCGCTATTTCTTCGCCCGCAAGACGATGTTCATCAAGTACGCGCAGGCTTTCATCTGCCTGCCAGGAGGTTTCGGCACGCTCGACGAGCTGTTCGAGGCGCTGACATTGGTGCAGACCAAGAAGGTCACCAAGTTCCCCGTCGTGCTCTTCGGCAGCGACTACTGGGGCGGCCTCCACAAATGGGTTCGCGACACCGTGCTCTCGGAAGGCAAGATCGGGGAACGCGATGCCGCGCTGTTGCACGTCACCGACGACATCGACGACGCGATCGGCATCGTGCTCGAAGCCTACAAAGCCTGGGAGGACACACATTGAGCACGCGAGAGAACCCGCCACGCAGAATCTGCGTGTTCTGCGGTTCGTCGTCGGGTAACCGGCCGCGCTACTCCGAGGACGCCGCCGCGCTGGGCACTCTGCTCGCCGAGCGGGGCATCGGGCTGGTGTTCGGCGGTGGCCAGGTCGGGCTCATGGGTGTCGTCGCCGACGCGGCGCTCGCCGCGGGCGGTGAGGTCATCGGCGTGATCCCGAAGCACCTGATGCGGGCGGAGATCGCGCACCACGGGCTCACCGAACTGCACGTCGTCAAGGACATGCACGAACGCAAGGCCACCATGGCCGAACTCTCCGACGGTTTCCTCGCGCTGCCGGGCGGCGCGGGCACGCTGGAGGAACTGTTCGAGGTGTGGACGTGGGCGCAGCTCGGCCTGCACGCCAAGCCGCTCGGTCTCGTCGACGTCGGCGGCTACTACACGAAGCTCGCCGCGTTCATCGAGCACATGGTGGACGAGGGTTTCCTCAACCAGCCGAGCCGTGAGCTGATCAGCATCGACTCCGACGCGGCCGTTCTGCTTGACTCCTTCGCGGCCCACCAGGCCGTTCCCGTCGACAAGTGGGCCGGCTGAGTACCGGTCAGGCCGCGTCCTGCTCCGGCCGTTTGTGGTAGGCGTCGACGTACTCCTGCCTCGACAGCTCCATGATCGCGTACATGACCTCGTCGGTCACCGCGCGCCGGATGGCGGGGGAGTCCTTGAGCCCGTCGTAGCGTGAGAAGTCGAGTGGTTCGCCGAAGCGCACGGTGATTTTGACCAGCCGTGGCACGAGTTTGCCGTGCGGCAGCAGCCGTTCCGTTCCCTCAAGCGCGACGGGCACCACCTTCGCCCCGGTCGTCAGCGCCAGCGCGGCGACCCCGGTGTGCCCCCTGTGCAGCTTGCCGTCGAGCGACCTCGTGCCCTCGGGGTAAATGCCGAAGGCGCCGTCGTCGTCGAGCACCGTGCGGGCCGCGCCGAGCGCCGCGAGTCCCGCCGCGGCGTTGCCGCGTTCCACCGGCACGTAGCCGAGCGCGGACACGAACGCGGCGAGGAACCGGCCACGCAGGCCCTTGCCGGTGAAGTACTCGGCCTTGCCGAGCAGCCGGACGTAGCGCGGGGTGACCAGCGAAAGCACGGCCGTGTCCACCGCGGAGCGGTGATTGGCCGCCAGCAGGACCGCCCCCTCCTCGGGCACGTTTTCCGCGCCGATCACTCGTGGCCGGTACAGCAGTCTGGCCAGCGGCGCGAGCACTCGACGGATGAGCAGGCGTAACACGGATCCTCCATAGACGGTCCTCACCAGGATGGCACGATCGTGGACATGGACGAGCAGTGGTTCGCACGACGTACTTGGCAAGATCCACAGTGGACCACCGAGGAACTGCTGCTCGGCAAGGCCGGACGCCGGGTGTCCGTGGTGCTGCCCGCACTCGACGAGGCCGACACCGTCGCCGGTGTCGTCGGTTCCGTCCTCCCGCTGCTCGGCTCGCTCGTCGACGAGCTCGTCGTCGTCGACTCCGGTTCCTCCGACGACACTCCCGCCATCGCCGCCGCCGCGGGAGCCAAGGTCGTGCACAGGGAGGAGGTGCTGCCGGAACTGCCGCCGTTGCCGGGCAAGGGTGAGGTGCTGTGGCGCTCGCTCGCCGCGACCGAGGGCGACATCGTGGTCTTCCTCGACTCCGATCTCGTCGACCCCGACCCCCAGTTCGTTCCCGCGCTGCTCGGCCCGCTGCTGTGCGCCGAGGACGTGCACCTGGTCAAGGGCTTCTACCGGCGTCCGCTGCGGCTGGAGACCGCCGAACAGGGCACCGGAGGCGGCAGGGTGACCGAACTGCTCGCGAGGCCGTTGCTGTCGGCGTTGCGGCCCGCGCTCGGCTCACTCGTGCAACCACTGGGTGGTGAGTACGCGGCGACGAGGTCGCTGCTGGAGTCGGTGCCGTTCGCCACGGGCTACGGTGTCGAGATCGGATTGCTCCTCGACGCCGAGTCGCGGTACGGGATGTCCGCGCTGGCGCAGGTCAACCTCGGCGTCCGCAAGCATCGCAACCGTTCGTTGCTACAGCTGGGAGTCATGGCGAGGCAGATACTCGGCACCGCGCTGTCGCGCTGTGGGATCGAGCAGGAGGAAACGGCCGAGCTGGCCCAGTTCGTTCAGGTCGCGGGAGAGTGGCTGCCGGACGTCAGCGAACAGCAGGTCACCGACCGGCCACCCATGCGTGAGGTGCTGGCGACACGGACGTGAGCGAAGCCGGTGTGTCACGATCGTGGGCGTGACCACAGCGTTGATCTATCTCGTCGTGATGCTGCTCGTGGCGGCCGTGGTTTTCCTGCTCGCCGCCGTCGTGTTCGGCAGAGGCGAGCAGCTCGCTCCGCTGGCGCCAGGCAGCTCGCCGACGCGGCTGCCTGCCGAGGAGATCACCGGCGAGGACGTGTCCGGCGTCAAGTACCAGCTCGTCCTCCGTGGCTACAAGATGTCCGAGGTGGACTGGGTGATGAGCAGGCTCGGTGCCGAGATCGACACGCTGAGGGCCACCGTGGCCGACCTGAGGGAGCAGGTGAACCGTCAGGCCGAGCACGAGGCGAAACACAGGGCCGGTACGCGTGGCGAGGTGAACGGGTCGTGACCGGTCTTGCCAGTACGGGGCAGCGGCGTGGCTGACGTCGTCGTGTCGGTGGAGGTCAACGCCTCGGCAGGCACGACGTGGCTGGCACTGACCGACTGGAACCGGCAGCGGGAATGGATGCTCGGCACCACCGTCGGCGTGGTGTCCGGCAACGGGCGCAGCGTCGGATCGCGGATCGAGGCGTTCACCGGAATCGCGGGTATCGGCGTGACCGACACGATGGAGATCATCGCGTGGGAACCACCGGTACGCTGCGTCGTGCGTCACCACGGCCTGATCGTGCGCGGCACCGGATCCTTTCACGTGCAGGACAGGGGGCCGCAGCGGTCGGTTTTCATCTGGTCGGAACAGCTCGAACCGCCGTTCGGGCCGGTGGGCAGGCTCGGCTGGCCGCTCGTGAAACCCGTGTTCTCGCTGGGATTGCGCAGATCGTTGACCAACTTCGCGACGTTCGCTGAGGCATACATGGTGGGTGGATGAGCGAGAAGCTTCTCGGTGCCGACGGCATCGCGCGGTGCTCGTGGGGCAACTCGGCCCCCGACTACGCCGAATATCACGACACGGAATGGGGCGTACCGCTGCGCGGCGAGACCGCGCTGTTCGAGCGACTGTCGCTGGAGGCGTTCCAATCGGGACTGTCCTGGCTGGTGATCCTGCGCAAGCGAGAAGGATTCCGCGCGGCGTTCGCCGGTTTCGTGCCGGGTGAGGTCGCCGGATTCACCGACCGTGACGTGCTGCGCCTGCTCGCCGACACCGGCATCGTGCGCAACAGGGCGAAGATCGCGGCCACCATCGGCAACGCCAGGGTCGTGACCGAACTCGACCGCCCGCTCGACGACCTGCTCTGGTCGTTCGCGCCGGAGCGGCGTGGCCGCAGGCCGCGCACGATGGCCGACGTGCCAGCGACGACTCCGGAATCCACGGCCATGGCCAAGGACCTGAAGAAACGCGGCTTCAGCTTCGTCGGTCCCACCACCTGCTACGCGATGATGCAGGCCACCGGCATGGTCGACGACCACGTCGGTGGCTGCTTCCGCGCAACGTAGGGACGGTTGGGGTCGGCTTGGCGACTACGCCGCTGATCAGCTGCCGGTGAAGCGGGGCTTGCGTTTGGCGACGAAGGCTTCGACGGCCTCGGCGTGATCGGCGGTCGCTCCCAGCGCGCCCTGCGCTTCGTCCTCGACCGCGAGCGCCTCGGCCAACGTGCCTTCGGCGGCGGCGCGCAGGGTGCTCTTGATCTTCGCGTAGGCGACGGTCGGCCCAGCGGCCAGCTTCGCGGCCACCGCCTGCGCCCGCCCAGCGAGGTCCTCGTCCGCGACGACCTCGCCGACCAGACCGATCCGCAGCGCCTCCTCGGCCTCGACCGGCCTGGCCAGCAGCATCAGTTCCGCCGCCCGCCCGTAGCCGATGAGCCGCTGCAAGGTCCACGACGCGCCGGTGTCCGGTCCCAGCCCGACGTTGGCGAAGGCCATCAGGAAGTTGGCCGACGTCGCCGCGATGCGCAGATCGGAGGCATAGGCCAGCGCGGCACCCGCGCCGGCCGCCGGACCGTTGACCGCGGCGATGACCGGTTTGGGTAGTTCGGCGATCGCGAGCACGATCGGGTTGTAGTGCTCGGCGACGGTGCGCAGCGGTGCCTCGTCACCAGCCTGAAGGAGGCCCACGTGCTCTTTCAGATCCTGCCCTGCGCAGAACGCCTTCCCAGCCCCGGTGAGCACGATCGCCTTCACATCCGGGTTGTCGCCCGCGTCCCTCAGCGCGGCGAGCAGCCGCTCCTTGAGTTCGACGGTCAACGAGTTGTATGCGTTGGGGCGATTGAGGATCAGGGTGCGGACGCCATCGGCGTCGGACTGCCGTAACACGTCGTCGTTCGTCACGTGAAAAACCCTCCGTCGTTGATCTCGCTACGCGAGTCTGACAGTCTCGCGAGCCGCATACCAGCACCTATGCGCTGGGGCTAAGATCGGTCCGCGTTCGCCTCGCGCTGCTGATGGGGGACAATGGTCATGACCCGGTTGCTTCGGCGAGCGCGAGCCGGGCGCGCTGGTTCATACGGAGGGAGCACGCTATGGCGGCCATGAAGCCCCGGACCGGAGATGGTCCCCTCGAAGTAACTAAGGAGGGGCGGGGCCTCGTGATGCGCGTACCGCTGGAGGGCGGTGGGCGACTCGTCGTCGAGCTTTCGGCTGAGGAGGCCAAGGACCTCGGTGCGGCCCTTCAGGAGGCCACCAGCTAATCACCGCGTTCCCCACCGACCCGGCCAGCGCTGACGGCACTCCCCGGCTGGCCTTCTTCACCGTGCCTGGAGGTCCTCGATGGCGCGCTCGCCGCTGCCGCCCGTTCCCAGCTCGCTGATCGCGGTGGAGGTGGGTGACTCGCTCCGCCGCGGCGACCCGCTCGCGGTCGTGCTCACCTCCGACGTCGATTCCTCGCCCTATGCCGATCGGGCAGCCGAGGCGCGGGCGACCGGCAAAGCCGGTGAAGTCCAGTCTGGACCGGACGGCGCGGGCCCCCGCTGGTTCGTCGGGGTCGGTGACGGTTCGGAACGTGACTACCGGGCTGCCGGTGCGGCGTTCGCCCGTGCGGCGAACAACGTCGCGGAGGCGGAGGCCACGACCGGCGGCAAGCCGCCGAAGACCGTGCAGGTGCTCCTTCCCGCGCGAGCCGACGCGGCCGCGTTCGCGGCATTCGCGACCGGCGCGCTGCTCGGCGGTTACCGGTACGTCGTCAGCAACGAAGAACCGAAGCGCACGATCAAGACGCTGCGCCTGCTCGCCGAAGGCGACGTGGAAGCGGGAACGGCCGACGCGGTGGCGAGAGCACGCGAACTCGCCGCTGCCTCCGCGCTGGCGAGAGACCTCGCCAACACGCCGTCCAACGTCAAGACCCCGGCCTGGCTCGCCGGAGTCGCCGAGCGGCTCGCCGGAGACGTACCCGGTCTCAACGCCACGATCCGCGACGAACAGTGGCTCGCCGCGCAGAACTTCGGCGGGGTGCTCGCGGTCGGCGGAGGATCGGCGCGGCCACCGAGGCTGATCGAGCTCACCTACCGTCCTCGTGGCGCCACCAAGCATCTGCTGCTCGTCGGCAAGGGCGTCACGTTCGACACCGGTGGCATCTCCATCAAACCGGCAGCGGGCATGCACCTGATGCGTACCGACATGGCCGGTGGTGGCGCTGTCATCGCCGCGGCCAGGGCGATCGCCTCGCTCAAGCTCAAGATCCGTCTCACCGCGATCGTTCCCGCCGCCGAGAATCACGTGTCCGGCTCCTCGTACCGGCCAGGCGACATCGTGCGGCATCACGGCGGCCGTACCGCCGAGGTCGCCAACACCGACGCCGAGGGCAGGATGGTGCTCGCCGACGCGCTCGCCTACGGCGTGCGCAGGTACTCGCCCGACGCGGTCGTCGACGTCGCGACGCTGACCGGTGCGATGAAGGTCGCGCTGGGGCTGCGCACCGGAGGGCTGTTCGCGACGGACGACGACCTCGCGGAGCGAGTGAGTGCCGCTGGTGAAAGGGCTGGCGAACAGTGGTGGCGGATGCCGCTGCTCGACGACCTCGCCGACGAGGTGCGCAGTGACATCGCCGACGTGCGGCAGGCGCCGCCAGGGCCGGGTGGCATCACGGCCGCGTTGTTCCTGCGTGAGTTCAACGGTGGCCTTCCGTGGGCGCACCTCGACATCGCCGGTCCGGCGAGGTCGGAGAAGAACTACGACGACGTGGTGCCTGGCGGTACCGGGTTCGCGGCTCGCACGCTCGTGGAACTGGCCGCCTCCTACGGCTGAGGAGCCCGAGCCGGAGTGGCCGCGAGCACGAAGTCGCGGAACGCGGTGACGGCGGGGGTCAGCCGCCCTCCCGATGGCCAGACGAGGCCGACGGAGCGAGTCATGCGCGGGTGTAGCGGCACCTCCACCACACCGGCGGGAGGGTGAGGTTGGAACGAGGGCAGTATCGCCACGCCGAGCCCCGCCGCGACGAGGCCGCGCACCGTGTCGGATTCCTGCCCCTCGAACGCGACGACCGGCTGGAAACCGGCTTTCGCGCATGCCTCGTCGGTGATCTGCCGGAGTCCGTAGCCGTGTTCGAGCATGACGAACACCTCGTTGGCCAATTCGGTCATCGTGACCTCGGCTCGGCCCGCGATCCAGTGCCCTGACGGCGCGGAGACGAACAGTTCCTGCTCCGAAAGGATCGCGGCGTCCAGCCCGGGGTCGTCGGGCGGTGGCGCGACGAGCGCGAGGTCGAGCTCGCCGTCGGTGAGCTGGTCGACGATGGTTTGCCGCGAGCCCTGAACGAGGCTGAACCTGGCGTGCGGGCGCTCGGCGAGGAAGTCGCGCAACAGCGAGGGGACCAGCGAGCGGCCGAGCAGGTGCAGGAAGCCGATCGCGACGTGTCCTCTTTCCGGCTCGATCTCCTCCCTTGCCTGGCGAACGCCCTGCCGCAACGCCGTGACCGCGCGTTCGGCTGCCTCGGCGAGTAGCGTGCCCGCTCTGGTCAGCCGGACGCCCCTGCCCGCGGGTTCGATGACGGGGGCGCCGAGTCGTTCGCCGAGCGCGGCGAGTCGTCTGCTTGCCGTCGGCTGGGGGATCCCGAGCTCTCGCGCGGCGCTGGTGACGTTGCCGGTGAGGTTGAGCACCGTCAGCAGGGCGGCGTGGGGGACGAGCTCGGCCACGAGCCGGTCGTCGTCCGATTCATTCACCATGGCATCGATTATGTCTCGTGAGCGTATTAGACGTATTGGTTAGCGCGGCTTAGCGTCATGGGCGTGGCGGAGGAACCGGGTAGCGATGAGGTCGGTGCCGAGGGCAGGAGCACGGTCCGCCGTACCACCGTGGCCATGACGGCGGCGGGAATCTGTTCGTTCGCGCTGCTCTACGCGCCGCAGCCGGTGCTGCCGCAACTCGCGGACCAGTTCGCGCTCGGCCCCGGCAAGGCGTCGCTGGCCATCAGCGTCGCCACGGGCGCGCTGGCGCTGGCCGTACTTCCCATCGCGGTGCTCTCGGAAGTCGTCGGAAGGCGGCCGATCATCGTGGCCTCCGTACTCGCGTCGGCGCTGCTGGGGTTGCTGCTGCCGTTCGCGCCGTCGTTCGAGGTGCTGCTCGTGCTGCGCGTGTTGCAGGGCGTCGCCATCGCGGGATTCCCAGGGGTCGCCGCCGCCTACCTCGTCGAGCAACTCGGCAAGGCGGGGGTCGCCGCCGCGGTCGGTGCCATGATCGCGGGCAACACCGTCGGCGGAATGTCGGGGCGCCTGGTCAGCGGGTTCACCACCGACTGGCTCGGCTGGCACGGAGCACTGGCCGCGGTAGCCGCCGTCTCCCTCGCCTGCGCACTACTGACCGTAGTCACCCTGCCCCATCCACCCGCCCACATCCGTAAGCGAGGGAGCTTTGCTATCGCCAAACGGCAGCAAAGCTCCCTCGCTCACGAACGACGGCGCGGAGGCCGGTTACGAAGTGTGCTCGGTGGTCTGGGTGAGGCGGTGCGGAAGCCGGTCCTGCTTGCCCAGTACGCCGTCGGCCTGCTCGGCATGGGTGCCTTCGTCGGCCTCTACAACGCGGCCGGCTTCCGGCTGACCGGCGAACCGCTCGACCTCAGCCCCGCGATCGCCTCGCTCGTGTTCCTCGCCTACGCCATGGGCGCGGTCTCCTCGGTCACCTCGGCGAGGCTCGTCGCCCGCTTCGGCAGGCGCCGTTCCCAGCTGGCCGCCCTCGCCGTCACGGCAGCGGGGGCCGCCATGACCCTTCCCGACTCGCTGCCCTTCGTCATTGCCGGTTTCCTCGTGCTGACCGCGGGCTTCTTCGCCGTCCACTCCATCGCCAACGGCTGGACCGCCGTCGAAGCCCCCGAGCACGCTCGCGGCCAGGCATCAGGGCTCTACACGCTCGCCTACTACCTCGGCAGCAGCATCGGCGGCACGCTCGGCAGCGTCGTCTACGGCAGCCTCGGCTGGCCGGTACTCATCGCGACCGTCGGTGGCTGGCTCGCCGCCGCAGCCGTCGCGAGCACGCTCGCCACGAGAACGAGCAGCCCCGCGATGGTCACCGCGAACGCCGGTAGCTGACCAGCGCGACCTACGCCCGCCTGACCGCCGCCGCGAGCAGCCCGCTGCCGATCGGCAGGATCGCGGGCGTCAGCAGCTCGTCGTCCCGCATCGCCCTCGCCACCTCACGCAAAGCGAGCACCTCGGGGTCCCTGAGCGCCGGATCTCCGACCCTGCCACCAGCGAGAACGTCGTGGAACACGATGACCCCGCCCGGCCTCAGAAGCTGAACGCCCTGGTCGAAGTAGCTGGGGTACTCCAGCTTGGCCGCGTCGGCGAACACCATGTCGTAGCCGCCCGACGTGAGTCTCGGCAGCACGTCCAGCGCCCTGCCCATGATCAACCGCATCCTGCTCGGCGCGAACCCCGCCGCCAGCAACGTCCTGCGGGCACCCCTGTGGAACTCCGGTTCGAGGTCGATCGACGTCAGCACGCCGTCGGCTGCCATCCCGCGCAACAGACACAGCGCGCTCACCCCGGCACCGGTCCCGATCTCGACGACCGCTCTGGCCTGCAACGTCGCCGCGAGCAGGCTCAGCGCGGCACCGGCCGCGCCCGACACCGCCGCGCACCCGAGCTCCTCGGCCCGCCTGCGCGCGAGGAGAAGAGGCTCGTCGTCGGGGAGGAAGCCCTCGATGAATTCACCGAGATCCACCGGACCCGTGATGTGTGTCTCGGAGTTCACGCGCAGAGGTTAGCCGACCAGGCCGGGCGGCCAGGGACAACCACGCTGAACAGCTCTTCTCAGGTAGCTCTCAGCCCGGTCTCACTAAAACCGTAAGGAAGCACGCCACACTGAGTCCCAAGAACGGGAACACCCCTGGCAACCAGTGCGTTGGGGTGGGTAAGTAAGGGGGAAAGGCCGATGGAGGTGCCTTCGCTGGCTCACAACAGCTTGCAGACCGCGCCGATGCCGACCGACACCGAGGTGGCCAAGCCCACAGTGGTGAGCGCAGGCGATGGTGAAGTGGCCTGGACGCCACCGTCATGGGACGAGGTCGTGCGCGAGCACGCCGACCGCGTCTACCGGCTCGCCTACCGGCTCACGGGCAACACGCACGACGCCGAAGACCTCACCCAGGAAACGTTCATCAGGGTCTTCCGGTCGCTTGCCTCCTACAAGCCGGGCACCTTCGAAGGCTGGCTGCACCGCATCACCACCAACCTCTTCCTCGACATGGCCCGCAGGAGGGCCCGCGTGCGCATGGAAGGGCTGCCGGAGGACACCGACCGCATCGTCGGTGACGACCCCAGCCCGGAACAGGTCTACTCGGACACCCACCTCGACCCCGACCTCCAGGACGCGCTCGACGATCTGCCGCCCGAGTTCCGTGCCGCCGTCGTGCTGTGCGACGTGGAAGGTCTTTCGTACGAGGAGATCGGCGCCACGCTCGGCGTCAAACTCGGAACCGTGCGCAGCAGGATTCACCGTGGCAGGCAGGCACTCAAGGCTTCACTGGAGCGTCGCCGGTCGCTCAAGCTGGAGGCCACGGTATGACCGATAACCGGGGCTGGGGGCTCCCCGAATCGCACTTGTTGCCGGACGCGGTGGTCGCGTTCGTCGACAACGAGTTGTCGCTCGGCGCCCACGAGAGGGCCGCCGTGCACGTCGCGAGGTGCCCCGGTTGCGCTGCGGACGTCACCGCGCAGCGCCAGGCTCGCGCCGCCGTGCAGCGCGCGCAGTGTCCTTCCATGTCGGCCGGCTTCCTCGCGAGCCTCCGCTCGATTCCCGAGCACACCGACGTCTCGACAACCCCGGACAACCTGGCGATCACCCAGGACGGTCAGCTCGTCGCCATCCAGCGGCCCGAACGGGTCGCCGGTCTGAGGGCCGACATGGACAGCGCCAGTCCCCTCGGCAGCTCGGCCCCGCTCGGCAATTCGCCGAACGTACTGGGCAACGGCGCCAGGCTTGGCGGAGGTGCCCGCAGGCGGGCCGCGCAGGGCGCGGGAGTCGTCGTGTCGGGCCTCGTGCTCAGCGCGCTCGCTCTCGTGGCCACGTCCAGTGGCGGTGCCGTCGGTGGCGCGGGCAACGCCGAAGTGGGCGGTGGGTATCGCTCGACCCCGCCTGCCGACGTGCTCAAGGCCCAGATGGGCACCGAACGTTCGGTGCCGTCGACGTCGTCGGTGCCTTCCACGCCTTCCACCACGGCGGTCAGTACGACGCCCGCGGTGCCCGAGCAGCGGCCCGCAGTCACCACCACCCCGGCCGAGGCGGCGGAAGCCCCGGTCGGAGGCCCACGCTGACTTCACCGGCACGGCGGCAGAATCCAGTCGAAGACTCGGCGCGTATCGTCGCAGCCTGAACAATGTCGACGCCGTCATCCCGGGGAATGATGAATCAGCCACCGAACGCGCACCAGGAGGAGCCCGGCGACGACGAGCACCGGCTCGGTCCCCGTCCCCTCGACCGCCCCTCCGTCGACCCCGCCTACGCGGCGACCTTCGGAAGGCCGCGCGGCGTCGACGGCCCGTTCGACAAGCTCTACACCCCCAACCCGGGGCAGAACGGGTCCGGACCGAAACCGCCGGAGCCCGAATCACTCGCCGAGGCGTTCGGCCGCCCGCGAGGTGCCGAGAACATCGTGTTGCAGCGCCCGCTCGAAGCGAGTGGTGTCGCGGGTTCCGCTGAGCAAGACTCACCAATGTGGACCAGCGGTGCCGACCCGTGGCGCGATCCCTCCGCCGGCGCGGTACTCGGGGGACCGGCGGTCGTCACCGAGGAGAAGGCGACCGACAGCGAATCCCGGCCTCGCGGGGCGCTGCTCAGCCTGCCCGAACTGCTTTTCGGCCGCAGGGTCAAACCCATCGCGCTCGCCCTGCTCGCCGCCGTCGCCCTGCTCATCGGTGCGGTCGGTGGTTTCATCGGCTGGGCCGTGGCGAGCGCCGGTGATTCGCTCACCGGTGAACTCAACGTCGCGGAAGCTCAGGCAGGCAAGGAAAGGCCGGCCGGTTCCATCGCCGACATCGCCAAGCGGGTCGCCCCCGCCGTCGTGTCCATCGAGGTCAAAGCGGGTCAGTCGGGCGGTCTCGGGTCGGGAGTCGTGATCGACAAGGAGGGCTACGTGGTCACCAACAACCACGTCGTCTCCCAGGCCGCGCGCGACGACAACGCCGAGATCACCGCCGTGTTCATCGACGGAACGAGGGCCGACGGCGAGGTCGTCGGCACCGACCCGAAAACCGACCTCGCCGTCATCAAGGTCAACGTGTCCAACCCGGTCGTGATCGAGGTCGGCAAGTCGTCGGACCTCGCGGCGGGCGACACGGTCATCGCCGTCGGCTCGCCGTTCGGGCTGGAGAACACCGTTACCGAGGGCATCGTCAGCGCGCTGAACCGGCCGGTCACGGCGCCGGGCGAAAACGGTGACCCCGCCGTCACCTACGACGCGATCCAGACCGACGCGGCCATCAACCCCGGCAACTCGGGTGGTGCGCTCGTCGATTCGCGGGGAGCGCTCGTGGGGATCAACTCGCTGATCCGCACCGTGGGCAGCGACGGCGAAGGTGGCAGCATTGGACTCGGGTTCGCGATCCCGGTCGACCAAGCCGTCAAGATCAGCGAATCCCTTATCAGCGAAGGAAAAGTGCAGCACGCCGACCTTGGTGTCAACGCGTCCTCGGTCGCGGCCAACACGTCGGAAGGCGCGCAGATCCAGAATGTCAACGACGACGGACCCGCCGCCAAGGCCGGGATCGCCGAAGGGGACGTGATCACCAAGGTCGGTGACCGTCAGGTGCGCAACGCCGCCGAACTGACCGTGGCCGTCCGGCAACACGACATCGGCGAGGTCGTGCCTGTTCGTCTGGTCCGAGGCGGTCGTCCGCTCACCGTCGACGTCACCTTGGGTTCAGACTAACGGGGTACGCTGTCTCGCAGCAGGTTCGAGGCGGAGGTATGGCAGGTGTTCGAAAACATTGGCTGGGGTGAAATTCTCATCCTCCTTGTCGCCGCCCTGTTCATCCTCGGCCCGGAAAGGTTGCCGGAAGCCGCCGCGTGGATGGGAAAGTCGCTGCGCAAAGTGCGCGATTTCGCCACCGGCGCCAGGCAGCAACTCAAGGACGAGATGGGTCCCGAGTACGAGCAGTTCCGGAAACCCCTCGAAGATCTGCGGCAGTTTCGTAGCTTCGATCCGAAGCGGGCCGCGATCCAGCACCTGTTCGACGGCGACCAGGATCCGCTCGGGCTGGACAACATCAACGGCACCGCTACGAACGGCAACGGTGCGGGTGGTGTCGGCGGGACCGGTGGCCATGCCAATGGCTCCACGAAACCGAATGGTTACCCCGCGGGAACGCCGCAGCCGGAGCCGTTGAAGCCCGGCGAGAAGCCCCCGGTCGACCCGGACGCCACCTGAGGTCTGGCGCCACGCCGAACCGCGCCGGGCGTGCGCGAGTCCCGCCTTCGTGCGCGAGTCCCGCGTTGACGTCGGCGAGATCCGCGCTCACGCGCGCGAGTTCCGCGATGGCGCTGGCGAGATCCGCGTTCAGGCGCGCGAGTTCCGCAGTGGCGTCGGCGAGTGTCGCGTTCAGGTCCGCGAGTTCCGCATTCGGGTCGGCGAGTTCCGCATTCACGTGTCTGGCACGGCGCCTGCCGCGTTTGGGCTGGTGAGCGTTGCCGTCGTGCGCGCCGCGGGAGTCGGGCGGCGCGTCCGGTCGTCATCGGTATGGACCTGGCGAATCGGCGCCAAGTCCGCGTTCAATGCGGATCTCGCCTTCCTGAGTGCGGACCTCGCAGGTCTGAGCGCGGAACTCGACAGCCTGAGCGCGGAACTCGACAACGTGAGTGCGGATCTCGCGCGCCCGCCGGGGACTCGCGCGCACGGGCGCCATGACGCACAGCCATGCGGAGCCGCGGTCCCCCACGGGGCCGCCGCCCCCACGGAGCCGCGGTCCCCCACGGGGCGCGCCTCACGCGGGGCCGCGCCTACGTGGCCCCACACGCGGACGCGCGCGGTTCAGCGGCCAGCTGGGCTCACGTTCAGCATCATGCCCGCCAGCCCGCGCGCCCTGACGGACAGCTTCTCGGCGGCGTCGGTGAGGACCTTCGCCGCTGTCGCGTCGGGCGCGGCCAGCACCAGCGGTGTCCCCTCGTCACCCTGTTCGCGCAGCTTCGGGTCGAGCGGAACCTGACCGAGCAGCGGAACTTCGGCACCGACGGACGTCGAAAGCGATTCGGCCACCTGCTTGCCGCCGCCCGCGCCGAAGATCTCCATCCTCGTGCCGTCGGGCGCCTCGAACCACGACATGTTCTCGATGACCCCCGCGACGCGCTGCCGCGTCTGCAACGCGATGGCTCCCGCGCGCTCGGCCACCTCGGCGGCGGCCTGCTGCGGCGTGGTCACCACCAAGATCTCCGCGTTGGGAATGAGCTGCGCCACCGAGATCGCGATGTCACCCGTTCCCGGCGGCAGGTCGAGCAGCAGGATGTCGAGATCACCCCAGAACACGTCGGCGAGGAACTGCTGCAACGCGCGGTGCAGCATCGGGCCCCGCCACACGACCGGCGTGTTGCCCGGCGTGAACATGCCGATGGAGATCACCTTCACGCCGTGTGCTTGCGGCGGCATGATCATCTTCTCGACCTTGGTGGGCTTCTCGCCCGCACCGAGCATGCGTGGCACGGAATGCCCGTAGATGTCGGCGTCGACGACGCCGACGGAGAGCCCGCGCTTGGCCATCGCGGCGGCGAGGTTCACCGTCACGCTCGACTTGCCGACCCCGCCCTTGCCGGAGGCCACGCAGTAGACCCGCGTCATCGAGCCGGGCTGGGCGAACGGGATCACCGGTTCCTCGGCGTCGCCGCGCAAGCTTTTGCGCAGCTCGGTGCGCTGCTCGTCGCTCATCACGTCCAGTTCGACGTGCACCTCGCGAACACCGGCCAGCTTGCTGACGGCGGCCGTGGTCTCGCGGGTGATGGTCTCTTTGAGCGGGCAACCGGCGATGGTGAGGTACACGGCGACGGTCACGTCGCCGTTCTCGCCGACCGTGATGTCCTTGACCATGCCGAGCTCGGTGATCGGTTTCTTGATCTCCGGGTCGTGCACGTCGTTCAGTGCGGTACGCACGTCCTCGACACTGGGGGTCTCTTGCGTGGTGGTCACTGCTCGGGCACCGACCTTCTGTCGCTGGCGGTTGCGGTTGCTCCCCTCATGCTACGTGCCCCCACTTCGAGGTCTTCGCGTAACTTGTCCAGCTCGCCGCGCAGATAGTCGCGGGTGGCGACCTCGCCGATCGCCAGCCGCAACGCCGCGAGTTCCCTCGCCAGGTACTCGGTGTCGGCCTTGGTCTGAGTGGCCCGCAGCCGGTCCTCCTCCAGCGACACCCTGTCCCTGTCGTCCTGGCGGTTCTGGGCGAGCAGGATCAGCGGGGCCGCGTAGGCGGCCTGCGTCGAGAACGCGAGGTTGAGCAGGATGAACGGGTAGGGGTCCCAGCGCAGCGATACCGCGGTCAGGTTGAGCGCGATCCAGACGACCACGATGAGCGTCTGCCAGAACAGGTACTTGCCGGTACCGAGGAAACGCGCCAGCCGTTCCGACACCCTCCCGAACGCCTCGGGGTCGAAGGGAAGCGTGAGGCGTCTCGGTTGTCTCGGCTGGTCGAGCCGGCGCCGGGGCAGCAGCTCAGGCATGTTCGGTCTCCTCGCCAACGGGGTCGGCACCGTCGCGAAGGCCGGTTTCCCGCCAGCCTTCGGGAAGCAGATGGTCGAGTACGTCGTCGACGGTGACGGCCCCGAGCAGGTGGTCGCTGCTGTCGACGACGGGCGCGCAGGTCAGGTTGTAGGCGGCGAAGTAGCGGGTGACCTCGGCGAGCGAGTCCGAAGGTCTGAGCACGGGAAGCCCGGTGTCGGTGATCGCGGCGACGAGGTCGGCCGGTGGCTCGCGCAGCAGTTGCTGGAAGTGCGCGCAGCCGAGATACCGCCCGGTTGGCGTGGCGCTCGGCGGCCTGCACACGAAAACCATGCTCGCCAGCGCCGGGGTGAGGTCGGCGTTGCGGATGTGGGCCAGCGCCTCGGCGACTGTCGCGTCGGGGGTGAGCACGACCGGCTCGGGGGTCATCAGCCCTCCCGCCGTGTCGGCCGAGTAGGCGAGCAGCCGTCTGACCGGCTCCGATTCGTCGGGATGCATGAGTTCGAGCAGGCGGTTCTTGTCGGCCGACGGCATTTCGGCGAGCAGGTCGGCCGCGTCGTCGGGGTTCATCGCCTCAAGGATGTCGGCCGCTCGTTCCTCGGCGAGGTAGGCGACGAGTTCCTTCTGGTCGTCCTCCGGCAGTTCTTCGAGTACGTCGGCGAGCCGCTCGTCGTCCATGGCGTCGGCGACCTCGTGCCGCCGTTTCAGTGGCAGGTCGCGCATGGTGGCCGCGATGTCGACGGCCCGCATGGTGTCGAACTGCACGAGCAGCTGTCCCGCTCCCTGCGGCTGCCCGGTCAGCTCGGCGAGGTTGAGCCCGGACACCTCGCTCCACGGCACGACGCGAAGACCGGCTCGCCTTCGCCCGATGCCGAGTCCGGTGCGTTCCCTGATGGCCAGCTTGGTGAGCAGCCAGTCGCGGGTGCGGCTGGGTTCCATGGCCGCGTCGATGACGGTGATCCTGGCGCCGCCGGAGGAGGCGCGG
Source organism: Prauserella marina (assembly GCF_002240355.1). Lineage (GTDB taxonomy): Bacteria > Actinomycetota > Actinomycetes > Mycobacteriales > Pseudonocardiaceae > Prauserella_A > Prauserella_A marina. The sequence continues at coordinate 927,047 of NZ_CP016353.1, forward strand.
GCATCGAAGAGCTGGCCGAGTACGAGCACTTCGTTGGGCCGCTGGTGGAACCGGCGCATGTTGACGGAGCCGGTGGCGAGCGTGACGGCGTTGGGTTCGATGGCGGTGACCCGCAGCATGGGGACGAAGACGCGGTGCCGGGTGTTCAGTTCGACGACGAGCCCGAGTACCTGCGGCGGGTTCTGGTCGAGCCGCAGTCCAGCGACGAGGTCGCGGACCTTGCCGATCGACTCGCCGTCCGGTCCGAACACCGGCAACCGCGCGAGCTGAGCTGCGAAAACCCTTTTCACGGCTGCGGCCATGGGGGCAAGCCTAGGTAACCTGTGGCCCTTCCGCCGCGCGGTGGGCCCACAGCGCGATCTCGCGGACGGCGTCGCCGAGCCAGTCCGAACCGCCTTGCCGCTTTGCTTCTTCTTCGACGGCCCACAGCCAGTTGAGGACGGCGCGCACGAGGGTCCATTCGCGGGCGAGAGCGGCGTCGAGTCCCGCACCGGCGACGACGGCGGCGAAGCGCTCGCCCACGTTCGATTCGCCGATTCTGTTCCACAGCAGCGGGATCACCGCGAATTCGGGGTCGCCCGTCAGGGGTTTCGGGTCGATGACGAGCCACGGTTCGCGGGCTCCGGCGAGCACGTTTTCGTAGTGCAGGTCCTCGTTGACGAGCAGGCGGGCGGCGTGCGGGCCTCTCCGTTCGCAGATGTCGACGGCTTCGGTCAGCAGCGCGCCGGGCAGTGGCCTTCCGAGGCGTTCCGATTCGCGGGGCAGTTCGGCGGCCCAGCGCCGTGCCTCGGCGCGCAGGTCCCTGGTCAGCGGTGGCGCGGGAATGGTGAGCGAGCGCAGCAGACCGGCCGCGACGGCGACGGCCGTGCCGATCGGCTCCGCGCTGAGCATCCGGTTCTCGTCGAGGCGTTCCAGCAGCATCACGCCGTGCTCCGGCTCGCTTTCCCTCAGCAGGACGGCTCCCGCTCCGGCCCACGCCGCGAGCGCGACCGGTTCGTCCCTGCTCTCGGTGTCCAGCCTGCTCAGTTTGAGCATCGCGGGACCGGATTCCGAGCACACGGGAATGACGAGACCCGCCTGACCGTGCAGCGGCCTGCCGTCGACGGTCAGCCCCCAGCGAAGGCAATACGCGCGAACCAGTTCGGGCAGCGCGGCGATCCACGTCGCCCCTTCGGCGCCTTCTCGCCCGATGATCAGCCGGGCGAAGGCGGGCGGGACGTCGAGTTCGCTCACAACAACAGCATTTCAGCGGGGTACAACCGCTTTTCCCGGGAGTAACATCGATTGATCAGGCATTCCTATCAGGGAGCTGCCATGGTGGTGGAAATCCTGAGTGCGGTGCTTGCCGTCGGCGCTGTCGGCATGGCGGCCAGTGTGCGCATCGTCAAGCAGTTCGAACGCGGTCTCGTACTCCGCTTCGGCAGGGTGCACCGGACGCCGAGAGAACCTGGGATCGCGCTGATCGTGCCCGCGGTCGATCGGATGATCAAGGTCAACATGCAGATCGTGACCTTGCCCGTTCCCGCGCAGGACGGCATCACCCGCGACAACGTCACGGTGCGGGTCGACGCGGTGGTGTACTTCAAGGTCATCGATCCCGTGCAGGCCATTGTCGGCGTCGAGAACTACCGCTTCGCGATGTTGCAGGTGGCGCAGACGTCGCTGCGCTCGATCATCGGCAAGAGCGATCTCGACGACCTGCTTTCCAACAGGGAACGGCTCAACGAGGGCCTTGAGGTGATGATCGACAACCCGGCGCTCGGCTGGGGAATCCACATTGACAGGGTCGAGATCAAGGACGTCGCCCTTCCGGAGACGATGAAGCGCGCCATGTCGCGGCAGGCCGAGGCCGAGCGCGAACGGCGGGGAAGGGTGATCGCGGCCGACGGCGAGTTGCAGGCTTCGGAGAAGCTCGCGATGGCCGCGCAACGCATGGCGCACACCCCTGCGGCGTTGCAGTTGCGGCTGCTGGAGACCGTCGTGGAGGTCGCGGCCGAGAAGAACTCGACGCTGGTGCTGCCGTTCCCCGTCGAGTTGCTGCGGTTCCTCGACAAGGCGACCGTCAACGACGCGACCGCTGCCCAGGTGGTGAAGGCCGTCGGTGATGCCGCCAAGGAGGTGGCACCGCCGGGGCACAACGGCAGCGAGCCGTCCGAATCCGGGCGTGGCGCTGCACACCCGGAGCCGGTGGAAGAGCCTTCGAAGGGTCATACTCTGCCGTGACCAGCGCCGGGTGTCTCGCGTGGCCGGCGTCGAACCACGAAGGGAAGATGCATGGCTCGCCTCGCCCAGACCGCCGGTCTCACCGACGTGCAGTCCGAGATCCTGTCCACCGTGCGCGCCTTCGTGGACAAGGAGGTCATCCCGCACGCGCAGGCGCTCGAACACGCCGACGAGTACCCGGCCGACATCGTCGACGGGATGAGGGAGATGGGGCTGTTCGGGCTCACCGTGCCAGAGGAGTACGGGGGGCTCGGCGAGTCGCTGCTGACGTACGCGCTGGTGGTGGAGGAGATCGCCCGCGGCTGGATGAGCGTTTCCGGGGTGATCAACACGCATTTCATCGTGGCGCACATGATCTCCCGGCACGGTACCGATGAGCAGAAGCGGCACTTCCTCCCGAGGATGGCCGACGGCAGCGTCCGGGGTGCTTTTTCCATGTCGGAGCCCGATCTCGGGTCCGACGTCGCGGCCATCAAGACGAAGGCGACGCGCGCTGGCGACGACTACGTGATCGACGGCTCCAAGATGTGGCTGACCAACGGCGCGACGTCGAACCTCATCGCGCTGCTCGTGCGCACCGACGAGGGCGCCGAGAAACCGCACCAGAACCTGACGACGTTCCTTGTCGAGAAGCCAGAGGGCTACGGAGAGGTCGCCAAGGGACTCACCATCCCCGGCAAGATCGACAAGATGGGTTACAAGGGCGTCGACACCACGGAAGCGGTGTTCGACGGCTACCGGGTCGGTGCGGGCATGGTGCTCGGCGGGCAGCCCGGCAAGGGTTTCTCGCACATGATGGACGGCATCGAGGTCGGCAGGGTCAACGTGGCCGCGCGGGCCTGCGGCATCGCGATCAGGGCGTTCGAACTCGCCGTCGACTACGCGCAGCAGCGCACGACGTTCGGCAAGCCGATCGCCCAGCACCAGGCGATCGCGTTCAAGCTCGCCGAGATGGCAACCAAGGTGGAGGCGGCGCACCTGATGATGGTGAACGCGGCCAGGCTGAAGGATTCCGGCGCTCGCAACGACGTCGAGGCGGGCATGGCGAAGCTCATCGCCAGCGAGTACTGCGCCGAGGTCACCCAGGAGGCGTTCCGCATCCACGGTGGCTACGGCTACTCCAAGGAGTACGAGATCGAACGCTTGATGAGGGAGGCGCCGTTTCTGCTCATCGGTGAGGGAACCAGCGAGATCCAGAAGACCATCATTTCCCGTGGCCTGCTTCGCGAGTACAAGTCGCGCGGCTGAGTGACCCGGCGGGTGCCCGCCGTGTTCGCGTGGTTACATCCGTCTTGGCAGGATGGGATGATGGGTAGCCGCGCTGGATAGGCAGCGCAAGAGCGCAAGGCACAGGTGATGATCGTGAGCGCACCATTCTCGTCGGGTCGGCAGACGCCGGGGCTGCCGCGCTTGCCGACGCCGCCGACCGGGTGGCCGATCGGCTCCTACGGCACCTACGAGGAAGCCCAGCGTGCCGTCGATTTTCTGGCCGACAAGGACTTCACGGTGCAGGACGTGACCATCGTCGGCGTCGACCTGATGCTCGTCGAGCGGGTCATCGGACGGCTTTCCTGGGGCAGGGTGCTCGGTACCGGCGCGCTTTCGGGTGCCTGGTTCGGGTTGTTCGTCGGACTGCTGCTCGGACTTTTCAGCAGCTCACAGGGCATGTCCTACGCCCCGATCCTGGTCGGCCTCGCTGCGGGTGTGCTGTTCGGTGTCGTCTTCGCCGCGATGAGCTATGCCTCCACGCGCGGCAGGCGTGACTTCTCGTCGGCGAGCCAGATGGTCGCGGGCCGCTACGACGTGCTCTGCCAGCCCCGCTCCGCCGAGAAGGGCCGCGACCTGCTCGCCAAGCTCAACATGGGCACCTCTGGCTGACAGCCACTGAATCGTTACTGTCGGTGCTTGCGGAAGGTGACCGGCGGGAATAGGTTCTCTCCACCGGTCACGAGCACGGGCCAGATCGTTTGCTTTTGTTTTCGTGCACGACGGGGTGCGGGTGGTCCTTCCCGGACCCGCGCTGCGGCGTGCGTTGGTGGAGGGAGACCTGATGCGGAAGGTCGCCGCTGTACTCGGCGCGACGATCGTGGGCGCGACGACGCTCACGGCGTGCGGAACCGAGGGCGGCATGAAGATCAACGTCTATTACGCGCCTGAGGACAATTTCCAGACGGTCGTCGACAACTGCAACACGCAGGCCAACGGCCGGTACGAGATCGTCTACAACAAGCTTCCCCGCGACGCCGACGGTCAGCGCGAGCAGATGGTGCGCAGGCTGGCGGCGGGGGACGAATCGCTCGACGTACTGGGGCTGGACGTCACCTGGGTTCCCGAGTTCGCCGAGGCGGGCTGGGTCGACGAGTGGGAAGGCGAGCACAAGGCGCAGGCCATGGCCGACGTGCTGCCGGGACCGCTGGAAACCGCGCAGTGGAAGGGCAAGCTGTACGCGGCGCCCAAGAACACCAACGTGCAGTTGCTCTGGTACGACGAGCGCATCACGCCCGAGCCACCGGAGACCTGGGATCAGATGATCCAGATGTCACGGCAGCTCAAGGACCAGGGCAAGCCGTACCAGATCCTGTTCACCGGCGCCCAGTACGAGGGCCTTGTCGTCGTCTACAACTCGATCGTCGAATCGGCGGGAGGGCGCATCCTCTCCGAGGACGGCGAGCAGGTCGTGATGGATCAGGGGGCCATCAGGGCACTGGACCTGCTCAAGGAGGTCAGCTCGTCGGGGCTCACCGATCCCTCGCTGACAAACCAGCAGGAAGACCAGGTGCGCCAGGCGATGCAGGACGGAAGGGGCGCGTTCGAGCTGAACTGGCCCTTCGTCTACGCCGCCTACGCCGAGGAGAAGCCGGACGAACTGCGGCACTTCAAGTGGGCGCCGTATCCAGGGGTCAACGGGCCTGGCTCAGGCAAGTCCACGATCGGTGGCTACGACCTCGCGGTGAGCGCCTACTCGCAGCACAAGCCGGAGGCGTACGAGGCGGCGTTGTGCTTGCGCAGCCCGGAGAACCAGAAGTTCTCCGCACTCATGGACGGCGTTCCGCCCACCGTCGAGTCGGTGTACACCGACCCGACTCCGCTCGATCCGGCCAAGCCCGCCGACGAGGCGGAAAACCCCACGATGGCCACGAAGTACCCCATGAAGGACACGATCCTCGAAGAGCTGAAGACCGCGGCGGTGCGCCCGCTGACCCCGGCCTACCAGAACCTGTCGACCGTCATGTCGAAGATCCTTTCGCCACCTTCGGCCATTGATCCGCAAGGCACGGCGGACACGTTGCGCCAGCAACTCACCGACGCGCTCGACTCGAAGGGCGTGATCCCATGAGCCACGCAGTCAAGGAAGTGCGGGCGAAAACCAAGCAGGCCAAGGCGAAACCGGCGCTGAGCGAGGGCAAACGCGCCGAGCGGCGACTCGGGTTGCTGCTGTGCGCGCCCGCCGCGATCGTGATGATCGCGGTCACCGCGTACCCGATCATCTACTCGATCTGGCTTTCGTTGCAGCGCTATGACCTGAGGTTCCCCGACGAGCGGGAGTTCGTCGGCTTCGCCAACTACGCCGCCGTGCTGAGCAATTCGTACTGGTGGACGGCGTTCGGCACCACGATGTTCCTGACGATCGTGTCGGTGGCGATCGAGCTCGTGCTCGGCATGACGCTCGCGCTGATCATGCACCGCACGCTCGTCGGCAGGGGCCTCGTGCGCACGGTGACCCTGATCCCCTATGGCATCGTGACCGTCGTCGCCGCGTTTTCCTGGTACTACGCCTGGACACCGGAAACCGGGTATCTGGCCAACGCGCTCGCGAGCGGGGGCGCGCCGCTGACCGAGCAGTGGACCTCGTTGTGGATCATCATCCTGGCCGAGGTGTGGAAGACGACGCCGTTCATGGCGTTGTTGCTCATGGCCGGCCTGGCGCTCGTTCCAGATGATCTGCTCAAGGCGGCTTCCATGGATGGAGCCAACGCGTGGCAGCGGTTCACCAAGGTGATGGTGCCGGTCATGAAACCGGCGATCCTGGTCGCACTGCTGTTCAGGACGCTCGACGCGTTCCGCGTCTTCGACAACATTTTCGTGCTGACCAAAGGCGCGAACGATACGTCGTCGGTGTCCATGCAGACCTACAACAACCTGATAAAAGGTCTGAACCTGGGGATAGGTTCGACGATGGCGGTGCTGATCTTCATCACCGTCGCGCTGATCGCGTTCATCTTCATCAAGGTGTTCGGCACCGCGGCGCCGGGCAGTGATCAAGGAGGCAAGCGCTGATGGCCATGGCCGCGGTGACAACCGGCCGCAAGACCAGGTGGGCGCTCGTCGACGTCGTCGTCGTGGTGTGGGCGCTCTTCCCCGTGCTCTGGATCGTTTCGCTGTCGTTCAAGACCAAGGACACGCTCACCGACGGCAACTTCATCCCGACGTCGTGGACGCTGCAAAACTACAAGGACATCTTCGCCACCAACGAGTTCATCAGGCCACTGATCAACTCGCTCGGCATCTCGCTCATCGCGACGCTCATCGCGGTGGTGCTCGGCATGATGGCCGCCTACGCCATCGCACGCCTCGACTTCCCAGGCAAGAAGGTCCTGGTGGGGGTGTCGTTGCTGATCGCGATGTTCCCGCAGATCTCACTGGTGACGCCGCTGTTCAACATCGAGCGCGAGCTCGGTCTCTTCGACACGTGGCCAGGGCTGATCCTGCCGTACATCACGTTCGCGCTGCCGCTGGCGATCTACACCCTGTCCGCGTTCTTCCGGGAGATCCCGTGGGAGCTGGAGAAGGCGGCGAAGATGGACGGCGCGACCCCGGGGCAGGCGTTCTGGCGGGTCATCGCCCCGCTGGCGGCTCCCGGTGTCTTCACCACGGCGATTCTGGTGTTCATCTTCTGCTGGAACGACTTCCTGTTCGCGATCTCGCTGACGTCGACGGAGGCTTCGCGGACGGTTCCGGCAGCACTGTCGTTCTTCACGGGGGCCTCGCAGTTCGAGGATCCGACGGGGACGATCTCGGCGGCGGCGGTGGTGATCACCATCCCGATCATTCTGTTCGTGTTGTTCTTCCAGCGCCGTATCGTCGCGGGGCTGACTTCCGGTGCGGTTAAGGGGTAAGGAAGATGGCTGAGATCGTGCTCGACAAGGTGACCAAGCGTTACCCGGACGGAGCACTCGCGGTGTCCGAAATGGACATATCGATCGCGGACGGCGAGTTCGTGATCCTGGTCGGTCCTTCCGGCTGTGGGAAGTCCACCGCGCTCAACATGATCGCCGGTCTGGAGGACATCAGCTCGGGCGAGCTGCGCATCGATGGCTCGCGCGCCAACGAGAAGGCACCGAAGGACAGGGACATCGCCATGGTGTTCCAGTCCTACGCCCTTTACCCGCACATGAGCGTGCGCGAGAACATGGCGTTCCCGCTGCGGCTGGCGAAGGTCGACGACGCGACCGTGCGCGCGAAGGTGACCGAGGCGGCCGAGATCCTCGACCTGACCCAGCACCTCGACAGGAGGCCGTCGAACCTTTCCGGTGGCCAGCGTCAGCGGGTCGCGATGGGCAGGGCGATCGTGCGCAGCCCCAAGGCGTTCCTTATGGACGAGCCACTGTCCAATCTGGATGCCAAGCTGCGTGGTCAGATGCGCACATCGGTGTCCAAGCTGCAAAAGCAGCTCGGCACCACGACGGTGTACGTGACGCACGACCAGACCGAGGCGATGACCCTCGGCGATCGCGTCGTCGTACTGCGCGGCGGAATCGTGCAGCAGGTCGGTTCGCCGCAGTTCCTCTACGACCACCCCGCCAACCTGTTCGTGGCCGGGTTCATCGGCTCACCGTCGATGAACTTCGTTCCCGGCACTCTCGAAGACGGCGTGCTGAAAGGTCCGCTCGGCACCATCACGCTGTCGGACAGGGTCCGCAGGCTCGCCGAGGCGGCGAACGCGCCGCGCGAGGTCATCGCGGGGATCCGGCCCGAGCACTTCGAGGACGCCGCGCTGATGGACGAAAGCCACAAGCGGGCGGGCGCGACCTTCACCGCGCCCGTCGAGGTGCTGGAATCCATGGGAGCCGAGAAGTACGCGTACTTCTCGGTCGAGGAACAGGCGAGCACGGCCGAACTGGAGGAACTCGCCGCCGACGCGGGCGCCACCGACGTACCCGGAACCGGCTCGACCATCGTGACCCGGCTCGCCGCGAACTCCGAAGCGCGAGAGGGAGCACAGCTCGACGTGTGGTTCGACGTCGACCGGATCCAACTGTTCGATCCGGCCGACGGCAAGAACCTCACCTATGCGGAGTGAGTGAAACCCCAAGGCCACCGCGATCCGGTCAGTGCCACCCATTCGAGTTGAATCGGCGGCGCGCCACCGTTTGTGACTAAGGTGGCCTTGGGGTTTGTCACACGGACAGCCCCGGCATCAGCGGTTTCTCAGGGAACTGGTGAGACGATCACAGCGTTGAGCTGAGGGAGCCTCACAGCCAGGGGAGGTCCGAAGGTGAGCGCAGGGGGCCTTTCCGAGAGGCGCGCCCGATGGGTCGGGGCGTTCTCGATGCTGGCCTGCGCGCTCGCGTTGCTGGCTCTGCTGATCCTCGTCAGGTCAGTGTTCGCGATGACCTATCTCAACATCCGGTTCGCGGGCGACGTCGATCCGCTGTCGAGAGCGGTCAGCTACTACGTCTTCGTCGAGAACGCCGCGCAGACCTTCGACGCCACGCTCGTCGCGGTCGCCGTCGCTACCGTCACGATCCTCGCCGGGATGGCTCAGCTCAAGGTCCGGCTCGGCGCGCTGGCCATCGTCCTGTTCGGGGTGTGGTGCGTCGCGCTCGTGCTGTGCACGCTGTTTCCCACCGACAACTCACCTCGGGTCGAGACGACGAGCGGCTGGATCCACCAGTTCGCGGGCGCTTCGCTGTTCGCGACCCTCCCGCTCGCCGGGCTCGCGCTCGCGAGAAGCCTTGCCAGGCAAGCCGAATGGGCCCGCGTGGCCCGTATCCTGCGCGGGCTCGCGCTCGGCAGCGTCGTTCTCGCGCTGGGGTATCTCGTCACCCGGCTTCCCGACCTGATGATGTGGTGGCAGTTCCCGGGCCCGCTCGACTGGCGGGCCATCTCGGGGCTGATCCAGCGTGCCCTGTTCGCGCTCGAACTCGCCATGCTGATCCTGCTGGCGATCCGGTTGCTCAGGGTTTCGCTGGCGCGACTGCGGGCGGGGAGGAGTCAGGAGAGCCGCGAGGCCGAGGTGAGCGCGCCGTGATTCTCGTAGCCATCGTCTGTGCGGTTCTCGGGGCGGTCTGTAGCGCGATCGGCGCGCAGTTGCAGCACGCGGGAGTCAGGGCCGAAACGGCGGAAAGCAAGCTGACCTTGCGCAAGCTCGGCAGGCTCGTGCGCAATCCCGCGTGGTTGCGCGGTTTCGGCGTGCTGTTCGCCTGCGCCGTACTCCAGATCGCGGCGCTCACCTTCGCTCCGGTGACCGTGGTCGCCCCCATCGTGGTGCTCGCGCTGCCCATGGTCGCGTTGCTCAACGCGCGGGAACTCGACGTGGCCGGCTGGATCGCCGTCGCCGCGACCACGGCGGCCATCGCGTTGTTCGTCTCCCGCACGGCAGGGGAGTCCATCGAGAGGGAGATACCGGCCAGGTCGGTGCTCGCCGCCGCGCAGTACGTCGGGCTCGGCATGGCGTTGCTGTGCCTGCTCGCCGCCGTCGGTCACGGCATCGTGCGCTGCGTGGCGCTGGCCATGGCGGCGGGCGCGGCGTACGGGCTGGTCGCGGTGCTGGTGAGGGACGTGACCTACACGGTGAGGATGGAGGGGCTGAGCCAGCTTCCCGTGGTGTCGCTCGCCGGGCTCGTTCTCGCGTTCCTCGCGGGGTCGTGGCTGATCCAGCTCGGCTACGCGAGCGGCCCGCCCGACGTCGTCGTCGGCGCGCAGACCATGGTCAACCCCGCCGTGGCGACCGCGATCGGATTCTCGGTGCTCGGCGAGGCGTCGGGTGTCACGGGCTCTGATTTCCTGACCACGCTCGTGGTGTGCGGCGCCGTCGCCGTCACCGGGATCATCGTGCTGGCCAGGCATCATCCGGATGCCATCGAGCGCAGGAGACTACGACGCGAGGCTCCACAGTCGTGACTCCAGGTAGTCGGAAACTACGTAGAGGATTCAAGTTTCGGGCCAGAAACTTGAATCGCCGTAGGTCTGATTGAAGTTCGCTTGAGTGCGACCCGTTGTGATTCAAGTTTTGGCCCTGAAACTTTAATGCTACCTGGCAGTGTTCAAGTATCAGGCCCTAAACTTTAACCATGGATCTGGACGCTCTTGGGGAGTCTCCCGTCGGACAGTTGGTGCCCATTGCGTTGCCGCCGTCCGGCATGAGTGGGGAGGCCACTCGGTACTGGGCCTTCGTGCCGGATGCGCTGCCGAATGAGCCCCGGCTCGGCCTCGCGAGTCTCGATGTCTCGACGCGGGCTGCCATGGCCGTGGCTCGGCTTGACCAGGCCATGGCGCAACTGCCGAATCCCGGCCTTCTGTTGCGGCCGATCATCCGGCGGGAAGCGGTCAGTACGTCGGCGCTGGAAGGAACCTATGCGGCCTACGACGAGGTCCTCGAAGCAGACTTTCTGGAAGAGAGTCAGATGTCTGCGCCGCAGCGGGAGATTCAGAATTTCGTGCGTGCCGTCGAGGTCGCTCCTGAGTTGTTGAAAACTCGCCCGATAAGTAGAGGTGTTCTAGGTCGGCTGCAGAAGATCATCGTCAGGGAAACCGCGGGCGACACCTATGAGGCGGGTGATCTCCGCAAGAAGCAGGTCTACGTGGGTTCGAGAGGTGGTGACATCTCGCGCGCCAGGTTTGTGCCGCCGCCGCCTGGCCAGTACTTGGAGGATGGGGTCTCCTCGTGGGAAAAATGGTTGAATACGAACTCTCGTGTCCCGGTGGTCGTGCGGATGGCGCTTGCCCATTACCAGTTCGAGACGCTGCATCCTTTCAACGATGGAAATGGTCGTTTGGGGCGGCTTGTGGCAGTGCTGCAGCTGCTGGAGGATGGCGTGCTGAAGATGCCGGTGCTGAACATTTCGCCTTGGCTGGAACGTCGCCGCGACGACTATATCGATGGTTTGCTGGCGGTGTCGAAGACAGGCCGGTTCGATGTGTGGATCGAATTTTTCTCGACTGCCGTCCTGGAGCAGGCCGAAGAAGGTGTTCAGACAATTTCGGAGCTGCTTGAATTTCGGGAAAAAACGATCGGCAGGTTGAGGGGCGATAATGTTCGAGGATCTGCATTGCAGATCGTGGAAGGTTTGATCGGATATCCGGTTATCGATGTGCCGACCGCGCGTCGGCTGACCGGCAAGACCTTCCAGGCGGCCAATAACGCGATAGGCAACCTGGTGGAATACGGAATCCTTCGCGAGGTGACCGGCAAACAGACCAACCGGCTCTTCGCATGCGTCGATGTTCTGAACATCATCAGTCGCGGGCGGCACCGCTGACCGCATGGCCGCGCAGCGGTATCGCCGTCCGGCGAGCTGGGGGCGACATTCGCCTTGTCCGGCACGAAGGCGTCGGCCTAGCGCTGGGCCCGCAGGGTTTCGATGACCTCGTCGTCCCAGCGGTGCGTCCTGATCAACCGGTAGCGCTCGCCGGCGACCCACAGGTACGTTTCCGCCTCCGTGCGCGTGCCCACCAGGTCCGCCTGGCGCAGCATCGCCACCACCGGCACGTATTCCGACTCGTACCAGCGCGCCGCGATCGTCGCCCTGTCGAGGAAGCCGCCCTCGTCCTGCATCAGCCGGAATCCCCACGCCTCGATGTGCTCGCCGAGTTCCGCGTAGTCCCACGGATCCGACACAACGACGGCGGCGCGGGCCTCACCGGCAAGCGGCACTCTTTCGAGAAACAGCCTGCGATAGTCCTTGATCATCAGGTCGCCGCGGTACCGGATGCCGCCCGCGTCGAGCTTCGTGGTCACCCGCGTCACGTACGCCTCGATCGTGTCGAGACCGAGCGCGTGCGCCACCGAGACCCTGTGATGGCCGTCGGCGACGAAATGCAGTTCACCCACGCGGTACACCTCGATGGGCGGGATGGCCTCGCCTCGCCTGCTCGCCAGCGCGAGCCGCTCCCACCGCTGCCGCACCCTTCCCGACGTCGGCCGGAACCGCCTGTCGAAATCTCTTCCCCTGTTCACGCTGCCGACGATGGAGTCGAGCCGGATCACCCTCAGCCCGATCCGTCGCTCACCCTCCCAGCCGAGCGCTTCGATCACCTCGTCGAAGGGCAGCATGATGTTGACGTCGTCGGGTTCGCGCCTGAGCCAGTTCGACAGCCGCGACAACACCTGCCTCCGTCGCGCCCTGAGGAAATCGTGTTCGGCGTCGGCCCTGGGAAAGCCGGTGTCTCGACTGTTCACCGTGGCTCCTCAGCGTGTCGGTTCCTGATCGCGGGGACCAAGCTCAACGATGTGCGCTCCCACGACGTTGCGCACCCTGGTCGGCCCCATCCGGTGCTCGGCGACCCGCTCGCCGTGCGGATGGATGTGGCCGTGCAGCAGCCATCTCGGCCTGAGCCTGCGCACCGTGCGGTGCAGGCAGTCGAATCCCTGGTGTGCGGGATCCGGCCGGTCGCCAACGCCTCGCGGCGGTGCGTGACACAGCAACACGTCGACTCTCGGTGAGAGACTGCCCGCCCGCAAGCCTTTCCACAGCGCCTTGCGCACGAGCGTGCGAGCCCTGCGGGCCTGCTGCCGCTGCGTCCACTGATTGGGGCCAGGCCGGTAGCGCGGAGAACCACCGAGACCGGCGACGCGGATGCCGGCGACGTCGACGACGCGAGCATCGGCGTTGCCGCCGCCAAGGGGACCCGGCCAGGTGACGGGAAATCCGGCGCGCAGCGTCAGTCCGCGAAACCGTGTGAAGCCGCTCAGATCGGGATCGTGGTTGCCGGGCACGAACACGAGCGGGCAGTCGAGCGATCCCGCGAGATGGTCGAGGTAGTCGAACGGCAGATCACCTGCCGCGAGCACGAGGTCGACGGAGGGGAGGGGACCGCACCCGGTCCACAACCGCTCCTCGACCTCGTCGGCGACGACAAGTGCCCTCGGCATCAGCCAAGCCTAAGCCTGGCCGGCTCGCCCGACCCGGTCGTTACTGCGGTCCGAGCGCGTACTCGGGGTTTGTCGCGATGACGGCGACCACGGCCACGATCCAGACGACGGCGGCGGTCAGTGCCCAGAACTTCAGGTTGGTCAGCATGCGGGACATGGGGACTCCTGGACGAAAATCGAAGATTCGGGAAGGGGTGGCGAGCGGGCTCTCAGAGCCAGCGGTTCTTCCGGAATATTCGGTACAGCAGCAAACAGACGAGGAGGATGACCGCGACGATCATCGGATAGCCGTAGCGCGAATGCAGCTCTGGCATGTAATCGAAGTTCATGCCGTAGATGCCGGCGAGCGCGGTGGGAACGGCGATGATCGCCGCCCACGCGGTGATCTTGCGCATGTCGGCGCTCTGCTGGAGCGTGATTTTCGCCAGCGTGGCGTCGACGAGCGTCGTGAGCAGTTCGTCGAACGACTCGACGCGTTCGGCCACCGTCGTCACGTGGTCGTGCACGTTGCGGAAGTAGGAGCGGACCTCGTCGGGCACCAGCCGGGTGTAGCCCTCGGAAAGGCGCCGCAATGGTGTCGTCAGCGGCGACACCGCACGGCGCAGTTCGAGCACCTCGCGCTTCATCAGGTAGATCTGCTCCGAGGTGACCGCGGTCCTCGGCGCGAACACCTCGGTTTCCATCTCGTCGATGTCGTCCTCGATCTTGTCCGTTACTTCGAGGAAGTGGTCGACGACGTGGTCGGCGATGGCGTGCAGCACGGAAGCGGGGCCCGGCGTGAGCCGTTCGGGGTCGCTGTCCAGTTCTCTGCGGAGATGCGCGAGGCCCGCGTGGTTTCCGTGCCGGACGGTGATGATGAAGTCCGTGCCGAGAAACGCCATCAGCTCACCGGATTCGACGATCTCGTTGGCCGTCGTCGGCGACTGGTGCTCCACGTAGCGCACCGTGCGGAACACCATGAACAACGTGTCGTCGTAGCGTTCGAGCTTCGGGCGCTGGTGCGCGTGCACCGCGTCCTCGACCGCCAGCTCGTGCAGTCCGAAGAGGTCGGCGATGTCCTGGATCTGCTCGGCGTCCGGCTGGTGAAGGCCGATCCACACGAAACCCTCGCCGCGTTTCCTGACCTCGCTGATGGCCTCGGCCGGCGTGCGTTCGCCCTGCTGCCGCACACCGTCGATGTACATCCCGCAGTCGACGACATAGGCCGAGAGCGGGACGGGGACGGGGGTGACGGCGCTGGCCGTGCGGCTGTTCGCGCGGCCTCGGCCGCGCAAACCGCCGAGCGGGCGAATGGCAGGCATGACCATCTCCTGGCTGTGACGCGTGAAGGATGACTACGCGCCGGCGGATTCCGATCCGCTCGGCACTGCCAGCGCCCCGCCGATATGCGGTAGGCCGTGCCTCAGAGGTGGTGCGGAATACCGACCACGATCGAGGGGACGCCGGCTGAACTAGGGAGCGGACTATCGCCACTACTCATCTGCGTCCTCACCTCCTCGGGTCGGCGGGTGGTGTTGCTCGCGTTGACGTGCCGAGCACCAATGGTCAAGGGTACTCCTCAACATCACCCAACGTCGCCGCAGGGCGGTGTGACGTTACCGCGAGGAGGTCCAGACGTGCAGTTCGGACGATACTTCGAGGAGTTCGATGTCGGCGCGGTCTACAAGCACTGGCCGGGAAAGACGGTCACCGAATACGACGACCATCTGTTCTGCCTGCTGACCATGAATCACCACCCGTTGCATCTCGACGCGCATTACGCGGGGGAGACGACGGACTTCGGCAAGAACGTGGTCGTCGGCAACTACATCTATTCGCTGCTGCTGGGAATGTCGGTTCCCGACGTATCGGGCAAGGCCATCGCCAACCTCGAAGTCGAGTCGCTGAAACACGTCAAACCGACGTTCCACGGCGACACCATCTACGGTGAGACGGAAGTGCTCGACAAGACGCCGTCGACGTCGAAGGACGATCGGGGAGTGGTCTACGTCGAGACCCGCGGTTACAAGCAGGACGGTCTCATCGTGTGCACGTTCCGGAGGAAAGTGATGGTTCCCAAGCGTTCCTACGGCGAGAGACGCGGCGGGGAACAACCAGGGCGCCCGGTGCCCCATGAGTGATCTCGACACGATCAAACACCGGCTTCGCCGGTTCGCCGAACACGACGCGAACGGTGTTTCGCCGCTGTACGAGCATCTGGCCGCCCAAGCCGCCGACGACGACGAGGTCGCCTCGCTGCTGACGGCGGCGCAAGGGGAAGAGGCACATCCGACGCTGCTGCTCGCCGCGGCACACCGGCTCGTGCAGGCCGATCCCATCCACCCGTTGTCGCGGTATTACCCCTCACTCGGCGGTTTCGACGGCGTCGACAGCCAGACCTGGCCGCTGTTCCGCGAGTTTCTGCTCGAACGGGCGGACAAGGTTCGTGATCTCGTCGGGAGCCGGTTCACGCAGACCAACGAGGTCCGCAGGGCGGCCGTGCTGTACCCGGCGATCGCGATGGTCGCCAAACAGGCGCGCGGCAAGGTCGGCCTCCTCGAAGTGGGCTGTAGCGCCGGGCTTTTGCTTGGCCTGGACCGGTTCTCCTACCAGTACCAGTGCGATGGTGGTGAGCAGATCACCGCCGGACCTGCCAAGACACCCGTCGGCCTTCACTGCGCGCTGGAACTCGGCGAGGGCGCCGTAACCCCCAAGGTGCCCAAGAAACTGACCGTCGGCGCCAAGGTGGGACTCGACCGCTCGCCCGTCGACGCCGCCGACGAGGACGAACTGGCCTGGCTCGAAGCGTGTGTGTGGGCCGATCAGCCCGATCGCATCCGGTTGTTGCGTACGGCGGCAGCCGCGCAGCGCAAGGACGTGCCCGAACTGGTCGAGGGGGACGCGGTCGACGACCTGGCGAGGGCAGCGGCGCGCGTTCCCGCCGAACTGCCGCTCGTCGTCTTCACCAGTCACCTGCTCGCCTACTTCTCCGTTCAGCGTAGGCAGGACTTCGTCTCGGCGCTCGCGCGACTCGCCTCCGACCGTCCACTGTGGTGGGTCATGCTGGACGGCTACGAGGTCGGGCTCTCGCACGTCCTCCCGGGAAGGGACGAACTCGCCTTCGCGCGGACCGCGCAGGCGACCCTGGGCGTCGCCAAGTGGGATGGCGGTACGGCGCAGGGGCAGGCGCTGGCGCTCGCGGGAGCGCACGGGCAGCGGATGACCTGGCTCGCCGGGTAGCGTTTTCCGCCTTTCGTTCGACTCGCGAGTCTTGTGACCGGCGTCCCCGATCGAGAAGGATGTGTGAATGGGCGCCGCCGACGACACCTGGTACACGCCGCTGACCCCGCTGGCGTTCCTCGAACGCTCGGCCGAGGTGTTCGCCGACAAGGTCGCGATCTCCTACGGCGACCGGAAGGTGAGCTACCGCGAGTTCGCCGACGAGGTCACCAGGGTCGCTCACGGGCTGAGGGCGGCGGGAGTCGGGCCCGGCGACCGGGTGGCGTACCTGCTGCCCAACATCCCGGAGATGCTTGTCGCGCACTTCGCCGTTCCGCTGGCCGGCGGGGTGCTCGTCGCGATCAACACGAGGCTGGCTCCGGCCGAGATCCGCTACATCCTCGAACACTCGGGGGCCAAGGTGCTCGTCGTCGACTCGGCGCTGCACCGCTCGCTGCCGGAGCGCTCGCCGGTGACCGAGATCGTGACCGTCACCGATCCCGCGACAGGGGTCGCGCCCGACCCGGCCGTCGGCGGGATCTCCTACGCCGGTCTGCTCGCCCTCGGCGGTGACGAACCGCTCCCGTGGACCGTCGCCGACGAACGCTCCACCATCTCCATCAACTACACCTCGGGCACGACGGGCAGGCCGAAGGGTGTGATGTACCACCACAGGGGCGCCTACTTGAACTCGCTCGCCGAGGTCATCCACTCGGCGCACAGCCCAGGTTCGCGATATCTGTGGACGCTGCCGATGTTCCATTGCAACGGCTGGTGCACCCCGTGGGCGGTCACGGCGGCCGGTGGCACGCACGTGTGCCTACGCGCGATCGACGCGGGCGAGATCTGGCGCCTGCTTGACGAGGAAGGCGTCACCCACCTCAACGGGGCGCCCACGGTGCTCAACACGATCGCCAACCACGACGGCGCTCACCCGCTTTCCCGTGAGGTCGTCGTGACGACGGCGGGTGCCCCGCCGAGCCCGACCGTCATCAAGCGGATGTCGGCGCTTGGCGCCCGGCTGGTTCACGTGTACGGACTCACCGAGACCTACGGGCCCTACACCGTGTGCGAGTGGCAGGACGGCTGGCTCAGGCTCGACGTCGAGGAGCGCAGCGGGCTGCTGGCGAGGCAGGGGGTCGGCATGGTCGTCACCGACGGGGTGAGGGTCGTCGCCGACGACATGACCGACGTGCCGAGGGACGGCGTCACGATGGGCGAGGTCGTCATGCGCGGCAACAACGTGATGTCTGGCTACTTCGGCGACCCCGAGGCGACCGCGCACGCGTTCAGGGGCGGCTGGTTTCACTCGGGTGACCTCGGCGTGTGGCATCCCGACGGCTACATCGAACTGAGGGACAGAGCGAAGGACATCATCGTGTCGGGAGGGGAGAACATCTCGACCATCGAGGTGGAGGCCGCGCTCGACTCGCACCCCGCCGTGCTGGAGGTCGCCGTCGTCGGCGTCCCGCACGAGAAGTGGGGTGAGCGTCCCAAGGCGTACGTCGTGCTGAGAAAGGACCCCGAAAGTGCGGGGACCACGGAGGAGGAGTTGCTGGGCCACGTTCGTGGACTGATAGCCGGGTACAAGGTTCCCGAGGTCGTCGAGTTCGTCGCCGAGCTGCCGAAGACCTCGACGGGCAAGATCCAGAAGTTCCAATTGAGGGAACGTGACTGGGCAGGGCAGGCCACCCGGGTCAAGGGTTAGGAGTGTGGAAGAGCACTCCAGTCACGCAGTGTGTCGGCCAACCCATCAGAGAGTGCACCCCTGTCCTCCAGAACGGCGAATCCGGCCGCGTCGATCCAGAGCGCGTCTTCGGCGTCGTCTCCCGCGGCGAGTTCGCCACCGCGCACCGTGCAGCGGTAGTCGAAGATCTCGTAGCTGCCGATGACGAGGTCGCCGACCAGCTCACCCGGCTCCACGTGCAGACCGGTTTCCTCCAGCACTTCCCGCACGACGGCGGCGGCGTCGGTCTCGCCGCGCTCGACCCTGCCTCCCGGAAGCGACCACTTTCCGCGTGCCGGTTCGTTCCGCCTTTTGATCAACAGGAGCCGACCGGCCTCGTCGTGAACGAGGCCTCCGACACACCGTTCCATGTGCATGTGGCCTCCAATTTTTCACGCTCTGTAGTCAACTAGACCGATTTGCGCAGCCTACTGACCCAAGCGCAGGACTTTCCTCCCGTAACACTGCGCAGTGCGGTACAAACTTAGTGGCACCTTGCCATCAGGTCTGCAATCGAGAGACGGGATTGATCGCCGTGAACGCGAAAAAGCTTGCGGGACTCGCTGCCCTCGCGTTGATCTTGTTCTTCGTGATCGCCCAGCCAGGCAACGCAGCGGGCCTCGTCAACAACGTGATCGGCTTCCTGCGGGAGGCTGCCGAAGCTGTGATCACCTTCGTGAGCAACATATTCAGCTGATTCGGCGCTAGTCTTCCTATATGTTCGCGCCGCGCGACCCAGACGAGTACCTCCTCGAAACCGAGCGACGAGTAATCCGGATCAGACGGCATTGGTCCTGTCTGGCCTGGGACATGTTCGAGGCCCTTGCCCTCATCGCCATTTGCGTGATGGTGTCCTACATCCTGCCGCCGGCGATGTGGATCGTGCAGAACATCCTCTGGTATCTCGCGCTGGTCGTCGTGCTGCGCTTCGCATACAAGGTCATCGAGTGGTGGGTCGAACGGCTCGTCGTCACCGACAAGCGGTTCATCATGACCACGGGTGTGTGGACGACCAAGGTGCTGATGATGCCCATCACCAAGGTCACCGACCTCACCTACGAGCGCACCTTCTGGGGCCGCATGCTCGGGTACGGCACGACGGTCGTCGAGTCGGCGGGGCAGATCCAGGCGCTGAACCGCATCGAGTACCTGCCGCGCCCCGAAGAGTTCTACGACACCATTTCGGACCTGGTCTTCGGAGACAAGCAGAAGCAGGCGGAGCGGTTCTCGATGATCAAGGCGCAGCGGGCGGCGCGAGGCAAGAAACGGATGGTCGGCTGAGCCCGTCGCCGCCGCCGCAGGACAATGGCCTGTGTGCGCATCGACCTGCATACCCACTCGAACGTCTCGGACGGCACCGACACCCCGGCTGAACTCGTCGCCGTGGCGGCGGAGGCCGGTCTCGACGTGCTGGCTCTGACCGACCACGACACGACGGCCGGATGGCGGGAGGCCGCCGCCGCGCTGCCGAAAGGCCTGCGGCTGGTTCCCGGCGCCGAGTTGTCTTGCGAGTCGGTTGACGCGTACGGGCGGAAGGTGAGCGTGCACATGCTGGCCTACCTTTTCGACCCGACCTCGCCCGCGATCGTCGAGGAGCAGCGGCGACTGCGCGCGCAGCGGAGGGCGCGGTTGCGTGCGATGGCGGTGCGGATGGCGGAGGACGGGCTGCCCGTCGACGCCGACGAGATACTCGGCCTGCTCGCCGACGACGCACCGGCGGGCCGCCCGCATCTGGCGCAGGCGCTGGTGAGGGCCGGGGTGGTCAGCACGGTGGACGAGGCGTTCGCCAGCTTTCTCGGCAACGGGCGCGGGTATTACCTGGCCAGGACGGACACTCCCGTCGAGGAAGCCATCGACATGATCAGCGCGGCCGGCGGAGTGACCGTGCTCGCACATCCGTTCGCGATCACGAGGGGGCCGACGGTGACGCCGGAGGTGATCACCGCACTCGCGGCGCGCGGCCTGACGGGTATCGAGGTCGACCACCCCAACCACGACGAGGAGACGAGGGCGAGGCTGCGGGATCTCGCCAAGGAACTGGACCTGGTGCGCACGGGGTCCAGCGACTATCACGGCACGAACAAGAGCATCGCGATCGGCCAGGAGACGACGGAGCCAGAGGAGTTCGAGGAGCTGGTCGCCCGTTCGTCGGGCGTGCCGGTCTTCGCGGGCTGAGCGGCGAGAGCGATAGCGGGGGAGCTTTGCTGCCGTTTGGCGATAGCAAAGCTCCCTTGCTTCGACCCGGGCCGGAAAAGGTGTCGGTGGCCTCGCCTACCCTGTGTCCGAGGTGATGTGCGTGGCGCAACTGGGTTTCGACTTCGGGGTCGAGCCGAAGCGGCTGACCAAGGTGACGCCGGCGAGGCTCGCCACCTTCGACGACTGTCCGCGTCGGTACCGCATGACGTATCTCGACCGGCCCCCGCCGCAGCGGACGGGTCCGTGGGCACACAGCACGCTCGGCGCCGTTGTCCACAACGCGCTGCGTGCGCTGTTCGATCTGCCGGCCGGCCGCCGCACTCCTGCGAGGGCAGCGGCGCTGGTCGGGGAGCAATGGAACGACTCGGGCTTCCTCGACGAGCGGCAGGCGGCCCGCTACCGCGAACGCGCCAAGCAGTGGGTGAGCGACTACGTCGAGCGCAGCGACGTCGCGGTCGAACCGGTCGGCCTCGAAAGGTGGGTTTCCGCGCCGGTCAGCACCGACGAGGGGCCTCCGTCGCTCATCGTCGAGGGAAGGGCCGACCGCATCGACGAGCGTGGCGGCGAACTCGTGATCATCGACTACAAGACCGGCAAGCGCGAGCCCGACGAATACGAGGCACGCGGCTCGCAGGCGCTCGCCATGTACGCCGTCGCGGCCGCCCGCACCCTGCGCCGCCCGTGCCACCGCGTCGAACTGCATCACTTGCCAACGGGCGCCGTCGCCTCGGCCGAGCACACCGAGGACAGTCTGCGCAGGCAACTCACCCGAGCCGGTGAGACCGCAGCCGAACTTCAGGTCGCGACGGATACCCTGACAGCACACGGAAACGCGGACGAGTTGTTTCCCGCGCGAACCGGAAGGCGCTGCTCGTGGTGCGACCTGAGGCCAAGTTGCGCCGAAGGCCAGCAGGCGGCCCCGGCGGCGCGATCATGGGATCTGCTGGCTCCTTGAGCACGCACACGACAGACGGAGTGACATGCCCGGGTCTGACACGACGGAACTCGACACGGCCGGGCTGAACGCGGGGCGGCCGCCTCGCGGGGAGGGCAACCCGAGGGCCGGAAGGCTGTGGCGCGGCGTCACCGGCTCACTGGCAGCCGGGCTCGTCATCCTCGCGCTCGCGGTGTTCGGTGCCGTCGTACTCGGCTGGGTCACCGGCGCGGTCGGCCCCGGCCTGTGGCCGCTGCTGGGACATGTCGCCGGCGCCGTCGCCGGTGTCGCGGCGCAACGCTTCGCCGACCGGCACAGCGGCGCGAAAGCGGCGGCGGCCGGTGTCGCCGTCGCCGGTGTCGCCGCCTCGGTGTTGTGGTTCTTCTGGTGGGCCTGATCGCGACCCGCGATGCCGCTCGGTGAGCAGGACTTCCGGTAGCGCCACGGAATTCTCCGTGTTCGGCGCGCGAGCCGCCTGCTCGGCGGCAGTCTGCCAGGGCCGGGGCCTGGCAACCTCAGCCCGGCGCCTCGCTCATCGCAAGGCCACCACGGTGTCGCCACGTTGTTCCAGCAGCACCGGACCCGCCGAGGCCAGCTCCACCGGCCCGGTGTAACCCTGCCGGTCGACCCCGATGGTGCGGATCGTGGCTCCGGTCCGCTCGTCGAGTACCGCGAGGCCGCCCGCGATGGGAACCACGTATTGCCCAGCGAACAGGGTTCCCGGGCCGAGACTGTCCTCAAGTGTCCATTGTGGTGCGAGATCGTTCCTTGCCAGCGCGACCGTGCGAGAACCGGTGAACCAGTAGAGGTTGCGGACCCCTTCCGAGGTCGGAGCGACACCCTGGGGCGGCTGCCGCGCGAGGTCGGGCGCCGGCAGGTCGAGGGGGTAGGTGGCACTGACGTTGCCGTCACCGTCGAAGACGGCGAGCTGGTTGGCGTCGGGCATCGCGACGGCCGAGTGATCGGCCGACATCGCGACGAGCACACCCTGCGCCCCGGGCAGCAGGGTGCTGAACAGTTCCTCCGGCTCGTCGGCTTCCTCACTCGCTGCCTTGAGGACGGTGAGCCGGTCCCCCGCGGCGGGCTGTTCGGCTGCCGGTGACGTCGAGGCCGTCTCGCCGTCGTTCTCGCAGCGCTCGATGACACCGACCTTGCCCGCCGCCGCGGCGACCGAGCTGTAGACGCACCCGGTCCGTGGTTGCTTTTCCGGGTTCTGCGGCGCGTAGACCTGGCCGTACTCCATGCTCTTCACCAGGTCGCTGCGCCAGGTGTTGAGCAGGTGCTTTCCGGTCGTCGTGACGTGGTCGCCATCGCCGACCAGCCGGGTGCCGAGCTCGGCGTCCCCGTTGCGCTGGGCCGTTCGCTTGCCGCTGTCGGCGTCGAGTTGGGTGACCTCGCTACAGCCGGCGTCCTTGCGGTACACGGCGAGCACCCTGTCCCACGACCCGGACACCGTGCACAGCTGAAGGTCCCTTGCGTAGCGCCAGCGGATTTCCCCCGTCAGCGGATCGCGGCCGGCCACCTCGCCTCCGCTCGCGGTGATCACGGAGTTCTGTTCGGCGACGGGAAGGGGCGTGTCCTGGCTGTCCGCTCGCCAGATCTCAGCGAGCTGCGCGGGCACCTCGCCGGGAGCGGGAGGCAGCGCGGGCGCGGGCCCCGCGACTTCCTGGCTGGTGGCGCGATTGTCACTGAACGCCCAGATCAGCAGGCCCGTGGTGAGACTCACCACCGCGATCAACGCGACGGCGATCCGGTCGCCACGGCGGTTCCACGGTGACCGGCGCCCGTTGCCTCCGGCACGCTCGCCACCCACTCCACGCCGGGCGGGGCGGTGCCGGTGGGCGCTCAGCCGCCCGGCACCGCCCTCCGCGTGGCCGGGACCGTCCGGGTCGTCCGGGCTGTCACTGCCGTGCTCGGTGTCCGTGATGTTCGCGTCGGCCGCGTGGTCACCGGGCACGCCCTGACCCACTGGCGCGAGCACGTCCTCCGTACCGGGAGCGAGCACGGGCGGGACGTCGCCGGTGTCCTGCTTGCGATGCCGGCCGGAGGAGGTGTTCACGTGCTCAGTCTGCCCTCGCCTGCGTGTCGGTCGTGTTGGGCACCCCCTGCCCCGAGCGGCGGCGACGGCGGCGCCGCGCGGGCCGTTCGGCACCTTCACCGCTGACGGTTTCCTGCTTGTCACCGGTCGTGGCCTGCGCCTCGCCTGCGGGCTTGTTCCCGCTCCTCGTGCGCCGCCGCCGTGGGCGTGCGTTCGCCTCGGAGGCCGGTTCCGCCTCGCCCGGTTCGGACCCGGCGTCGACTCCGCCGCGGGTGCGCTTGCGGGGCTTGCTCGACCGCTTGGCAGTTCCGCGCGAGGACGGGGTACCGCCGTTACGGCGGCGCTTGCCGCCGAGGTCTTCTTCCTCTTCGGCCGCGAGACCGGCCCGCGTCCGCTTCGACATCGGCAACCGCCCCGTCGCGTCCTCGGGAATGTCGAGGTCTTCGAAGAGGTGCTTCGACGTGGAGTACGTCTCGACCGGGTCGGTCGCGTCGAGCCCCAGTTCGTCGGAGATCAGCTTCCAGCGGGGGATCTCGTCCCAGTCGACGAACGTGATCGCGACACCCGTCTTGCCTGCCCTGCCGGTGCGGCCGATGCGGTGGACGTAGGTCTTCTCGTCCTCGGGAGTCTGGTAGTTCACCACGTGCGTGACGTTCTCGACGTCGATACCGCGAGCGGCGACGTCGGTGGCGACGAGCACGTCGACCTTGCCGGACCGGAAGGCTCGCAACGCCTGCTCACGGGCACCCTGGCCGAGGTCGCCGTGCACAGCGGCGGCAGCGAACCCGCGCTCGGTGAGGTCGTCGGCCACCTTCTGCGCCGTGCGCTTGGTGCGGGCGAAGACCATGGTCAGCCCGCGATCGGCGGCCTGGAGCACCTTGGCGACGAGTTCGGGCTTGTCCAGCGAGTGGGCCCGGTAGACGAACTGCGCCGTTCGCTCGTGCACGGCCCCAGCGTCGTTCTCCTCGGCCCTGATGTGGGTCGGCTGGGTCAGGAACGTCCTGGCCAGCGTGATGATCGGCCCCGGCATGGTGGCCGAGAACAGCATCGTCTGCCGCTTCTCGGGAACCATTCTGAGGATGCGCTCGATGTCGGGAAGGAAGCCGAGGTCGAGCATTTCGTCGGCTTCGTCGAGTACGAGCGTCTTGACCTTGCCGAGCACGAGGTGCCGCTGTTCGGCGAGGTCGAGCAGCCTGCCGGGGGTGCCGATGACCACGTCTACGCCCTTGCGCAACGTGGCGATCTGCGGTTCGTAGGGGCGCCCGCCGTAGATGGCGGCGAGCCGGACGCCGAGGTGCTTGCCAGCGTCGGTGAGGTCGTGTGCGACCTGGAGACACAGTTCCCGCGTCGGTACCACGACGAGCGCCTGGGGAGTTCCGTCGCCTGGCAGTTCGACCCGCTGTAGCAGCGGAACGCCGAATCCCAGCGTCTTGCCCATGCCGGTGCGGGCCTGGCCGATGACGTCGTCACCGGCGATCGCGAGCGGCAGCGTCAGTGCCTGAATGGCGAAGGTGCGCTTGATTCCGGCGTCGTCCAGCGCGCGAACAATGTCCGGGTGGACGCCGAATTCGGCGAAAGTGGGGTTTTCCCGCTGGGCCTCGGCGTCGGAGCCTGCCGTCAGCGGATGTGAGGTGTCGACTCCCGGTTGCCCGGACTCGCTGTGTTCCAGTGCGACCGGATCGGTGCCGGCGCTTACCGTGTTTTCGATGGTCTCGGTGGTGCTGTCGTTCTGGTCGATGTCTGATCGCCTCTCTCATACCAGCGCGCACGGCCAGGTATTCCGCGACACTCGACCACGCGGAACGGGGTTCGCTTGGGGCTGATCACGCTGCTCACGGTGATCACGCGGAACCTCTCACGCGTGGGAATGCCGCCGAGGCGTGCACGCACACTGTGTGTTGACCGTAGTGCGTTCTCGCCGGAATGCGGCGACGCACAATGCGGTGGCAACTTCACTATCAGTCCGAAGTGTACCTTGTCTACCTGCTTGGTTGGTGACCGTGCTCGCACTGGGTCACGTGTCGTTTGTCTCGCCACCTCGGCGAGGGCAAGCTCGACCGGTTGGGTGGTCGGCGCCGTTCTGCGAGCGGGCGTACTCAACTACGGTGAACCCGTGAGTGAGCCGAAGGCACAGATCAGACCTGGCGTAGCTGACCTGCTGGGGGTGCTCGCCTACGGCGAGCTCTCGGCGTTCGACCGGCTCGCTGAGGACGCGCGCACGGCGCCGACGCTGCCGGGAAGGGCGGCGCTCGCGTCGATGGCGGCGGCGGAAATCGGGCATTACGCGCTCCTGGAGCGGCATCTCGCCGGGTACGGGATCTCCGTCGAGGAGGCGATGGCGCCGTTCCAGTCGCACATCGACGCCTTCCAGACCTCGACCGCCCCGAAGTCCTGGCTGGAATCGCTGGTCAAGGCATACGTTGTGGATAGTCTCGCCGCTGATCTCTATCGCGAACTCGCGCAACTGCTCGACGAGGAGACCAGGCAGCTCGTACTCGTCGTGCTCGACGACACCGGCCACTCCGCGTTCGCCGAGCGCGAAGTCGCCGCGGCCATCGCGGCAGACTCGACCCAGCGCGACCGGCTGGCGCTGTGGGGCCGGAGGCTGCTGGGGGAGGCGTTGACGCAGGCCCAGTACATCGTGGCCGAGCGGGACGGGCTCGCGGAGCTGATCGTGGCGGGCACCGGCGACCTTTCCGGCATCGCCGCGTTGTTCAGAAGGCTTCAGCAGGGCCACACCAAGCGGATGCAGGTGCTCGGTCTCGGTTAGCCTTGACTCGAACAGACCCGGATAACCAGGCGGAGGTTGCACGTGGAGGTCAAGATCGGCATCAAGGACACCCCGCGGGAGCTCGTGGTGTCCAGTGGCCAGTCGCCTGAGGAGGTCGAGAAGCTGGTCGCGGAGGCGCTCGGTGCCGAGGACGGCCTCTTCCGGCTCACCGACGAGAAGGGCCGCACGTTCCTGGTGCCTTCCGGTCGCATCGCCTATGTCGAGATCGCGCCGTCGGACACCCGCAAGGTCGGTTTCTCCGTCGGTTCCTGACGACGAGTGAAGGGGCTCCGAGCCCGCCCCTGGCGGATCGGAGCCCCGTTCTCGCGCTGACCCTCTTTCCCGGACCGTCTACTCCCAGAGCACGGCCTCGATTTCCCTGCCGTCGTCGGTCGAGCAGCGGCTCCACGGATCGGTCGCCGTACCGCTGGCGCAGGTCCATTCGCCCACGGTCACCGGGCCGTTGCCGCCCGCGCCGGGTCCCTCGCCGTTCTTGAGTTTCGTGAAGTAGTCCTGCATCGACTGCGTGGCGCTCGCGCAGTCGACGGTGCCCGCCCTGACGTAGACGTCGGCGGGAACCTCGGCCGCGGTGATCACCACGTTCGGGCACCGCGTCCCCGGCGGGTCGCCTTCCGGCGCGGAGCCGGTCGGCTCGGCAGGTGAGTCCGTCGGCTCAGGCGATTCGGTGGGCTCGGTCGTCGTGGCAGGGGAAGCCGGGGAGGCCGAAGTCTCCGCGCTGTGGGAGGGCGTCACAGCGCTCGGCGTTCCCGCTTGCTGGCTTGTCGCGCCGCAGCCCGCGATGGTCAGCAGTCCGGCGAGCAATGCGATGCGCGGAATGTGTCGGATTCCCATGTCCGCTCTGGCGCAGCGGCCGTTAACTCGGTTCCCAGTTGTTAATGGGAAATTTGCGCTGGATGGTCGGTGTCCTCCAGTTGGTCCAGCGCGGTCGGCACCGTGAACGGCGGGGTGCTCGTGCCCATGATCCGGTACCGGTCCCACGGGTCGGGGTCGGACAGTTCGCCGCTCGCGGTGCCCTGCTCGGTCCTGATCTCGACCTTCTTCTTTCTGCCACCGGCCAGCTCGGAAACCCGGTCGCTGGCGGAAACCCTTCCGTACCAGTGGTAGTAGCCGTCGATGGGCTGGAAGTGGCCGCGCAGCCGCACCGTGACGGGCAACTCGACATCGTCGAGCAGCAGCGTCGCCTCGCCGGTGTAGTCGTCTTCCTCGTGCTCGCTCATGGGTTCTCTCCCGTCTTGGGGTCGCTCGCTCCCGCGACGGGGGCGAGCTTGACGACCTTGTTCGCGTCGAGTGGCTTGTTGGGGTCGATGGTCACGCCGTGCTGGCGGGCGAGGCCGTCGATGGCGGCCCAGATGATCCGCGTGAGGTACTCGACCACGCTGTCGCGGCTCATGGTGCGCTTGTCCAGCCACCACTCGCCGGTGTTCTGGACCATGCCGACGATGCCGTAGGACCACGGTTCCGCCGCCCCCGAATCCATGTTGAACATGCGCATGTAGTCGCCGAGCAGAGCGGTCAGCGCCGTGGCGATGACCTCCTTGTCCTCGGCGACGACGTCGGAACCAGCCGGTTTGTCGGCGAAGGCGTTGCGGGCGAGCAGGCGATAGAGGTTCGGGTGCTCCTCGATGACCGTGAAGAACGCATTGAGCGCCATCCTGATGCGCGGTACCGGCGCCAGTTCGGCGTTGATCGCGGGCAGCAGCCGTTCGAAGAGCAGTTCGGTGCCCCGCTGGCCGAGCGCGACGTAGAGGTCGGCCTTGTCCTCGAAGTGCCGGTACAGCACCGGCTTCGTGACACCGGCGGCCGCGGCGACGTCCTCCATGCCGAGTTCGGGGCCGTGTTCGTCGAGTGCTTTCAGTGCCGCTTCGACGAATTCGGCGCGCCTGGCGATGCGGTGCTTGCGCCAGCGATCCCTTCTCGCGTCGCTTTTCGGGCCTTCGGCGGCTTTGCCGGTGTGCTTGACACGATCAGCCATGGCCATCATGCTACCAGAAGTAACTGTTACTAGAAGTTACACATATGGGGAAGGTGGTGTCGGCGATGACGCGGACCCTCAAGGAAGAAGGCCGGGAGAAGACCGCCGAACGGTTGCTGAAGTCGTCGGCCAACAAGTTCTACGACCCCGAGGTCGACATCGACTGGGACGCGCCTCTCGTCGAGGGAAAGCGATTCATTCCTGAACACCGCTCCAGCCTCTACGGCACCGACCTGTGGGAGCGACTGTCCCCAGAGCAGCGCATCGAGCTGGGCAAACACGAGATCGCCAGTGTCGCCACCAACGGACTCTGGTTCGAGGTGCTGCTCATGCAGATGCTGCTCAAGGAGGTCTACGGCGCTGACCCGACGAGCAGGCACGCGCAGTACGCGCTCACCGAGATCGCCGACGAGTGCAGGCACTCCACGATGTTCGCGAGGATGACCGAGCGCATCGGCTGCCCGCCCTACGGGCCGGTGAAGTGGCGGCGCCGCTTCGGCAAGCTGCTGCCGGTCATCGGCTACGGCCCCGCGTTGTACGGCTCGATCCTCGTCGCGGAGGAAGTGCTCGACCGGTTGCAGCGCGAGCAGATGAACGACCCCGAGATCCAGCCGCTCGTGCGGATGGTCAACCGCATCCACGTACTCGAAGAGGCACGGCACGTCACGTTCGCCCGCGAAGAGGTCACCAGGGGGATGGCGAAACTGTCCAAAGCGGAGCGTGCCTACCAGCGGCTGCTGATCGCCGTCGTGTCGCACGAGGTCACCCGCAGCCTCGTCAATCCAGCCGTGTACAAGGCCGTCGGCATCCGTCCACGCGACGGATACCAGGCCGCCATGAACAACCCGCACTGGCAGGAGACCGTGCACTACGCGGGTGGGCGCATCATGCCGTTCCTCGACGAGGCCGGTCTCGTCGGCGGGCCGGGGATGCGGTGGTGGCGCAGGGCATTCCTGGTGAACGACCGGTGACCCGGCCGTTCGTCACCTCGGACGGGACGCCGCTGCGGGTCGAGCAGACAGGCCCGGCTGACGCCGACGACACCCTCGTGCTCGTCCACGGCTGGACCCAGGATCACCGAAGCTGGGACAGGGTCGTCGCCGAGTTGCCACGCTCGATCCGTGTGCTGCGTTACGACCTGCGCGGGCACGGGGAGTCCGGGCAGGCGACGCCCGCGACGGCGACGATCGATCAGCTCGCCGACGATCTCGCCGAGCTGATCGCGCGACGGGTTCCGGAGGGAAGACTCGTGCTGGCCGGTCACTCCATGGGCGGCATGACCATCATGGCGCTCGCCGACCGGCATCCCGAGCTCGTCGCGAACAGGGTCGAAGGGGTCGCCTTCGTCGCGACGTCCTGCGGAGGGATGAACAACATCAGCCTCGGGCTGCCAGGCTTCGTCGGAAGGGGAGCGGCCAAGGCCGAGCGGCGGCTCGCGAAGCTGCTGGTGGCCTACCGCAGGGAAGCACTGCCACTGCGGCCGGGCGCGGTGCGGGCAGGTGCGCGCTGGCTGGTGTTCGGCAGCAAGCCGCGCCGCGCCGACGTCGCGTCAGTGGCCGAGCAATTGCTGTGCGCGCATCCGGCGAGCGTCGGCGGTTTCCAGAACGCGATCTCACTGCACGAGCGCAGGACGGCGCTCGCGGCGCTGCGCACGGCCACGACGGTCGTGCTCGCGGGAGACGCCGACCGGCTCTGCCCCGCACCACACGCGAGGGCCATCGCCGACGAATTGCCCGGCGCGCGGCTCGTGCTGTTTCCGGGTGCCGGGCACATGCTCCAGCAGGAACGAGCGCACGAGGTCGCCGAACAGCTCGGCAGGCTGCTCACGACCGTGCGCACGGAGAAACCGAAAGTGGCGCTGGGCGCCTAACGGGCGGGTCGTGGTCGTGCCGGGGGCGACCACGACCGGTCGTCACGAATGCTGGAGCGGGAAGCCCGCGCCGATTCCGCGCCAGGCGAGCGTCGAGGTGAGCGCGACGGCTTCCTCCCTGCTCATGGAGCTGTGGTGAGCCAGCCAGAACCGAGCGCTGACCTGGCTCATGCCGACAAGGCCCACCGCGAGCAGGCGGGCCTTCTCCTCGTCGAGCCCTGCGTCGGCGGTGATCGTCTCGGTGATCGCGTCGACGCTGGCCGAGACGGCCCTGTCGACGGCTTCCTGCACGGCTGGCTCGCCACGCAGGTCCGATTCGAACACCATGCGGAAGGCGCCCGCGTCGCTGTTGACGAAGTCGAAGAACGCGCCGACGGCGTTCATCACCCGCTGCTTGTTGTCCGTCGTCGAGGACAGCGCGCCCTGAACCCCGCTGACCAGGTTGTCCACGTGGCTTTCCAGCAGCGCGATGTAGAGGTCGAGCTTGCCGGGGAAGTGCTGGTAGAGCACGGGCTTGCTGACACCGGCGCGCTCGGCGATGTCGTCCATGGCGGCCGCGTGGTATCCGTTGGCCGCGAACACCTGCTGGGCGGCGGCCAGCAGCTGGGCGCGGCGTTCGGTACGCGGCAACCGAACTCCCCTGCCGAGCTGTGCCGATCCGGTGCTCTCGCTCGTCCCTTGCGACTGCGGTCGCGCCGTCTCAGTCATCCCGCCTCCAACTTCACTTCCACCGCACATTACTCGCCGGTACACCGACGGCGCCAAGAGCGCTGGACATGAGGCATCCTTGAACCCGTGTCGGAAACACTGTCCCGCAGGGTGAAGAACCCCTCAACGTCAGCGGTGCGGCGTGCCCCGCTGACCCAGGTACCGCTCTCCAGCACTCCGCTGCCGCCACTCGACCCGGCCGCAACGCCGTGGCCTGGCGCCATGGCAAGGGTAAGTGGCCTCGATCTGCACGTCAGGCACACACCCGGTGCGGGCGATTCGACCGTGGTGTACGTGCACGGACTCGGGGGTTCCTCGACCAACTGGACCGACCTCGCCGCGCAGCTCGCGCCGTCCGCGCGGGGCTTCGCGCTGGACCTGCCCGGCTTCGGCAGATCCGAGCCTGAGACTGGTTTCACCTTCAGCCTCCTCGCGCACGCAGGCGTCGTCGCCGACTACATCGAGCAGCACACGAACGGGCCCGTGCACCTGGTGGGGAACTCGATGGGAGGTGCCATCGCGCTGTTGCTGGGCGCCAACCGTCCCGATCTCGTGCGCACTCTCACACTGGTCTCGCCCGCGATGCCGGACCGGAGGCTCGACCCACGGCGACTGTCGGACCCGCGCGTCGTGTTCGCCTACCTGCCGCTGGTCGGCAGGAAGGTCAGGAGGCAGATCGCGGCGACGGA
The DNA here is from genome assembly GCF_002240355.1 of Prauserella marina. GTDB lineage: Bacteria > Actinomycetota > Actinomycetes > Mycobacteriales > Pseudonocardiaceae > Prauserella_A > Prauserella_A marina. The sequence continues at coordinate 958,487 of NZ_CP016353.1, forward strand.
TCCGAGGCAGCGCGCCGAGCAAGTGGTGCGGCTGTGCTTCGCCGACCCCTCCTCCGTGCCCGAGCAGCGGCTCGTCGAGGCGACCGAGGAACAGCGAGCAAGGGCGGATCTCGCGTGGGCGGGCACCGCGATGGCGCGCAGCACCATGGAGATCTTCCGGTGCTGGTTCACCGGGGGAGCGGGCTCGCTGTGGGCCGTAGCGCGCACCGTGCGGGCGCCGTCGCTCGTGGTGTGGGGCACCGAGGACAAGGTGATCTCCGTGCGGAGAGCGGCGAGGACCGCGCGGGCGTTGCCCAGCTCACGGCTGCTCGTGCTGCCGAAGACGGGGCACGTCGCGCAGATGGAACGCCCGGCGACCGTGGCGAGGGCGATGCTGGGCATGTGGGAGAGCGTCGAGGCGAACGCATGGTGAACTCGAAAGTGTTAAGCGTTACTCCGATCGAATGAAGTTTTAGAGCCGCTCTGCTCAGCTGGTCGGCTCCTGAGTCGCGCTCAGCGTGTGGCACTCTGGATCCGTGGACCGGGTAACGGAAGGAAAACGACACGAAGGCCAGCGCTCACAACGTGCGGCGCGGCAGTCGGCTTCCTCCTACCCGAGAGACAAGGGCGGCAGCACGCGGTACCGGCCCTCGGCGCAGAAGAACGGCGAGCGGTCCAGGCAGGGCGCCCGCAGGAGGGTGACGGCCGAGCCGCTCGCGGCCTCCTGGCAGCCGACGGAGGATCCCGAGCGCGGCGAGCCCGCTCCCCGCACGAAGAAGCAGTCGAGGCTGCGTGCGCTGATCAGTACCTACGGCTGGCGGGCCTACGCGCTGCCGATCCTGCTCGTGATCACGGCACTCGTCGTGTTCGACACTACGCGTGCCCCTGACGAGACCTCGACGACCGGCAACGCGGACAGTTCCGGAACGGCGGTGGCAGGCGACTCGCCTCCCGTCGCGAGCGAGAATCCCGCGGAACCGGTCGACCTGAACATTCCGACCGCCGAACTGCCGAAGGGCGGAAAGTTCAGCGAATCCGGCAAGGGGACCTGGCACGTCGTGCCCGGTGAGGGCAAGAAGGTCGGCGATGGGCCCCAGCTGTTCACCTACACCATCGAGGTCGAGGACGGTCTCGACTCAGCCAGTTTCGCCGGTGACGACGGCTTCGCCGAGATGGTCGAGTCGACGCTGGCGAACCCGTGGAGCTGGATCGGCGGCGGTGAGGTGACGTTGCAGCGGGTCGGCGCCGACCATCCGAATCCCGACTTCCGGGTGAGCCTGACCTCGCCGGACACCACCCACCGGCCCGACGTGTGCGGCGGGTCGATCCCGTTCGAGACCTCCTGTTACCGCCGCGATCTCAACGGCGAGAACCGGGTGATCATCAACCTCGCCCGCTGGGTGCGTGGCGCCAAGGCGTGGGGTGGCGACATGACCGGATACCGGCAGTACGCCATCAACCACGAGGTCGGTCACGCGCTCGGCAACGGGCACGTCGGCTGCGCTGACAACGACGGGCTGGCTCCGGTGATGATGCAGCAGACGTTCGGCGTCGCCAACGACTACGTGGCCAGGCTCAACGACACTCCCGGCGGCGACCAGGGCACCGTGCCTGCCGACGGCAAGGTGTGCAAGGTCAACGCGTGGCCGAATCCCCAGGCCCAGCCGCGCTGACAAGTGTCCACCATGTGGACACGGGGAAGAACTGGACCGCTCAAGCGGTTATAGATGAGTGGATTGCGATTAGGCGCGAGATGGAGGCCCCCGATGTCAGGCACGCTGCCACCGCTCGTCGAGCCGGCTGCCGAGCTCACGAAGGAAGAGGTCGCGCGCTACAGCCGGCACCTGATCATCCCGGATGTCGGGATGGCAGGGCAGAAGCGACTGAAGAACGCGAAGGTGCTGGTCATCGGCGCCGGAGGGCTGGGAAGCCCGGCTCTGTTGTATCTCGCGGCAGCGGGAGTCGGCACGCTCGGCGTGATCGACTTCGACGTCGTCGACGAGTCGAACCTGCAACGGCAGGTGATCCACGGGCAGTCCGACGTCGGAAAGCCCAAGGCGGTCTCGGCGAAGGAGTCGGTGGCCGAGACCAACCGGTTCGTCGAGTTCATCGTGCACGAGGAGCAGCTGACCAGCGACAACGCGCTGGACGTCTTCCGGGGCTACGACCTCATCCTCGACGGGACGGACAACTTCGCGACGCGCTACCTCGTCAACGACGCGGCCGTACTGCTCGGCAAGCCGTACGTGTGGGGTTCGATCTTCCGGTTCGAAGGCCAGGTCAGCGTGTTCTGGGAGGACGCGCCGAACGGTAAGGGCCTGAACTACCGCGACCTCTACCCCGAGCCGCCGCCTCCGGGCATGGTGCCCTCGTGCGCCGAGGGTGGAGTGCTGGGCGTGTTGTGCGCCTCGATCGGCTCGATCATGGTCACCGAGGCGATCAAGCTGATCACCGGCATCGGCGAGCCCCTGCTCGGAAGGCTGATCAGCTACGACGCTCTGGAGATGAAGTACCGCGAGGTCAAGATCCGCAAGGACCCGGAGACGCCGAAGATCACCGAGCTGATCGATTACGACGCATTCTGTGGAGTCGTCTCCGACGAGGCCCAGCAGGCGGCCTCCGGCAGCACCATCACTCCGGCCGAGCTGAAGGCCAAGTTCGACGCGCACGAGGACTTCGCGCTCATCGACGTGAGGGAACCTCACGAGTACGAGATCGTCAACATCAAGGGCGCGACGCTGATCCCGAAGGACCGGATCCTCTCCGGCGAGGCGCTGGCCGAACTGCCCCAGGACAAGCCCATCGTGTTGCACTGCAAGTCGGGTGCCCGCTCGGCGGAGGCGCTGGCGGCGCTGCACAGGGCAGGTTTCCGGGACGCGACGCACCTCGGCGGCGGGGTGCTGGCCTGGGCGGGGCAGGTCGACAAGAGCCTGCCGACGTACTGAGCACCGGAAGCGACATTTCCGGCACGTGGGTGCCGGGAATGTCGCCAATGGTCCTTTCCCTATCGTCCTGACGTGAGCGAGGGAGCTTTGCTGCCGTTTAACGGCAGCAAAGCTCCCTCGCTCACTGAAGGGGCTCGACCAGGTGAAGGGAAGCTGGTAGCTGACAGGGGGAACGGGCGGGACGGCGCGGGGCGCCTACTCCATCCTGACGTGTGGCCGGGGTAACGTCGCCTTCCGTGGCCGTCACCCGTGAGCGCCCTCCGGCGCATGTCTGCGCGGCGTTCGGGGCGGATCCGGATTCAGCGGAACCGTTGCCCGACAGCACTGCGTGGCGCCTCGACGAGATCGTACTGAGACCCGTCAGCGACCGGGTTCACACCGTGTGGCTCGCTCGCACCTTCGCCGCCATCGAAGTCTCCGACGTCCGCGTCGCCAAGCCATTGCGCACCACCGACGGCCGCTGGATCATCGCGGGCTGGTCCGCCGCCCGCTACGTTCCCGGCAACAGGGAACACCGGCACGACGACATCGTGCACACCGCCGTGAAACTCCACCAGGCCACGTTCCATCTTCCCCGCCCCGAGCATCTTCTGGTCCGCGACGACATACCAGGCACAGCCGAACGCGTCGCCTGGGGCGAACAGGACATCGCCCTCGACGAGCGAAAAGGGGGCCGCTGGTTCGAGATCCTCGTCCCGGCTCTCCGCCCCGTCGATCTTCCCGACCAGCTCGTTCACGGCGAACTGTTCGGCAACGTCCTCTTCGACGGTGACGACAGCCCGCCGGGGGTCGTCGATTTCGTCCCCTACTACCGCCCCGCCGAGTGGGGCGCTGCCGTCGCCGCCGTCGACGCCATCGCGTGGGGCGGCGCCGACGGCGAACTGCTCCGCAGGTGGTCCCACCTTCCCGAGTGGTCACAGCTGTTGTTGCGCGCGATTCTGTTCCGGCTCGCCTACAACGCGCTCCACCCGCGCTCCACCGCCTCCGCGCTGGACGGCCTCAGGGTCGCCGCGAGCGAAGTGAGCGAGTTCATCTAGATCGCTGCTCACCACCGGCTTCCCGCGCGGCGCGCGCAATGTCGCATCGCCGAAACATGAGACCGCCCGCCATTAACACGCGCTGCCTACTTTCGGTTCCGTCGGCGAACCGGAGGGAGGTGGCCGATGCCCCGCTCGATCACCGCGACGCATTGTCCGTACTGCGCGCTGCAATGCGGCATGAACCTCACGGGCGGCACACCGGAGCCGGTCGAGGTGCGCCCGCGCGACTTTCCCGTCAACGCCGGCGGTCTCTGTCAGAAGGGCTGGACCTCACCGGCACTGCTCGATTCGCCGTCGCGGCTGACGGCACCGCTCATCCGCGAGGCGGGCACCCTCCGCGAGGCGAGCTGGGACGAGGCACTTGATCTCGTCGCCACGAGACTGCGGGCGCTGCGTGCCGAACACGGCGCCGACAGTGTCGCCGTCTTCGGTGGGGGCGGGCTCACCAACGAGAAGAGCTACCTGCTCGGCAAGTTCGCGAGGGTCGCGCTCGGAACGTCGCGGATCGACTACAACGGCCGCTTCTGTATGTCGTCGGCAGCGGCGGCGGCCACGAAAGCATTCGGCCTCGACAGGGGACTGCCGTTTCCGGTGACCGACCTCGCCGGTGCCGACGCCGTCCTGCTGGCCGGGGCGAACCCCGCCGAGACGATGCCGCCCTTCCTGCGGCATCTTCGCAAGGCCCGCGCATCGGGCGGGCTCATCGTCGTCGATCCCCGGCGCACCGCCACCGCCCAGCAGGCGAGCCTGCACCTGGCGCCCGCACCCGGAACCGATGTCGCGCTGGCACTGGGAATTCTGCACGCGGCCGTCGCGGAAGGACGGACCGACGAGTCCTATGTAGCCGAACGAACCGCCGGGTTCGACGGCCTGTGGCGGATCGCGGCAAGATACTGGCCGGAACACGTGGAACGGATCACCGGCGTCGCCGCCGCCGAACAGCGCGAGGCGGCGACACTCATGGCCGCCGCCGAGAACGCCTACGTACTCACCGCGAGGGGCGCCGAACAACACGCCACCGGGGTCGACACGGTCAACGCGTGGATCAACCTCGCGCTCGCGCTCGGGCTTCCCGGCAAAATCGGGTCCGGCTGGGGCTGCCTCACCGGACAGGGCAACGGGCAGGGCGGCAGGGAACATGGACAGAAGGCCGATCAGCTCCCCGGATATCGCAGCATCACCGACCCCGCCGCCCGCGAGCACGTCGCCAAGGTATGGGGCGTCGCCGAACACACGCTGCCCCGTCAGGGCAGCTCAGCCTACGAGCTGCTGGACGCGATCGGAACCGAGGGCGGCCCCCGCGCGCTGCTCGTCTTCGGCAGCAACATCGCCGTTTCGGCTCCACACTCCTCGAACATCGCCGATCGCTTGTCCACTCTGGACTTCCTGGTGACCGCGGACATCGTGCTTTCGGAGACCTCCGCGCTCGCCGACGTCGTGTTCCCCGTGACCCAATGGGCAGAGGAAGAGGGCACATTGACCAATCTCGAAGGGCGCGTCCTGTTGCGGCGAAAAGCAATCGACCCGCCCGCGACGGTGCGCACCGATCTCGCCGTCATCGCGGGAATCGCGCGAAGACTCGGCCAGCCGCCGGACCGCTTCCCCGCCGAAGCGGAAACCGTCTTCACCGAACTGCGTGCCGCGTCGAAGGGCGGCGCGGCGGACTACTCGGGAATCAGCTACGACCGGTTGCTTCGCGGGGAAGCGCTGCACTGGCCGGTTCCCTCCGCCGCCCACCCCGGAACTCCCCGGCTCTTCCTCGACACGTTCGCCACCGCCGACGGGAGGGCGCGGTTCGTTCCCGTCGAGCACACCGGGCCCTCGGAGCGCGCCGACGCGGAGTTTCCCTTGCTGGCGACCACCGGCCGCGTCCTGAATCATTACCAGTCCGGCGCGCAGACCAGGAACATCGCCGCGCTCAACACGGTGGAACCCGAGGTATACGTCGAAGTCCACCCCGACACGGCGGACAGGGCGGGGTTGCGCCACGGCGACCTCGCCAGGGTGCGTTCGCGCAGAGGTGAGCTGATCGCGCGAGTCCGCTGGGTGAGCGGAATCCGCGCCGATGTCGTCTTTCTGCCCTTCCACTACGCCGGTGCCCAGCGCGCGAACCTGCTGACAAATCCCGCGCTCGACCCGAAAAGCCGCATGCCCGAGTTCAAGGTCTGCGCGGTCGCGATCGCCCCGGCGAAGGACACCGCATGAACCGGCAACACGTCGTGATCGTCGGCTACGGCATGGCGGGGGCGAGGCTCGCCGACGAAATGCGCACGCGCGATCCCGGCGGCGAGGCGACCAGAATCACGATGATCGGCGCCGAACCGCACCATGCCTACAACAGAGTGCTGCTGTCCTCGGTTCTCGCGGGAAACCTGCGGCACTCGACCGTACTGCTGCACGACGAACGCTGGGCCGAGGACAAGGGAATCGATCTCAGGATCGGCGTCGGCGCGACCGCGCTCGATCCGGTGGCGAGCACCGTCACGCTCACCGACGGCGGGGTCGTCGGCTACGACATCCTCGTGCTTGCCATGGGGAGCAGACCGTGGCTGCCTCCGGTGGAGGGACTCACGACAGAGGGCGGCGGACTCGCCGACGGCGCGCTGACCTTCCGCATGATCGACGACTGCGCCGAGATCCGGCGGCGCGCGAGGCCGGGTTCGCCGGTTGCCGTGCTCGGCGGCGGAGTGCTCGGTGTCGAGGCCGCGAAAGCACTCGCGGCCGGTGGCGCGGCGGTGACCGTGGTGCATCCGGGCGAGCACATCATGGAGCGGCAACTCGACACCCGCGCGGCACGCGTGCTCACTCGCGTGCTCACCGGTCACGATATCGACTTCCGGATCGCCGCCTCCGCCGCGCGATACGTGCCAGGCGCGGGACTGAAACTCGACGACGGAAGCCATGTCGTCGCCGAGACCGTCGTGGTGTCGGCAGGCGTGCGAGCCGAAACCTCGCTCGCGGATTCGGCAGGTCTGCTCGTCCGGCGCGGAATCGTCGTCGACGACGCGCTGCGCACGAACGACCGCCGGATCCACGCGATCGGCGACTGCGCGGAACATCGCTCGACCGGCGCCGGGCTCGTTCAACCGGCCTGGGAACAGGCCCGGGTGCTCGCCGATCTGCTCACCGGGGCCGACGACGCGGCACGTTATCGCGGCAGCCGCGTGGTGACCCGGCTCAAGGCGCGCGGTGTCGACCTGACCGCGCTTGGCGAGCCCCACACCGATCCCGACGAGCCCGGCGCGGAGGTGCTCAGCTTCGACGACCCGGTCGGCTGCCGCTACGCGAAACTGGTGCTGCGCGAGGACAGGTTGACCGGCGCGATCCTGCTGGGTTTCCCCGATGCCGCCGCCACGATCGCTCAGCTCCACGATCGCGGTACTCCCGCGCCCCGCGACCGCCTCGGCCTTTTGCTCGGAAGGTCGCTGCCAAGCGGGTCTCCCACCGCGGCGAGCCCGGCCGACCTGCCCGCGAACGCGCTGGTGTGCCGGTGCAACTCGGTGAGCAAATCGGCTCTCGTCGACGCGTGGCGAACTGGTGCGACCGACGGCCCGGCACTTCGGGCGGCGACCAGAGCGGCCACCGGCTGCGGAAGCTGCGGCGACACCGTTCAGGGCATCGCCGACTGGCTGGCCGACACCGCATAGACCGCGACCTCGTCAGTGACAAGGAGAAGCACATGAGTTCCCGCACGATCGAACACTGGGATCCGGAGGACGAGAACTTCTGGAACACCAAGGGAAAACGGGTCGCCAACCGCAACCTCTGGTTCTCGATCTTCGCCGAGCACATCGGCTTCTCCGTCTGGACACTGTGGTCGGTGCTCGTGTTGTTCATGGGGCCTGAGTACGGGTTGAGCGCGGCCGACAAATTCCTGCTGGTGTCGACGCCCTCACTCGTCGGCGCCGTGCTGCGTATCCCCTACACGCTCGCGGTCGCGAAGTTCGGCGGTCGCAATTGGACGTTGATCAGCGCGGCGCTGCTGCTGGTTCCGACCGTGCTCGCCGCGATCGTGCTGCGGCCCGGCACGCCGATGTGGGTCTTCCTGCTCGTGGCCGCCATCGGCGGGGTCGGCGGCGGCAACTTCGCCTCCTCGATGACGAACATCAACTCGTTCTTCCCCGAACGGCTCAAAGGCGCCGCGCTCGGCCTCAACGCGGGCGGAGGCAACCTCGGCGTCGCGGCCATCCAACTCGTCGGTCTGCTCGTGATCAGTACGGCTGGATCGTCGGCACCGCAGCTCATCTGCTACATCTACCTCCCGCTCATCGTGCTGGCCATGACCGGTGCGGCCCTGTTCATGGACAACATCGCGCATGTTCAGCGGGAGGGCAACGCGATGCGCGAGGTGTTGCGGGACAAGCATTCCTATGTCATGTCGATCCTCTACATCGGAACGTTCGGTTCGTTCATCGGGTACAGCTTCGCGTTCGGACTCGTGTTGCAGAACCAGTTCGACCGCACGCCGTTGCAGGCGGCGCAGGTGACGTTCATCGGGGCGTTGCTCGGCTCCGTGATCAGGCCGGTGGGTGGCAGGCTCGCCGACAAGCTCGGTGGTTCGAAGGTCACGCTGAGCACGTTTCTCGCCATGGCGTTCAGCACCGTGCTGTGCATAGCGGCCTCCAACGCCGACTCCCTTCCGCTCTTCATGACGGGTTTCGTCCTGCTGTTCGTGTTCTCCGGGATCGGCAACGGCTCCACCTACAAGACCATTCCCGCGATCTTCCACACCAAGGCGCTCACGGCGATCGAGAAAGGGGAAAGGGAAGACCTCGCCTTCTCAAGGTCTCGCAGGCTCTCCGGTGCGCTCATCGGCATCGCGGGCGCCGTCGGCGCGCTCGGCGGGTTGTTCATCAACCTCGCGTTCCGGGCCTCGTTCACGAGCACGGGTTCCGGCGTTCCCGCGTTCGTGTCGTTCCTGGTGTTCTACGCGATCTGCTTCGTGCTGACCTGGGCCGTCTACCTGCGCGGCTCCGCGCGTTCGACGAGCGGTGAGCGGGAACCGGCCTTCGCGGGAGCCGGGGTATGACCGCCCGCACCCGGCCTCTCCGGCAGGGGGAGCGTTCGGTAACACAGCCGCAACGTCGCCGACCTGAGCCGGATACGCGCGGCGGCGAGCATGGGGGACGTTCACGGAGGTTGCTGGTATGAGCGCGACGCTGGTCGTCATCGGACACGGAATGGTGGCACACCGCCTTGTCGAGGCCGTCCGGTCCGAGGATGCCGGGGAAACGTGGCGGATAGTGGTACTCGGTGAGGAGGACCGGCCCGCCTACGACCGGGTCGGGTTGACGTCCTATGTGGAAGATTGGGACGCGGGGGCACTCGAACTGCCCGGCGCCGATTACGCGGGTGACCCCTCGGTCGAGCTGCGGCTCGGTGACCCGGTCGTCGAGATCGAGCGGGAGACCCAGCGGGTTCGTACCGCGAGCGGGTACAGCGTGCGCTACGACGCGGTGGTCATCGCGACCGGTTCGAGGCCGTTCGTGCCACCCGTCCCTGGAAAGGATCTTCCCGGCTGTTTCGTCTACCGTACGATCGCCGACCTCGACGCGATCAGGGCCGGGGTGGAGTCGGCCGTGCGTGGGAAGGGCAGGGCGGCCGCCGCTGTCGTCGGCGGCGGGCTGCTCGGCCTCGAAGCCGCGAAGGCGTTGCGGGACATGGGCTTGTCGCCACACGTGGTCGAGTTGGCACCGTGGCTGATGCCGGTTCAGGTCGACGAGGGCGGTGGCGGTGTCCTGCGCGGCCTCGTCACCTCGCTCGGTGTCACGGTGCACACCGCGACGTCCACGGAATCGATCGTGCGCGACCGAGGCAGGCTTCGCGCGAATCTCAGCAATGGCACCGAACTCGACGTCGATCTGGTCGTCTTCTCGGCGGGGATCCGGCCACGCGACGACCTCGCGAGAAATGCCGGGCTCGCGATCGCCGAGCGGGGCGGGATTCTCGTCGACGAGCGATGCCGCACGAGCGATCCCGCCATCTACGCCGTCGGCGAGTGTGCCGCCATCGAAGGCACGGTGTACGGCCTGGTCGTGCCGGGATACTCGATGGCCGAGGTCGTCGCGACAGGTCTGCTCGGCGGCGAGGCGGGTTTTCCCGGCGCGGACACGTCGGCGAAACTCAAGTTGCTCGGGGTCGACGTCGCGAGTTTCGGCGACGCGCACGCGGTAACCGAAGGCGCACTGGAGGTCGTCGTCAACGACGCGGTGCGCGGCACGTACCAGAAGCTCGTCGTCTCCGACGACGCGAGTGTGCTGCTCGGCGGGATCCTCGTCGGGGACGCGAGCGAGTACACCCTGCTGCGCTCCCTTGTCGGCAAGCGGCTGCCCGCCGAACCGGTCGCGCTGCTCGCGCCCGAGGGTTCGCGGGGTGCCGGGGCTGGAATCGACGCGCTGCCACCGGAAGCGCAGATCTGCTCGTGCAACGCGGTGTCGAAGGGCGCGCTCACCGAGGCCATCACGGTGCACGGCTGCGACAGCGTGAGCGCGCTCAAGGAGTGCACGCGCGCGGGTAGCTCGTGCGGCTCGTGTGTGCCGATGCTGGGGGCGCTGCTCGCCGCGTCCGGCGTGGCGCGGTCCACGGCGCTGTGCGAGCATTTCCCTCAGTCGAGGGCCGAGCTGTTCGAGATCGTCATGGCGACCGGTATCACCACGTTCAGCGCGCTCATCGCCGGATACGGCAAGGGAACCGGTTGCGCGGTCTGCAAACCGGCGGTCGCGTCGATACTGGCGACGCTGGGAAACGAGCACGTGCTCGGCGGGGAGCGGGCCGGCTTGCAGGACACCAACGACCGCTTTCTCGCCAATATGCAGCGCAACGGCACGTACTCGGTCGTTCCGCGCATCCCGGGAGGCGAGATCACTCCTGACAAGCTGATCGTCATCGGCGAGGTTGCCAGGGATTTCCGGCTCTACACGAAAATCACCGGAGGACAGCGGATAGACCTGTTCGGCGCCACCGTCGACCAGTTGCCGATGATCTGGAAACGGCTGGTCGAAGCCGGTTTCGAATCGGGCCACGCGTACGGAAAAGCCTTGCGCACGGTCAAGTCCTGTGTCGGAAGCACCTGGTGCCGGTACGGACAGCAGGACAGCGTCGGGCTCGCCGTCGAACTGGAGTTGCGCTACCGGGGGCTCAGGTCCCCTCACAAGCTCAAATCAGGGGTGTCCGGCTGTGCCCGGGAATGCGCGGAGGCTCGTGGCAAGGACTTCGGGATCGTCGCCACCGAGCAGGGCTGGAACCTCTACGTCGGCGGCAACGGCGGTGCCATGCCCCGGCATGCGCGACTGCTCGTTTCCGATGTGGACAGAGAATGGCTGATCCGGATCATCGACAGGTTCCTCATGTTCTACGTGAGGACGGCGGACCGGTTGCAGCGCACCGCGCCGTGGATCGAGGAGCTGGAGGGCGGGATCGACCACCTTCGCGCCGTCGTCGTGGACGACAGCCTCGGTATCTGCGCCGAACTGGAGGACGCGATGGCGCGGCACGTCGAGAGCTATCAGGATGAATGGAAAGGCGTGCTGGAGGACGAGGACAAGCTCGCGAGGTTCACCTCGTTCGTCAACGCCCCGGAAACGCCCGATCCGACCGTCTCCTTCAGAAGTGAGCGTGAGCAGAACGTGCCCGTGCTGCTCGGTGTTCCCAGCGTGGGTGGCCGATGACCACGGTGCGGGAGTGGACCGTCGTGTGCCCCGTCGAGCGCGTTCCCCGAGACTGCGGGGTAGCCGCGTTGCTGCCCGGTGACGTTCAGGTCGCGATATTCCGTACCGGCGACGAATACCACGCACTGTCCAACGTGGATCCGTTCAGCGGGGCGGCAGTACTGTCGAGGGGAATTCTCGGTGACAGCGCTGGCGAACCCTTCGTCGCGTCGCCGGTGTACAAGCAGCGCTTCGGCTTGCGCGACGGAAGGTGTCTCGACGATCCCGCCGTAAGGGTGACCACCTTCGGCGTCGACGTCACGGACGGCATGGTGCGGGTGAGCCCGCCATGACCGAGGTCAGACCGCTGGCCGGGTTCTCGATCGGCGTCACGGCGGCGCGCCGTGCCGACGAGCTTGGCGCCTTGCTGGTGCGCAAGGGCGCGTCGGTGCGCTACGGCCCCGCGATCCGGATCGTGCCACTCGCCGACGACACCGAACTGCGCGCGGCGACGGAGACACTGCTCGATCATTCCGCCAGCGCCGTCGACATCGTCGTCGCGACGACGGGCATCGGCTTCCGCGGCTGGTTCGAGGCAGCGGAAGGCTGGGGACTGGGTGACGAACTACTGGCGACTCTCGGCAGGACCCGGTTGCTCACCAGGGGGCCGAAAGCCAAGGGAGCCGTCCGGGCCGCCGGTCTGTCCGAAGTGTATTCTCCGGAATCGGAAAGCAACGCCGAACTGCTGCGGCATCTGCTCGATTCCGGGGTCGGCGGCATGCGGATCGCGGTCCAGTTGCACGGCGAACCGTTGCCCCACTTCGTGCACACACTGCGGTCGGCGGGGGCCGAGGTCATCGAGGTACCGGTGTATCGCTGGGTCGGCCCCGCCGACCCTGGCCCGCTCGACCGGTTGATCGACGCCGTACTCGACGGCTGCGTCGACGCGCTTCCCTTCACCAGCGCGCCCGCCGTCGCGAGCATGCTGGCGATGGCGAGGCGCACCGGGCGCGACGCCGCGCTCGTCGACGCGCTCGGCTCCCGCGTCGTCGTCGCCTGCGTCGGCCCGATCACCGCCGGTCCACTCGCCGCGCTGGGAATTCCGACTGTCCAGCCACGACGATCCCGGATCGGGGCGCTGGCGAGAACACTCGGCGAAGAACTCGTCGCGAGATCGCCGAGCATGTGCGCGGCCGGGAGGGACGTCCGGCTCCGTGGTCAGGCGGCGCTTGTGGACGGAGAGCTGCGCGAGGTGGCTCCCGCGCCCATGGCCGTACTGCGCGCGCTCGCCGCGCGGCCGGGAAGAGTGGTGTCGCGGAAGGAATTACGCGACGTGCTGCCTTCCGGCGGGGAGGACCACGCCGTCGAGACGGCGATCGGCAGGCTGCGCACGGCGCTCGGTGAGGCAGGCCTGGTGCAGACCGTCGTCAAGCGCGGATACCGGCTCGCCGTCACCGTCGGCGATGGAGAGCGGCGGTGATCGTGCTTGCCGCGCACGGAACGCGGGATCCTGATGGAGCTGTCGCCGTCGACCTGCTCGCCGACGGCGTGCGGGCGAGCGGCATCGACGTCCGCGTCGCATACGCGGACGTGCGGCCACCCGGCATCGCCACCGTGCTCGGCTCGCTGGAAGGGCCTTCCGTCGTCGTGCCCGCGTTCCTCGCGCCCGGATACCACGTGCGCGAGGACATCCCGGCCAGTATCGCGGAGGGAAAGCGACATCCCGTCGCGCTCGCGAAACCGCTTGGGCCCGCTCCCGAACTGCTGACCGCGCTCGACGACCGGCTGCGCTGCGCGGGCCACCGCCGCGAGGACGCGGTCGTCCTCGCGGCGGCGGGATCGCGGGACCCCCTCGCGCTCGCAGCCATCGACGACGTCGAGCTGGCTTTCGGCGCCATGCTGGGAAAGCCGGTCGTTCTGGGATTCGCCGCGCCCGCGCTCAGGGGCCAGCTTTCGGTGGCCGAGGCGGTGGAACGAGCGCGAGCTGGCAAACGAAGGGTCGCGGTTGCCAGCTGGTTGCTCGCACCAGGGGTTTTCCACCGCAGGGTCGCCGAATCGGGCGCCGAGGTGGTCGCCGGTCCACTGTGCACGGCGACCGGAGCCCATCCCTTGGTGACCGCACTCGTGGTGCGCAGGTACGCCGAGGCTCAGGTCCAGCTGACCCGGGACCCGGTGTAGCCGCGAATTTCGGCGACCCGCTCCGCCTCGATGCCGACATCGGCTTTGGCCTTTTTGGACAGCGGGAGAAACGCGATGGCCGACACCTCAAGGGACTTGCCGGCTGCCTTCGCCCGCCACGTCCCCGCCACGGCTCCCTCGGCCAGTATCGCACCTGGGTTGCCGAGGATCTTCCAGATTTCCTTGCGCATCGCCTTGTCCGGTACGAGCGTGTCCCTGTCCCTTCCCTGTAGGAACGGGTCCCACGGGGGGAGAAGCCGAACCGGGGAGGGTTCGGGAGGATTCTCTACATCGGACACCGCGTCGGCAGGAATGAAAGCCCGCTTGCCGTCGACGTCGACCTCGGCCACCTTTTCCTTCGGCCACAACGCTTCGAGTACCTTCGCGCGTGTGGTACCGACGAACCCGGCCGCGTCGGCCGCTGTGGCGGGACCGTGCAGCCGAAGGTAGCGCTCCACGGTCAGTTTGGCCTCGGCGACGTCCATGGTGGCCGGTATTCGAGGACGGCTCCGCAGCGGAAACAGGGTCGCGGGCGAGACGCCTGGTTCGAGCGCGATGCCCGCGAGCGGGGTGGCCAGCCGCATGAGCTGCTCGTGGATGTGGGTGGCCTGGCAGGGCCTGCACCATCGCGAGAGCCCGGCCGGGATCCGCTTGGTCACCGCCTCGCTCGCGGCGCCCTTCGTCATCGGCTTGCCGACGACGGCCCGCAGAGCCTTTGCCGCTGTCGTCAGAACCTCGCCGGCCGGCATTCCCGCCTCGGCGATTTCCTTGCGCTGCCAGCCCATCCTGGCCTCGGCGTCGGTGTCGTCGAAGGGAACCAGCCCCGGGATCAGGCCGAGGAACCCCGCGCTCCGGTGATAGTGCGGCGCCCCGCGATGCGACCAGGCCAGCGTGAACTGATCGTCGTCCACAAGTGACGGTGGGGGGCCGGGAAGTCGTGCCGCCAGCGCGAGTCTCGCGGTGTCCCGCTTCGTAACGTCCTGAACCCCGAGTTCGAACACCGCCAGCCGTTCTGGGTCGGCGATCTCCCTGTGCAGGCCATGCGCCGCGATGCGGTAGGCCAGCACCTGAGAGCGGTCGATCGACAGCACTCACGCCTCCTAGCCGAACACGTAGTCGAACGTGTATTCGATGGTCTCCGTGGCGCCTGCCGCCGTTCCGGTGCCGGTGAGGCCGGACAATTCGCCGGTGCCGGAGCCGGGAACGACCGACCATACGTCCCGGATACCCTCCGCCCCGTACGTTACGTCGTGCCGGATCACGAAGCTGCCCTTGCGCCCTTCGACCGATCCGACGATGTGCTCGAAGCCCGGAGCGGACTGGCCGCCGCCGTACTGGGAATCCGCGTAGTACAGCAGGTAGTCGCAGGTCGAGGTGCCCTCGATGATTCCTTGGTAGGCGAAGGTCACGTGGGCGTGCGCGTAGCGGGGGCCGTCCTCGGCGCCGCTCACGACGTGCTCGTCCCAGCTTTGCATGGTGTAGGTGTTGTCGCTCATGAGCCCACCCTGCCTTCGAAGACTGACATCTTCTGTCAGGTATTCGAGGCAGAATGGAAACATGCGAGCAAGCAGGCTGCTCTCGGTGCTCTTGCTGTTGCAGAACCGGGGCAGGATGACGGCCGAGGAACTCGCCTCGGAGCTGGACGTGTCGGTACGCACCGTCTACCGGGACATCGAGGCGCTGTCCTCGGCGGGGGTCCCCGTGTACGCGGACAGGGGCAGAACGGGTGGCTACCAGCTACTCGGCGGCTTTCGCACCAGACTGACAGGGCTGACCGAACAGGAGGCCAAGGCGCTGGCGCTGGCCGGGCTTCCCGGAGCGGCCGCCGAGCTCGGCCTCGGCACGGTGCTCGCCGCGGCCCAGCTCAAACTCGACGCCGCGCTCCCTACCGAACTGCGTGCCGGGGCGCGTGAACTGGCCGAACGGTTCTACCTCGACGTTCCGGGCTGGCACAGGGGAATCGAACGCCTCGACCAGCTCACCGACGTGGCCGACGCGGTGTGGCGGAGCAGGAGGATCAGGGTCGACTACCGCAGGTGGGACGACAGCGCCGTCGAGCGGGTACTCGAACCGCTCGGCCTCGTCCTCAAGGCGGGCAACTGGTATCTCGCGGCGCGCTGCGAAGGTGACGAGCGCACCTACCGTGTCTCCCGCATCGACGGGCTGAGCGACCTCGGCGAGGAGTTCAGCAGGCCGGAGGGCTTCGATCTCGCCGAGTACTGGCGCGAATGGTCGGCGAGGTTCGAGCGCAGGCTGTACCCGCGTACCGCGACCGTGCGCGTCACTCCGCTCGGCAGGGAACTTGTCCCCGTCTACCTCGGCTCGGTGGGCGCGCGCGCACTGCGGGAGACCGCGACCGAACCGGATTCGGGCGGATGGTCGCGCGTAGAGTTGCCGGTCGAGCCTGGTGCCCCGGCCCTTGGCGAGTTGCTCCACTTCGGTCCCGAACTGGAAGTGCTCGCCCCTGCCGAGTTGCGGGAACAGGTTGCCGAGGCGGTCGCGAGAATGGGTGCGCTGTATGGGTGAGCTTGCCGGGGTGACCATCGGGATCACCGCCGAGCGTCGCGCGGCCGAGTTCATCGAAGCGCTCGAACGCAAGGGCGCGACCGTGCGGCACGCGCCGACGCTGCGCATCGTCCCGTTGCCAGGCGACGAGCGGCTCAAGGCCGCGACCGGCGACGTGCTCTCCGCCGAGGTGGACCTGCTCGCCGTCACCACGGGCGCGGGATTTCGCGGCTGGCTCGACGCCGCGCGGGAATGGGGAAGTGAACCCCGGTTGCTCGAACGGCTCGCCGCCGCCCGCGTTCTCGTCAGGGGCCCCAAGGCGAAAGGCGCCGTGCGCGCGCGAGGCATCACCGAGTACTGGTCGGCGGAAAGCGAAACCAACCGCGAACTGTTCGCCCGGCTGCTCGACGAGGACATCGCGGGAAGGCGAATCGCCGTCCAGTTGCACGGTCAGCCACTGCCCGAGTACACCGGCGCGCTGCGGGAAGCGGGGGCCACCGTCGTGGAGGTGCAGCCCTACCGCTGGGAATGGCCTTCGGACCTGGCGCCCGCGCGGGAACTCGTCGCTGGAGTGCTGGCCGGTGAGGTGCGGGCGCTGGCGTTCACGAGCGCGCCCGCGACGGCGAACCTGCTGACGCTGGCGAGGGAGAGCGGGCGGTTCGGCGAATTCCTCGCCAGGTTGGGGACGTCGGTGTTGTGTGCCTGTGTCGGCCCGGTGACGGCGGGGCCGCTTGCCGAGTTGGGGGTGCCGACGGTGCAGCCCGAGCGGCAGCGTCTCGGGGCGCTGGTCAAGCTGCTGGCCGCCGAATTGGGCGATCCCACCGCCACCCCCTGAGTCCGGCCACGAGTCCCGCGTCCGGGTTGCCGAGATCCGTGTCGCGGACGCCGAGTTCCGCGTTGCCGCCGCCGAGATCCGCGCTCAGGACGCCGAGTTCCGCGCTCGGCCCGGGGGACGGCGCCAAGGTTGGTGTCCGGGATGGCGAGATCCGCGTTCGGTCCGGTGTGAGACCCGTGCCGAGGTTGGCGCGGCCATCCGCGCAAGCGTTTGCGTCAACGTGTGGGTTCAGGATTCGTGTGCACTGGTGTGCGGTTCTCGCGCGCCGGTGCGGGACCGGCCGGATTCGGGGTCGGCGAGCGCGAGACCAGCGAGTGCGAGACCGGCGACCTGAGCTCGGCCCGACCCGGCTACCGGCGTGGGACTCGATGACCAGGGCGTAGAACGTGACGACCGGAGGATGCCTGGCGACCCGAGGTGGCTCCCAGAGGCCCGGGTGCGGATCTCGGCGACCCGGATGCAGGTCTCGGTCACTCGGGTGCGGTTCTCGCTGGCCCGGATGCAGGTCTCGGTCACTCGGGTGCGGATCTCGGCGACCTGAGTGCGGATCTCGGCGTCCTGGGCGGGGGACTCGCGCGGCTGCCTCGGGCTCGCGCCCGGGCCCCGCGCTCCCGGGCGACTCCCGCGACGCGGGGCGTCAGTCCTCGTCTTGGGGGATTTCGCCCGCGTCGGCCTTGCGGATACTTTCCCGCCCGGTCTGCTCTTCGCTCTTGCCCACTCGCCAATACCCGGTGAACGTGATCACCCGCTTGTCGACCCCGCGCTCGCGCACCAGGTGCCTTCGGGTGAGCTTCACCATGTTCGCCTCACCGGACACCCACGCGTACGGCTGGCCGTTCGGCAACTCGGCTTCCCGCACGGCGGCGAGGATCGCGTCGCCGTAGCCGCCGTCGCCCCTGGGGACCCATTGGGTCTCGACGTCGGCCGCTGTCGCGAAGTGCTGCCGGTCGGCGGGGTCGGCGATCTCGACGAAGACGCGGGCCTTCGCGTTCTCGGGTAGCGCTTCGAGGATGGCGCCGATGGCGGGAATCGCGGATTCGTCGCCGACCAGCAGTTGCCATCCGGTGCCTTCCGGTACCGAGTAGAGCCCGTGCGGCCCGAGGAGCGCGACCTCTGCACCCGGTTCGGCCCGCTCGGCCCATGCCGAGGCGGGCCCGCTGTCGGCGTGCAGCACGAAGTCGATGTCGATCTCCGGCACTTCGGGCCGGTGGGCGCGAATCGTGTAGGTACGCATCGGCGGCCGGATGTCGTCCGGCATCGCGAGGTAGGTGCGGTACCAGGAGCCGACGTCGTCGACGATCGGCGGCGGAAGCTGGGGCCGGTGCTCGCCGGGCAGCGGGAAGAAGACCTTGACGTACTGGTCGGGCGCCGCGCTGGCGAAACCGGCGAGATCGTCGCCGGTGAAGGTGATGCGGGTCAGGTGGGGGCTGAGCCTGCGGGCTGCCGTCACCCGGAGTGATCGGTAGGTCAACTGGGGAGGAGCGGCCTGCGTGGTCATTAGGGCAGGCTAACCTATGGACCTTCCCAGCGATACCTCCGCAGATCGATTCGCTGCCCGTCGGCGAGCACACCCTCGGCACGCAGCAATTCGAGTTGCCTGTGCACCAGGTGCGGAGCGGGAATTCCGCTGGCCCTCAGTACCCGGTGCCACGGCAGGTCGTGGCCGTCCTCGGACAGGATCCGGCCGACGAGCCGCGGCGTCGAGGCACCGGCGGCGGCCGCGATGTCCCCGTAGGTCGACACCCGGCCGCTCGGAATCGTCTTGATGATGTCGCGCACGCGTTCGTGCAGTTCCTCGTCCATCTTCCCAACCCGCCGTGCCGGTCCGCGATTCTGCTCGGTAGTCATGATTCCATCTGCTCGTGGGTGTGAGTGGGCTGAACGCGCGACTCGTGCGCACCCGGGCGCGGCCGGTTCCGCCCCGGGAATGGGATACCGCCGCAAGCCGGTTACTCACCGCAGCCCAAGGGTTCGTCCGCGTGCTCGGCGGGCCGGGTACCGGCAAGACCACCCTCCTCGCGGACGCCGCCGCCGAACGCGTGCTGCACGGCGCGGAACCGGACAGCCTGCTCGTGCTGACGGCGTCGCGCAGGTCGGCGAACGCGATGCGAGCCGAGATCACCCGCAGGCTGACCGCGAGCGGCGAGCACGAGGGCCGCACCGTCAGGGAACCGATGGTGCGCACCGTGCATTCCTACGCGTTCGCGGTGTTGCGGTTGCAGGCCGGTCTCAACGAACTGCCCGCTCCCCGGCTGCTGTCCGGTCCCGAACAGGACGTCGTCGTACGCGACCTGCTCGCCGGTGACCTGGAAAGGGGTGCGCCGGACTGGCCGAGAGAGCTGCGTCCTGCGCTGTCGGTTCCCGGTTTCGCCGAGGAACTGCGAGACCTGCTGCTGCGTGCCGCCGAACGCGGGCTCGGCCCTGAAGACCTCGGCAAGCTCGGCAGGCAGCAGCAACGCGAGGAGTGGGTGGCGGCTGGGAAGTTCTGGCGGCAGTACGAGGAGGTCAACCTTCTGCTCGGAACGGGAGGCAACGCGCTGGGCATCCCCGGCTCGCCCGCGCTCGACGCGGCGGAGCTGGTCGCGAGCGCGCTCGTGGAGCTCGAAGGCGATCCCGAGTTGCTGGCGCGCGAACAGGGCAGGGTGCGCCATCTCTTCGTCGACGACGCGCAGCACCTCGACCCGCTCCAGTTCCGGCTGCTGCGGCTGCTCGGCGGCGGCGCCGACGATTTCGTGCTCGCGGGGGACCCCGACCAGGCGGTGTTCTCGTTCAGGGGCGCCGATCCGAGCTTGCTCACCGGTGCCGACAGGGACGGTGACCGCACGATCACCCTCGCTCGCGGTCACCGGCTCGGGCGCGCCGTCCACGAGGCGGTGGCCACGGTCGCCGCGCATCTTCCAGGAGGGAAGGGGCATCGCGGGCCGATTCCCTTGGCGTCGGAGGACGGCGTCGTCCGCACGAAACTGCTGCCGACCCCCGCCTCGGAGGCGAGCTGGATCGCCGACCAGCTGCGCAGGGCACACCTCATCGACGACATTCCGTGGTCGGAGATGGCCGTGCTGGTGCGTTCTCCGGGAAGGTCGTTTCCCGTGTTGCAGCGGGCTCTCGGCGCGGCGGGTGTTCCGATCGCGTCGGCGACCGAGGAGCTGCCGCTGGCCAAACAGCCTGGCGTGCGGCCGTTCCTTGCGTTGCTGAGGCTCGCGAGCGATCCGGAATCACTCGAAGCCGATCTCGCGGAGATGCTGCTCGCCTCGCCGCTCGGCGGCACCGATCCGCTCGCCCTGCGCAGGCTCCGCAGGGGACTGCGCAGGCTGGAACTCGCGGGGGGCGGAAACCGTTCCAGTGACGAACTCCTGGTGGAAGCGTTGCGGGACAACGACATTCTCGCTGGGCTCGCCGACGCCGAGGCAAGGGGAGTGCGCAGGGTCGGCGAGTTGCTTTCCATCGCGCGAAGGGCCGTCACACGTGGTGACAGCGTCGAGGACGTGCTGTGGCAGGTATGGCAGGCGAGCAAGCTCGAACGCAGACTGCTGAAGCAGGTCACGCGTGGTGGTTCGCTCGGTGCGCAGGCGGACAGGGACCTCGACGCGATCGTGGCCCTTTTCGACGCCGCCGCGCGCTACGTCGACCGGTTGCCGAAGGCCAGCGTCGCCGGATTCACCGAATATCTCGGTTCCCAGCACATCGCCGGGGACAGCCTCGCGCCCGTCGCGATGAGGGGGACCGGGGTGTCATTGCTCACCGCGCACGGCGCGACGGGCAGGGAGTGGACGGTCGTCGCCGTCGCGGGCGCGCAGGAGGGCGCCTGGCCCGACCTCAGGCTCAGAGGCACCGTGCTCGGCGTTGAGCGGCTTGTCGACCTGCTTTCCGGAGTGGATTCGGAGAAGGTCTCGGCCGTGGCGCCGCTGCTCGCCGAGGAACGCAGGCTGTTCTACGTCGCGGCGAGCAGGGCGAGGCGGGTGCTGCTGATCAGTGCCGTTCAGGGAGAGGACGAGCAGCCGTCCCGGTTCGTCGACGAGATCGTCAACGCCGCGGGCGACGAACCGGCGGAGGTCATCCGCGGATACACCAAGGAACGTGCGCTCGTACTGTCCGAATTGGTCGGAGAGTTGCGGTCGGTGGTGTGCGACGGCGAGCAGGAGCCGGAACGCAGGAGGCTCGCCGCGAGGCAGCTCGCCAGGCTCGCCAGGGCGGGAGTTCCCGGGACCCATCCCGATCAGTGGTACGGGCTCGGTCCCGCGACGACGGAGGAGCCGTTGCGTTCCACCGAGGACGTCATCAGAGTCTCTCCGTCCACAGTAGACATTCTAGCGAAGTGCCCGTTGCGCTGGTTGCTGGAACGGCACGGGGGCAGCGATCCCGCCCAGCTCGCCGCCGTTACAGGAACGCTGGTGCACGCGCTGGCCGAGGCGGCGGCGAGCGGCGCCGACGGCGAGCGGCTCAAGGCCGAACTCGACGAGGCGTGGGCGAGGGTGGACGCCGGTGCGCCGTGGTTTTCCAGGCGTGAGCGGCGCAGGGTCGAGAAGATGGTGGAGAACTTCATGGCCTGGTTGCGCGGAAGCAGGGCCGAACTCACCCAGCTCGCGATCGAACAGGATATGGAGGTCGAGCTTCCGGCGGCGGCGGGTGAGCTGCGGGTGAAGCTGGGCGGCAGGGTCGACCGGCTCGAACTCGACCAGCAGGGCAGGCCGGTCATCGTCGACGTGAAGACGAGCAAGACACCGATCAGCTCGGCCGACGCGGAGCAACACCCGCAACTGGCCGCATACCAGCTCGCGTTGCTGCTCGGCGCGTTCGCCGAGCACGGCGGAAAGCCGGGAGGAGCGAGGCTGGTCTACGTCGCGAAGTCGAACAACAAATCCGGTGCGGCGCAACGGGAACAACCCGCGCTGGACGAGGAAACCGGGCCACAGTGGCTGGAACTGGTCCGCAAGGCGGCAGCCGCGACGGCGGGACCGGAGTACGCGGCGCAGGAAAACGCCGACTGCGACCGGTGTCCGGGGAAAGCGTCCTGCCCGGTCAGGCCGGAGGGGCGGCAGGTGACCGGACCATGAACCTGGTGACCCCGTTCGAGATCGCGCAGGCACTCGGGCTTCACTCGCCCACCGAAGAGCAGGCCGCGGTGATCGCGGCACCACCCGAGCCCGCGCTCGTCGTCGCGGGCGCGGGAGCCGGCAAAACCGAGACGATGGCGGCGAGGGTCGTGTGGCTGGTCGCCAACGGCCTTGTGGTGCCGGAACGCGTGCTCGGGCTGACCTTCACCCGCAAGGCCGCCCGCCAGCTCGCCGACCGGGTGAGGGCGCGGCTGCGCAGGCTCGCCGGTTCCGGGCTGCTCGACCGGATCGACCCGGGAGGCTCGCGGAGGATGGCGGTGCTGACCGGCGAGCCGACCGTGCTGACCTACCACGCCTACGCGGGAAGGCTGCTGGCCGAACACGGCCTGCGTCTTCCCGTCCCGCCGGGAGCGAGAATGCTGTCGGAGACGGCTTCCTGGCAGATCGCCCACCGGGTCGTGTCCACATGGGACAACGATCTCGACACCGACAGGGTGCCCGCCTCGGTGACCGCGCAGGTGCTCTCGCTCGCCGGGGAGCTGGGCGAACACCTCGTCGATCCGCGCCGTCTTCGCTCCTACACCGAATGGCTCACGCGCGTCGTGGAGTCGGCGCCGAGGGCGAAGGGCCAGCGGGCGAACTTGCCGGTGGCGCTGGCCGACATCGTCGCGGCCCAGCGGTTCCGGCTCGACCTGCTGCCGCTTGTCGAGGCATACCAGCAGCGCAAGCGGGCCGAGGGTGCACTCGACTTCGCCGACCAGATGTCGCTGGCCGCGACGCTCGCCGACACCCATCCAGAGGTCGTCGAGGGCGAACGCGACCGTTACGGAGCCGTGCTGCTCGACGAATACCAGGACACCGGTCATGCCCAGCGAGTGCTGCTGCGCTCGTTGTTCGGGGGACAACGGCCGATGCCGGTCACCGCCGTCGGCGACCCCCTGCAGGCGATCTACGGCTGGCGAGGTGCGAGCGCGGCGAACCTGCCCCGGTTCACCACCGACTTTCCCCGCCTTGAGGGACTTTCGCTCGGCCCGGCGAGCGAATACGGCATGGTGACGAGTTTCCGCAACCCGCCGGAGGTGCTGACGCTCGCGAACGCGGTCGCCGAACCGTTGCGGGAACAGGGACTCGGCGTCCGGCGGTTGCGGGCCCGCGAGGGCACCGGGCCAGCCGATGTGCGGTGCGCGCTGCTCACCGACGTGCGGGCCGAGCGGGAATGGCTTGCCGAAACCATGGCGGAGGCGTGGTTTTCCGAGAAGGAGGCCAAGGGTGCTCCGCCGACCGCGGCCGTGCTGGTGCGCCGCCGCGCCGATATGGCGCCGGTCGCCGCGGCCCTGCGCGAACGCGGACTGCCCGTCGAGGTGGTCGGGCTCGGCGGGTTGCTCGACGAGCCGGAGGTCGCCGATCTCGTCGCGACCCTCAGGGTGCTGGCGGAGCCGTTGTCCGGCACGGCCGCGGCCAGGTTGCTGACCGGAGCCCGCTGGCGGTTCGCCGCCGCCGATCTCGGCGCGCTGTGGCGAAGGGCGGGCGAACTGGCCACCGACGGCGACGTGCTCGTCGCGGAGAAGGCGGAACAGACCGGGCTCGTCGACGCCATCGACGACCCCGGTGACGGCGAACGCTACTCGCCGGAGGGCTACGCGAGGATCCGCAGGCTCGGCGGCGAGCTCGCTGCGCTGCGCCGCAGGCTCGACCAGCCGCTGCCCGAACTGGTCGCCGACGTCGAGCGCACGATGCTGCTCGACGTCGAGGCGCTGGCGAGGCCGGGTGGCGCGGGAAGGGCCCATCTCGACGCCTTCGCCGACGTGGTCACGGAATACGCCGAGAATTCACCCACCGGAACCCTGCTGTCCTTTCTGGACTATCTCGCGACCGCCGAGCACGCCGAGGACGGGCTCCCTCCCGGCGAGGTCGAGGTCGTCGCCGACAGAGTGCAGGTGCTCACCGCGCACTCGGCGAAGGGGCTCGAATGGCACCTCGTCGCCGTCCCGCACCTCGTGCGCGACACCTTTCCCGGCAAGCGAAGGTCGTCCTCGTGGCTGCGGACCGTTCCCGAACTGCCTGCCACGCTGCGCGGGGACGCGCCGGACCTTCCCGATCTGGTCCTGCACGAGAGTGACGACCGCAAACAGGTACTCGAAGCCTGCACCGAACACGAGGAACGGTTCGCGCAGCGGCACGCCGAAGAGGAACGCAGGCTCTGCTACGTCGCGCTCACCAGAGCCGAGCACGCGCTGTTGTGCTCGGGGCACTGGTGGAACGAGACCAGCGCGAAACCGAAGGGGCCATCGGAGTTCCTGACCGAGATCGCCGATACCGTCGCCGCCGACGACCAAATCGGATCCATTGTGGAATGGGCGGAGGAGCCCGCCGTCGACGATGTCAATCCGCTCACCTCCGCTTCGCGGTCGCTCGTGTGGCCGGTGGATCCGCTCGGCGCGCGCCGCGACGACGTCAGGCAGGGCGCCGATCTGGTACTGGACGCGCTTGCCGAGCTTGACCTTCCGCTCGACGAGGACGATCCGGACGGTTGGATCGCCGACACCGACGTTCTGCTCGCCGAGCGGGAGAAAGCACATGGCCGGGCCGACGAAGTACCGCTTCCAGGCGCGCTTTCGGTGAGCCAGCTCGTCGAGCTCGCCGGAAAACCGGAAGCGCTCGCCCGCAAGCTTCGCCGCCCGCTTCCGTTCCCTCCCAACGCCTACGCAAGAAGGGGGACCGCGTTCCACGGCTGGCTGGAACGCCGGTTCGACGGCGACCGGCTGCTGGAGATCGACGATCTTCCCGGCGCTGCCGACGTCGGCGCGGCCCCCGACAGCGAACTCGACGCGCTGCGCGACGCGTTCGAGCGCAGCACGTGGGCACACCGGACCCCGCACGACGTCGAGGTGCCGTTCTCGACCGACATCGGCGGGGTCACCGTGCGAGGCAGGATGGACGCGGTGTTCGCCGATCCGGACGGCGGCTGGACCGTCGTCGACTGGAAGACGGGAGCCGTTCCGGAGGGGAGCGCTCTTCCGGCGTTGTCCGTTCAGCTCGCCGCCTACCGCCTTGCCTGGGCAGGGCTTTCCGGAACCCCGCTTGAGAAGGTCAGGGCCGCGTTCCACTACGTGCGCCACGACCGCACCCTGCGCCCGGTCGACCTGCTCGACGGGGCCGGTCTGCGTGAGCTCCTGCGTTCCGTGCCGGACAGCGGCTAGGCTCCGCCATCGTGCTCAAGCGCCTGAGGCGGATTCCCCTCATCGATCAGCCGGGCCACACCCTCGTCGGTGTCGTCAGGATGCCGGAAACCAAGATCAGCCCGCTTGCCTCGATCATCAGGCGGATCATCGGAGCGCTCGCCTTCCTGTTCGCCGCCGTGTTCATCGTCTACATCGGCAGGGACGGCTACCGCGACAACAACGGGGACGGGCTGTCCTTCCTGGACTGCGTGTACTACGCGACCGTGTCACTGTCCACCACGGGCTACGGCGACATCGCGCCGGTGACGCCGATGGCAAGGCTGGTCAACATCGTCGTGATCACGCCGCTGCGGGTGATGTTCCTCATCGTGCTGGTCGGCACCACACTGGAGGTGCTCACCGAGCGTTCCCGCCAGGCGCTGCGGATCCAAAAATGGAGGCACAGGGTGCGTGACCATGTCGTGGTCGTCGGATTCGGCACGAAAGGCCGTTCCGCGGTCAACTCGCTGCTCGCCGAGGAGGGCACCGAGCCCAATCAGGTCGTCGTCGTGGACACCGACCAGCAGGCACTCGACGCGGCGAGCGCGCTCGGCCTCATCACCGTGCATGGCTCCGCCACCAAATCCGACGTGCTGAGAGTGGCGGGCGCGCAGCGGGCGAGGGCGATCGTCATCGCCCCGAACAGGGACGACACGGCCGTGCTCGTGACGCTCACCGCGCGCGAACTCGCGCCGAAAGCGAGCATCCTCGCCTCGGTGAGGGAAGCCGAGAACGTGCACCTGCTGAAACAGTCGGGCGCCGACCAGGTGGTGGTTTCCAGCGAGACGGCGGGCAGGTTGCTCGGCATCGCCACGAGAACCCCGCTCGTCGTCGACATGGTCGAGGACCTGCTGACCCCGGAGACCGGGCTCGCGATCGCGGAACGGCCGGTCGAGCAGTCGGAGGAGGGCGGCTCGCCCCGGCATCTGCCCGACATCGTGCTCGGCATCGTGAGGGACGGCAGGCTGTACCGGGTGGACGCGCCGGAAGCCGACGCCATCGAGCCAGGTGACCGGTTACTCTATGTTCGCAAGGTCACCCCTGCCGAAGGCCGGAAAAGCTGAGGTCAGCGATAGGACGGTGGCCGGGGATCCCTCGACACTTCCGGTTTTCTGTGCACAGCGCGATTGATCTGGAAACATTGGCCCGGTGCGGCAACGAGCGGATCACCATGGGCGGCCTCAGCCACCCCTCACCTGGAAGGTGCTCGGCGTTGCCGCGGCCACTGGCCTGTTGATCGTGTTCGCGAGCTGGTGGGCTGGGCCGGGTTTGTTCGGCAGCGCTCAAGCCGAGGCGACCGAGACGGTCGAGGCCACCGTGACACTGCCAGCCGATTGCTCACGCGCCGACGCCGAGGAAACCGTCCGGTTCGAACTCGGCGGCGAGACGAGAAGCGGCACGCTCAGCGGCTGCGGGCACGACCAGGACGAGCAGGTCGAGATCGCCGTCCCTGCCGAATCGGCGCCGGGGCTGGTCGACGTTCAGCTCGCCGCGACCGCGCCGGGAAGCCACGATCTGCGCAGGCCGGTCGGTCTCGCGCTGCTGGTGCTCAGCTGTGCGGCGGGCGGCGTCTACGCGTTCCTCGTCGCCCGTGGCCCCCGGCGGCCCTTCGCCGTGCTGTAGAAACCGTGCTGTAGCCGCCGGGTAACAACGTCAGGACACGTCGCCGCTACCGGCCGCGAAGGTGTTGCAGTCGACGATCCGGTTGTCGTAGGCACCGGCGCGCCACCATGCCGCGTAGTTCTGGTTGCTGCCGTGGTCACTGGTCCCCGAGGTGTCGTCGCCCCGCGTCTCCTGATCGAACCACGCCTTGTCGTACATGTCCCTCGTGATGGTGCCGCCCCTGTCGACGTGCGCGCCGAGGAACATTCCCGAGAAGCACTGAGCCTGCAATTCCTTGCGGCGCGACATCTCCTGGCCCTCCGGGGTGTTCTCGCCCGCCGCGTAGATCGCCTCCCATGCGGCGTCCATGATGCCGGCCACCTCCTGGACGTGGTGGCCGTACTCGTGGGCGAACAGCGCGAGATAGACGCCCGGGTTGTCGCCGTAGAGATCGGTCTGCAACCCCGCGAAGGGCACGTACAGGTTGTTCTCGCAGTAGTAGGCGGCCGTGGCGATGCCGACCTCGATCGTCCCGCACGCGGTGTCGAAGCTGGAGCCGGAGGGAAAGTGCAGTGTCGGCGATTCGAACGGGAGATCGTAGGCATCGAGGAAAGGACCCCACGCCGCGTCGAGGCACTCTCCCGCCGCGGTGAAGAACGCCTCGGCCGCGGCGGGATTGCTCTCCCACGCGGGCAGGTTGCACGCGAGGTTTTTCAATCCCGCGTCGGGATCCTGGAGGATCGGATGGTCGGCGAGCTTGAGAATTTTTCGCGGCCCCTGCTCGGCCGTGGCGCTGCTCTCCGGAGTGGAGGTCGCACTGCTCGTCGTGGTCGATTCGGTGGTGCCGCTCGACGCGGTCGTCGGCGCCGGTTCGGTGGTGCTGGTCGCCGCGTTGTTGGTGAACCCGCCGTCGGCCGATTCGTCTCCGCCCCCGGTGAGCGTGAACACCACGACGAGGCCGAGTACGAGCAGCACGACGCCGCCGAGCGAGGCCGCGATGATCGGGCCTTTCGGCTTGCGGGGTGGTGGCCCCGCCGGATAGCCGAACTGGGGTGGCTGCTGGTGCCAGCCCTGGTTCGGTGGTCCCTGCTGTCCGTAAGGTCCTTGCCCGCCGTAGGGGCCTTGTGGTCCTTGCGGCCCTTGCTGTCCGTAAGGGCCGGGCGGCCCGTGCGGCGGTTGCGTCATGTGCCGTCCCACGATCGATCGAGTTCCGGGTCAGCATAACGATGGCGTCTCGCGTGCTGGGGCCGCTTGCACAATCCTGAAGGCGGCCCTGGGTACGGTCCCGAGTGCCACTCGAATGCCACGAGGGCGTGACCGTGAAGGTGAAATGCGAGGATTGCTCCATGACCGATGCGAGTGGCGGGTCGAAACAGGATCCCGACGATGGGCCGAAGGGGTTTTCCCGGTACCCCCAGTACCCGCAGAGCGGCCACCGGCATCCAGGGCAGCAGCCCGGTGTGATTCCGCTGCGCCCGCTCGCGCTCGGCGAGATCATGGACGGCGCGGTCACCACGCTGCGCAAGTACGCGCGCGTCGTGTTCACCGCCTCGGCCGTGGTCGCGGTCATCAGCGCGCTGCTCTACCTCGCGGCCGACGTGTGGCTCCTGGATCACCGCGACGCCGTCGTCATCGACACCAGCGCCCCGCAGGAGGAACAGCTCAACCAGGCGCTCGCGGTGCTCGGTGACGGACTCAAGGAGAGCGCCGTCATCGCCGTGATCACGCTGCTCACCCAGACGTTCCTCACCGGCTACCTGATGATCGTCGTCGGCAAGGCCGTCCTGGGTCAGTCGATCACCTTCGGCCAGATCTGGGAGGACCTCAAGCCGAGGATGCTTCCGCTGCTCGGGCTCACGCTGCTGGTCACCGTGATCGTCGGGATCGGGATCGTGCTGCTGGTGATCCCCGGCATCTGGGCCTACGTCGTGCTCAGCCTCGCCACACCGGCGCTGATACTGGAGCGCGCGACGGTCGGCCAGGCGATGCGCCGCTCCGCGCTGCTGGTGCAGGGCGCCTGGTGGCGGGTGTTCGGCGTGCTGATCGTGGCGCTGCTGGCGACCTTCGTGATCGGGTTCCTCATCCAGATCCCGTTCGGCATGCTCACCAGCAACCCCGTCGGCACCGCGCCGTCGATGGGGGACCTGCTGCTGCGGGAATTCGGCAACGCGATCGCGCAGACCATCACCGTTCCCTTCGCGGCGGCGGTGACCGCGCTGCTCTACATCGATCAGCGCATGCGAAAGGAAGGGCTCGACAAGGAACTGTCGAAGGCCGCCGGCTGACTCCTCGCGCCGATCCACGGTGGACGGACCAGAGGGACGTGTTCGCGGTGAGCTGACGGGCTCCTCCGCCGGGTAATCCGGCCCCCGTTGTCCCGTAGGGTGTGAACATGGCCGTACCCGAGCTACCAGAGCTACACAGACTCACTCTCGACAACGGCCTGCGGGTCGTGCTCGCGCCCGATACGACCGCGCCGGTCGTCGGTGTCAGCGTGCACTACGACGTGGGCTTTCGCTCAGAGCCGGAAGGGCGCACCGGGTTCGCGCACCTTTTCGAGCACCTGATGTTCCAGGGCAGTGAGAGTCTGGAGAAGCTCGCGCACTTCCGGCACGTACAGGGCAGTGGCGGCAGTTTCAACGGCTCGACCCACCCCGACTACACGGACTACTTCGAGGTACTGCCCTCGGCCGCGCTCGAACGCGCCCTTTTCCTCGAAGCGGACCGGATGCGGGCGCCGAAGCTGACTCAGGAAAACCTCGCCAACCAGATCGACGTGGTGAAGGAAGAGATCAGGCTCAACGTGCTGAACCGCCCCTACGGCGGATTCCCGTGGATCCTGTTGCCGCCGGTGCTGTACTCGACCTTTCCCAACGCGCACAACGGCTACGGTGACTTCACCGATCTCGAACAGGCGACGCTCGACGACTGCGCCGCCTTCTTCGACACCTACTACGCCCCTGCCAACGCGGTACTCACCGTCGCGGGCGACTTCGAGGTCGAGCGGGCCCGCGAACTCGTCGAGAAACACTTCGGTGACGTTCCGGCGAGGCCGAAGCCGCACCGGCCCTCGTTCGCCGAGCCGAGGCCGAGCTCCGAACTGAGGGGCAACCACGTCGACCCGCACGCGCCGCTGCCCGCGCTCGCGGTCGGCTACCGGATGCCCGATCCCGTCAACGAACTCGACGGCTACCTCGCCCACCTCGTGCTGGCCGGTGTGCTGACCGACGGCGACGGCTCCCGGTTGCAGCAGCGGCTCGTGCACGGGGAGCCGCTGGTCACCGACATCAGCGCGGGGGCGGGCCTATTCGGCCCGTTCGAGGCGCGCGACCCCGACACGTTCTCGGTGACGGCCATCCACGCGCCCGACGTGAGCGCGGATCGCGTGCTCGGCGCGCTCGACGAGGAACTGGAAGCACTCGCGGCGACCCCGCCGGGCGAGCGCGAGCTGGCGAAGGTCACCGCTAGGTGGAGCGCGAACCTGCACGCCGAACACGACCGCCTGGTGTCGAGGACGCTGGCGCTCGGCTCGTTCGAATTGCTGCACGGCGACCCCGCGCTCGCCTACGGGGCTGCCGAACGGATCGCGGCCGTCACCGCGGAGCAGGTCGCCGAGGCCGCGAAGGGCCTTCGGCCCGACTCGCGAGCCGTTCTCGTCGTCGAACCGGAACAGGGAGGCATTCAGTAATGGCGCCGACGTCAGCGACCCACCGCGGTGCGGAGGAAATCGGCCGTACCGCGCTGGGCGTGAGGCCCCTTCCCGAGCTGGGGCATCAGCGCGCCGCGGCCGACCTTGCCCACGTGGACACCGTGCTCGGCAACGGGCTGCGAGTACTCGCCGTCCGCAAGGCCAACGTTCCGATGGTGGAGCTGCGACTGGCCATCCCGTTCGCCGGGGACGACCCGATGCATCCCGCGACGGCCGAGGTGCTCGCCGAGACCATCGCGACGGGGACGGCGAGGAGGGACAGGGTCGCCATCGACACCGAGCTGGCGCTCATCGGCGGCGACCTCGGCACCTCGGTCGACCCCGAGCACCTGACGGTGTCGGCGGGATCGCTTGCCGCCGGGCTGCCCACGCTGCTCGACGTGCTCTCCGACGTGCTCACCAACGCGTCCTATGTGGACGGTGAGGTGGCGAGGGAGAGCGCGAGGATCGTCGAACGGCTCGCCGTGGCACGCACCCAGCCGCGCGTGATCGCGAGGGAAGCGTTGCAGCGCCGCCGGTACGGCAATCACCCCTGCACGCGAGAGATGCCGCAGCCCGAGGACGTCGCGAAGGTGACTCCAGGCGCCGTGAAGGCACTGCACGCGGCATCGGTCCTGCCGAGAGGATCCGTGCTCGTGCTCGTCGGTGACATCGATCCCGACGGCGTCGTCGGGCAGGTCGAGAACGCGCTGCGCGAATGGCACTCCGACCGCTCAGCCGCCGTGCTCGCGCCGCTGCCCGATCTCGCACCGGGCGACCTGTTGCTCGTGCCGAGGGCGGGCGCGGTGCAGTCGCAGTTGCGGCTGTCCGCGCAGGCACTGTCGCGCACCGATCCCCGCTATCCCGCGCTGCAACTGGCGAACCTCGCCTATGGCGGCTATTTCTCGTCGCGGCTGGTCGAGAACATCCGCGAGGACAAGGGATACACCTACAGCGCGCACTCCGGTTTCGAGTTCACCGGCGACAAGGCGACGGTGCAGGTCGATGCCGACACCGCCAACGAGGTGACCGCGGCAGCGTTGCTGGAGACCCGGTACGAGCTGGGAAGGCTCGGTCTCGTGCCGCCTTCCGGCGCCGACGTCGACTCGGTGCGCCAGTATGCAGTCGGCTCGCTGCTCATCGCCTCGTCGGCGCAGGCAGGTCTCGCCGCGCAGCTCACCGCGCTCGCCGTGGTCGGCCTCGGCGCGGAATGGCTCGCCGAGCACCCGCGCAGGCTCGCGGCCGTCACCACGGAGGACGTTGCTCAAGCGGCCCTCGACTTCTTCGCCCCGAGCAGGTTCACCGGGGTCGTCGTCGGCGACGCGGACACGCTCGCGCCTCAGCTCACGGCGCTCGGAGGAGTAACCGTGGAGGCCACCGACTCATGAGCGAGGTGCCGTTCCGGCTGGGGGCGGTTCCCGCTCTCTCCCGGTCCACCGTCGACCGGCAGGAAGGTCTACGCGCCGACTCCGGCCGGTTGCGAGCCAGGTGGCCGAAAGCCAAGGTGCTGCTCGTCGACAAGTACGGCCGGACGCCGGTTCCGGTCGAGGCGGTGCGGACCGTGCCGAGCACGGGCATCCCGCTCGGCACGCGCAACGCGCTCGACATCGGCGCCGAGCCACCCGAGGACGCCGCGTTCCTCGGGCAGTGGGCCGACGTGGACTACTGGGCCATTCCCGGTAGCCCCCCCGACGACGCGCTGACGGTGAGCATCAGCGGAGGCTGGGGCGTCGACCAGGAGGCACCGTTCGCCGAAGGGCACGCCTGGATCGAGCTTCGCGGGCACGGCGCGCTGCTCGACGACACCTCGGCCGGGTTGCTGACCACGGCGGAGGCACTGCGCAACTGGCACTGGCGTGGCCGTTTCTGCGCGCGCTGCGGAGGGCCGACGCGGCGGTTGCGGTTCGGCTGGGCCACCCAGTGCGTCACGTGCGGCAGGGAGGAATACCCGCGCACCGATCCCGCCGTCATCTGTCTCGTACACGACGACATCGGGGTCAACGGCGAGCACGTGCTGCTGGCGAGACAACCCATCTGGCCACCGGACCGGTACTCGGTGCTCGCCGGATTCGTCGAGGCGGGCGAGTCGCTCGAAGGCTGTGTCACCCGCGAGATACTGGAGGAGGTCGGCGTCCCCGTCCGCGACGTCCGGTATCTCGGCAGCCAGCCGTGGCCGTTCCCCAGGTCGATCATGCTCGGGTTCGCCGCGCGCACCGACCCCGGTGCGCCGCTGGTGCCTGCCGACGGCGAGATCGAGGACGCGAAATGGGTTTCCCGCGCCGAATTGAAGGCGGGCTTCGCCGGTGCCAACGATCAGCTCAAGCTGCCCGGAACCACCTCGATCGCCCACGTGATGCTCAAGGCGTGGGCCGACGCGGGCAGCTGACCGGCATTCAGTAACCTCGCCCACAAGGTATACGGGAGCGGGGGAGCGTTGGGGTGAGCGCGGCGCGAGCATTGGGATTGCTGTTGGGGGTGCTCGCCGACGGCTCCATGGGTGATCCGCGCCGCCGTCCCGTCGCGGGGTTCGCCAAGGCCGCCTCCGTCGTCGAGCGCAGGATCTACGCCGACCATCCGCTGCCCGGTGCCGTATACGCCGTTGGGCTCGCCGGTGGTGCGACCGCGCTCGGCGTGCTGGTCGAGCGTGCTGGCAGAGCCCACCCCGTGGTGAGGATCGCGGGGACGGCGTTCGGCACGTGGGCCGTGCTCGGCGCCGCGCACCTCGCCGGTTCGGGCACCGCGCTCGCTCGTGA
Organism: Prauserella marina; assembly: GCF_002240355.1. Classification (GTDB taxonomy): domain Bacteria; phylum Actinomycetota; class Actinomycetes; order Mycobacteriales; family Pseudonocardiaceae; genus Prauserella_A; species Prauserella_A marina. The sequence continues at coordinate 991,933 of NZ_CP016353.1, forward strand.
TCTCGAAACCGGCGACCTCGAAGCGGCGAGGCGGACACTGTCGGCGCTGGACGCGCGGCGCACGGACGACCTCGACGTCACCGGTCTTTCAAGGGCCTCGGTCGAGGTCGTCGCCGGGGCGACGGCCGACGCCGTCGTCACCCCGCTGGTGTGGGGAGCGGTGGCCGGTGTGCCAGGGCTCGTCGGTTCCCGCGCGGTCACCCTGCTGAGGGCGAGGGTGGGACGGCGAGCGGAGCGCTACCGCCGGTTCGGCTGGGTCACCGCGCGGCTCGACGAGGTGATCAACCTCGTGCCGACCAGGGTCGCCGCCGCTCTCACCGTGGCTGGCGCGCCCGTCGTCGGCGGGTCGTCGGCGGGAGCATGGCGGGCATGGCGCCGCGACACGGTCGTCCACCCGAGCCCCAACGCGGGCAGGGTCGAGGCCGCCGTCGCCGGTGCGCTGGAGATCAGGCTCGGCGGGCGCACGGTCTATCCGGAGGGGGTCGCCGAACTGCCCGTCCTCGGCGCGGGCCGCAATCCCGACGCGGGACACGTGACCCGCGCCGTCGAGCTGTCGAGGGTCGTCGGCTGGCTCGCCGGAGTCACCTCGGGTGTACTCGCGCTCGCCGCGGGGCTGCGCGGGAGGAAACGGAAGAACTGACGGGCGCGCGCTCGGTCAGGACGCGTTCGCGCGCTCTTCCCGTTCGGCCGCCTCGTCCTCGGCGAGGATCTGCGCGACCGACTTGCGCCGTTCCGGCCTCGGTTCGTCGCCGGCGAGCGCGCCGCCAGGCTTGAGCTCCCTCACCGTGAAGTACAGCCAGCCCAGCAGAGCCATCGTGCCGAACGCGATCCACTGGAGCGCGTAGGAAAGGAACGGGCCCGCGTCGAGCTGCGGCAACGGCAGCGGGCCCAGCACGCCCGGTTGATCGTTTTCGAGCTGGAAGTAGCCGGGCCGGATGTCGAGGTTGCCGGCGGCGCCCACCACCTGCGGGTTGATCGCGTAGCTGTGCAGCTTCCCCTCGGTCGACTCGTCCGAGAAGGCGGGCCGCTCCTGTGGGTCCCGCTCCTGGATCCGGACTCTCGCCTCGACTCCCACCACACCTTCCGGCGGTGCGGCGTAGGGCGGCACCATTGTCCGGTCGTCGGGGCGAACATAGCCGCGGTCGATCAGCACGACCTCGCCGTCCGTGGTGCGCATGGGGGTGAGGATCTCGAAGGCCGGTTCGCCCTGTACGGTGCGCAACCTGGCGATGACCTCGGCCTCTGGCAGGTAGGTGCCCTTGATGAGGACGCGCTGCCACTGGGTGTTCACGTCGGGTACCTGGTTGTCGGGAAGCGCGGCCGACACCGGTTCGGGGGTCGCCGTGAACGATGCCTGCACGGCGGCGTTCTGGGTCGCCCGCTCGTCGTGCCGCTGGAACTGCCACGGCGCCAGCAACGTGTAGCAGGACACGGCGAAGATGAACACCACGAGGGTCAACGCCAGCCAGCCCGGCTTGAGCAGGAACTTCCACCGCACGCTTCCACGGTATGCGGTGCGCCGCTCCCGGTGCAGCGCGGGGCCGCGCGGCTCAGCCGAGACAGGCCCTTGCCGCGGTCAGCGCCTGCCGCGCGTAGCCCTCCCCGAACAGCACGGCGTGGACGAGTAACGGGAAGAGCTGGTGCAGCGGAACGCGCTCGCGCCACCCGTCGGCGAGCGGAGCCCCCGCGTCCCGCGCTGCCTCTTCGTAGCCGCCCACTATGTGGTCGAGCAGCGGAGTACCGAACAGGCGCAGCATCGCGAGGTCGGTCTCCCTGTGCCCGCCGTGGGCGGCGGGGTCGATCAGCCACGCCGACCCGTCCTCGGCCCAGTGCACGTTGCCGCTCCACGCGTCGCCGTGCAGCCTCGCGGGTGGTTCCGGCGGGCCCGCGAGGCGGGGCAGCTCGACGCACACCTCGTCGAACACCTTCGCGTCGGCCAAGGTCAGCCGCCCCTTGTCGACGCACGAACGCACGTAGGGCTCGATCCGGTCGGTGGCGTAGCTCGCGGGCCAGTCCGCACGCGGCTCGTCGCGCATGGGAGCAAGGCCCATCCACGCGTCGGCCGGACCACCCGGTGGTGGGCAACCGTGGGAGGGAGCGCCCCTCAGATGCAGCGCGGCCAGACCTCTTCCCAGTCGCTCGGCAGCCGAGGTTCCCGGTATCCCCGGCGCCACGTACTCGGTCACCAGCCATTCCTCGTCGTACCCGTGCACCGCGGGAACGGGTACGTCGCCGTACTCGCCGAGCCAGCGCAGCCCGGCGGCCTCCGCGGCCGTGGCGCCCTTCCCCGCACCGCGTTTGGCGACGACCTGGCCCCCGCCGTCGAGACTCACGACGACCGCGGTGCCGCCGAGCCCGAAGGTGTGCACCGGTTTCGCGGCGAGGTGCCGCTCCACCGCGCGCAACGCAGGCTTGTCCGTCATCGGCGCTCGCGAACCCAGTCGAGCAGCGCGGGCATGGCGCGTTCGATCATGCCGAGCACGTCAGTGAACCCGGACATGGCGTCGTCGCCCCCGTAATACGGATCGGGCACCTCGGCGCCTTCGGGAGCCTCGGGATCGAAACCGCGCAGCAGCGCGACCTTCCCGGTCTGGCCCGGAAGGAGCGCGCGCAGTTCGCGTGCGTGACCGTTGTCGGCGGCCAGCAGCAGATCCGCCGACAGGTGGTCTCGCCCGATCTGGGCCGCGACGTGTTCGGCGGCTCCGTCGTGATAACCGTTGGCGGTCAAGGTCGCGATCGCCCTGCCGTCCGCGGGCTCGCCGACGTGCCACGGCCCGGTGCCCGCGCTGCTCACCGCGACCGAGCCGGACAGCCCCGCCCTTCGCAGCTGCTCGCGAAAAACGATCTCCGCCATGGGGGAGCGGCAGATGTTTCCCGAGCAGACGAATACGACCCGGAGCTTGTCCGCTTCCTCACCCGGTGGTCTGTCGTGCTGGTCAGCCATGTGGTCAGTGTCTCCTATCCCGGACCCGCACGTCCGGGGCACCGGCACAGGGCCAGTACGGCAGGCGGAGGGCGGGGGCGACCATGCGAGGATCGGGGCCATGTCAGCGACTGTTGCCGACGTGCTCGCCGTTCTCGACGCCGCGTACCCGCCCTCGCTCGCCGAATCGTGGGACGCGGTGGGCCTTGTGTGCGGAGACCGCCATGAAGTCGTCGACAAGGTGCTGGTGTGCGTCGATCCCGTGCGGGCGACCGTCGACGAGGCCGTCGAGATCGGTGCTCAGCTCATCGTCGCCCACCATCCGTTGCTCTTGCGTGGCGTGCACGGGGTTCCTGCCGACAGCGTGAAGGGCTCGCTCGTGCACCGCATGATCCGAGGCGGTATCGCCCTGTTCTGCGCGCACACCAACGCCGACTCGGCTGATCCTGGCGTGTCCGACGCGCTGGCTGACGCGCTGGGGCTGAGGGTGCTGCGCCCGCTTTCGCCGCATCCCGACGGCACGACCGGCATCGGCAGGATCGGTGAACTACCCGAGCCCGAGCCGTTCGCTCGCTTCGTCGAGCGGGTCGGCGGGGCGCTGCCGGAGACGCGGCCTGGGGTGTTCGGCGCGGGCGACCCGGACCGTCCGATCAGGACGGTCGCGGTGTCGGGCGGCGCGGGGGACAGCTACCTCGCCGTCGCCACCGAGGCCGGTGTCGACGCCTACGTCACGGCCGACCTGAGGCACCACCCCGCCGGAGAACACCTCGAACGCGGCGCTGAGGTACCGGCACTCGTCGGCCTCACGCACTGGGCCAGCGAGTGGCCGTGGTGCGGGCAAGCCGCCGAGCTGATCAGGGGGGCGGGTAACGTCGAGGTTCACGTCTCCACCCGGTGCACCGATCCGTGGAATCTGAGAGCGTGAGAGAGAGGTCATTGTGAAGGCTGACCCCGCCGTGCAACGCCAGTTGCTCGATCTCGCCAAGGTCGACGCCGAGCTCTCCAGAGTGGCGCACCGGCGGCGCACGCTGCCGGAACTGGCTGAGATCGCGGAGGTGGAGAAGACGCTGCGGGAGCGAAGGGACGCGCTGATCGCGGTGCAGACGTCGAGCTCGGATCTCGACCGCGAGGTGACGAGGCAGGAGCGCGAGGTCGACTCGGTGAGGGCGAGGGCGGAGCGCGACCGCACGCTGATGCAGTCCGGTTCGGTCTCGGCGAAGCAGCTCACCGACCTCGAACACGAGCTGGAATCGCTGAACCGCAGGCAAACCGCGCTCGAAGACGACCTGCTCGAACTGATGGAGCGCAAGGAGGCGCTCGACCTCGACACCCAGCGCACGGCCGCGGAGGTGGACAAGGCAGAGCAGGATCTCGCCGGCGCGTCGAAGCGCAGGGACGACGTGCTCGCCGACCTGGACACCACGCAGGCGCGCAGGGAAGCCGACAGGGAAGGTCTGCTGCCGAGGTTTCCCGAGGACCTGCTCAAGCTGTACGAGCGGGTCCGGCAGCAGAAGAGCATCGGAGCCGCGCTGCTGAGGGCTCGCCGCTGCGGTGCCTGCCAGCTCGAACTCGACCGCTCCGCGCTGGCCGACATCAAGAACGCGCAGGCCGACGAGGTCGTCCGATGCGACAACTGCGGCGCGATCCTGGTGCGCACGCTGGAATCGGGGCTGTGACCGTGCGGGTCACGGTCGAGGCCGACGGAGGCTCGCGCGGCAACCCGGGACCCGCGGGCTACGGCGCCGTCGTCAAGGAGGCCGAGTCGGGGGCGGTTCTCGCGGAGCGGACCGGTGGGCTCGGCGTCGCCACGAACAACGTGGCCGAGTATCGCGGGCTCATCGCGGGACTCGAAGCGGCGGCGGAGGCCGGAGCCTCCACTGTGGACGTCAGGATGGATTCCAAACTCGTCGTCGAGCAGATGTCGGGCAGGTGGAAGATCAAGAACGCGGTACTGCAACCGTTGGCACAGCAGGCGAAGGAGCTTGCCGGCCGGTTCGAGCGGGTGCGGTACGAGTGGATTCCGCGCGCGAGCAACGCGCACGCCGACCGGCTCGCCAACGAGGCCATGGATCACCAGGATTCCGGTGGCTCTTCGGACCCGAGTGGCGCGGAGCGGGTGAGCAGTGGTCCCGACCGCGTGTCCCCGACGGGATGGACCGGAGCCACCGGCACGCCGACGAGGCTGTTGCTGTTGCGGCACGGGCAGACCCCCATGTCTGTCGAGCGGCGGTATTCGGGAAGGGGTGACGTCTCGCTCACCGAGCACGGCAAGGCACAGGCCGGCTCGGCGGCCCGGCGGCTCGCCGGAATGCGGGGCCTCGCCGACGAGGACGGTCCGGTCGCGATCGTCGCTTCGCCGTTGACCCGGACGATGCAGACCGCGCAGGCGGTGGCCGACGCGATCGGCGGAAGGGTCACCACCCATCCCGGACTCGTCGAGACGGACTTCGGTGAGTGGGAGGGGCTGACGTTCGCGGAGGCGGCCGAGCGCGACCCGGAGATCCACCGCAGGTGGATGAGTGACACGTCGGTCCCTGCTCCGGGCGGGGAGAGCTTCGACGAGGTGCACCGCAGGGTCCGCAAGGCGCTGGACGAACTGTTCGCCAACCACGCGGGCGAGCAGGTCGTCGTCGTGAGCCACGTGACCCCGATCAAATCGCTGCTGCGCATGGGGCTCGACGCGGGACCCTCGTTGCTGTTCCGGCTACACCTCGACCCCGCCTCGCTGTCGATCGCCGACTTCTACCCCGACGGCAACGCCTCCGTCCGGCTCGTCAACGACATCTCCCACCTCGGCTAAAGCCCACCAGCCCCAGAAGCAACCCCCTTGTGAGAGCAAGGGAGCTTTACTATCGCCAAACGGCAGCAAAGCTCCCTTGCTCATTGTTGCCGCGTGAGCGAGCCGCCCGTTGGCCCGAGGGTGAGTCGCGTGGGCGTACCCTGTGCGGGCGGACGAGTTGGCCGGGCGACCGCGCCGCCGCGCCCCGTGAGGGCAGGCGCCGAGGAAAGTCCGGACTCCGCAGGGCAGGGTGGTTGTTAACGGCAACCCGGGGTGACCCGCGGGACAGTGCCACAGAAAACAGACCGCCCCGCGATAAGCGGGGTAAGGGTGAAACGGTGGTGTAAGAGACCACCAGCGTCCCGGGCGACCGGGACGGCTAGGTAAACCCCACCCGGAGCAAGACCAAGAGGGGGTCACGCGCCCCTGCGCAGGCGTTCGAGGGCGGCCCGCCCGATGCCTGCGGGTAGGTCGCTTGAGCCTGCCGGCGACGGCAGGCCGAGATGGATGGTCGCTCATCGCGGCGCCGAGAGGTGCCGCGGGACAGAATCCGGCTTACAGGCCAACTCGTCCGCCCTAAACCTCCGGCCTCGGCCGGAGGCACGCGCTATGGCGCTGACCTGCTGAATCACAGCTCTGTAGTTCTCGACGTTTCTCGTGCTTGCCCGTCCTCTGACGGCCTGGACACGGCCTGAGATCGAAGGTGCCTGGTCTCCTCCGGCTCCCTCGTCCGTGCCGTAGCTAGCGCCGTGACGGCGGCGTCAAGGGTGAGCGCAGCTCATCGCGTCAGCGACGCCGGTAGGCGCCCTTGATGGTGACGGCGCGGTGTTAGACCCTCGGGCGCGAGGGAGCAATTTGGTGAGTCGCTGTGCCCCGGTGACGCGAGTGGAGTCGCGATTGCCGGGGCACAGTGCTATCCGGTCGCCGGTGGCTCTGAGATCGCCTGTGCGCCGTCAGCGGTGGCGCGCTGAGCCCTGAACCGGGGCAGGCCGCGCCGCGCGGCCAGCCGGGCGTGAGCGGAGCGGGAGCCCGGCTTGTGTCGCGATGGATGCGGCAGGGCCGCAAGGGTGAGGGGCCAGACAGCGCGCGGCCGCTGGCGGCGCGCCTTGATCCCATAGAGCCAAATTCGGCAGTATCCGATGATTCGCATGAATGCATGCCTGCCAGATAAGCAGCGGCTGATCGCATGACGTGACATATGTGGCGGAGAATTCCCACCGATTGGTGCTCGCAAGTTGCAGCGCGACCGGACTAACGTCGTTCGCGGCAGGTTGCCATCGAACGGTCGTAGAGGAGACCTGATGTCACTCAGCGTTTCGCCGGAACTGCTGGCTCAAGCCCAAGAGGGTGAGGTTCGGGACGAGGAATTCATTCGTTGTATTCAGGAATCGCTACCTTACGCTTGGTCTGTCGTTGAGCAGACTGCGGAGAAGCTGAGGGCCAACGACGTGAGCTATGTCGTGAACGAGGACGTCCCACCAGATGAGCAGGCATGGGGACAGCTCTTCCGCTTGGTGTCGAGCAACGCCATGCGCGAGGCGGTCGAGCGGAAGTTCGGCGCGCGACTTGCCTTTCAGAACTGCTGCAAGGTCGCCTTGTTCGAGCCATCGGCGGAGGCCGAGTTTGCGGAGTTCACGTCTGTTCGCGCGCAGATTCTGAACCAGAAACCCGAACTGTTGAACTGCTGATTCAGCAAAAATAAAAGGTCTGCCGCGCCTATCGTGCGGCAGACCTTTTTGTCGGCGCCTCATGCATTTATTGCAATGGGTCGACCCTTAGTGAATATTCGAGTTCGTATCGATGTGCGTCCAACAGGATGTCGGCAGTTTCGAGTGGTATTTGATCGTGATAGGTAGTTCGCACGATCAGGATGACGGGGGTTCCTGGCCGGAGCTGAAGTTGCTCGGTCTCGGATGGGCGTGGCATCCGTGAGCGCAGACGTTCGACGACTCGTGTCGGTCGCATCTCGATGGAGGTGAAGCGATCGACCAGCCCAGCAGTCATGTGGATGCCCTCTTCCGGGCGCTCGATCGGCGTGCCCTTGGTGATCGCCAGTGGTTCGTACGAGTAGGTCAGCATCATGGGTTCGTCGTTCGCGTACGAGACGTAATCCGTGCGCATGACGTCGGAACCGACCGGGATTTGCAGCCGCTTTGCTATGTCCAGTCCCGCGCGGTCGGGGTAGGTGTTGTGGCTGTAGCGCGGGATCCGTTCAGCGGCGAAAGCTTCCTCTGCGAAGGGGGCGCCGGGGTCGGTTTGGTAGTGCTGTGCTGATCTGCGCACGAGCGGCTGGTATCGCCGAACGAAGGCCCCGCCGCCGCGCACTCGATCGATGAGCCCTTCGCCTTCGAGTATGTCCAATGCTCGGCGGGCCACGATTCGCGAGACGCCGAACTGCTCACTCAGCACCTCCTGTGTCGGCAGACGTTCGCCCGGCTGAAGTGCGCCTTCAACGATTTGCTCACGCAAAGCCGTGGCTATCCGCTCGTACATGTGATCAGTCACCAGGCCATCCTCTCGCGTCGTTCGACCTGTGGTCACGGAGGTTAGTTGACTTGGTATGCCAAGAGTTGGTATACCTAGATGCAGGTTGGCATACCAACTTGACCGCGACAAGACGGCCGAATGGTCGAACTACCGAGGAGACGGACAACAGATGGCGATCCAGAAGGGACATCGGTTCCCGATCGAGTTCGATGAGGCGTTCCCGCAAGGGCTAGTGATGGTCGGCGAGGTATCACCCGATAACGATTATCAGTCTCGTGAAGAACGCGCCATGGGCAAACCTGCTCGACAGCGGGTGGATGAGGTGAGCGGCAAGCGTCAGTGGAAGGTGACAGTCACCGATCCATCCGAGTCGAACGCCAAGCGCGCCTCGTACGAGGTGACGTTGCTCGCCGACGTGCAGCCGGTTCCGGCGGCTTCGGAGGTCTTGCCTGGCATGAGGCCGGTCGAGTTCGAGAACGTGACGGCCGAACCGCGCGTAGCGGGCAACGGGGAGTTCAAGTACCAGTCGTACCTCTTCCGTGCGACCGGCTTCAAGGCTGCGGTGAGTTCTGGTCGATCAGGCGGGAAGGTCGCCAATGGTGCCGCTGACTCCGCGAGCAAGGCGGCGTGATCATGGCAGCTTCTCGTCGCTCGGCCGCGCCCGTATTCAACGAACGAGTGCGGGCATGGGAGGAGGCGTACGGCCAGTACACGTCGGCCTCCGAGAGGGCGTCGGCGAAGACGGACGGGATCACTGCCCAAGCGATGGCCTCGGCGTCGTGGGCCGTCGCCCGGGCGTGGCGGAGCATCGCCTCGGCGAAAGGGCTGCCCTGGTGGTCCGTGGCTGCGTCGGAGACGGCTGCACAGGCATTCGAAGAGCAGGCGACGCATTGGGAACGGGTCAGCCGCAACCTTGGTATCGGCGAGGGTGCCGACGGTCGGCCTCTCCGTTCACGTGGCTTGCACTTCGGCGGCAGGCGATAGGAACCGACGATGACGTTCAACGCGACGTGGAGTCCTGGCCCGGAAGCTGTCGCCGGTATGCAGATGGTCAGCGGCGCTCATGATCAGGTGGCGTTGGTGATCTACCTCGATCCCGACAGCCTCGCGATTCTCGCTCCCCGCGACCCAGTGCGGTGGACCGGATTTGTGCGGATGCTTCGCGAGTTGCGCGACGGAGCCGACGAGATGGCGAACTTTCTGGAGCCGACAGCAAAAAGGTACGCGGAGGAGGGGGATTAAATGACGACCGATCGGTGGCGGAGGGCGCGTGAGGCGCGGACGTTGATGGAGGCGCACGAGGCGTTGGGTGCGCTGTTGCCGCCGAGAGACGCCGCTCCTGCCGTGTGGCGGGAGTTCTATCAGCGGAGTGCAGGGGTGTACGCCATGGTCGCGGAGATCGACCGGGGACACCATCACGAAGCGCTGTATTGGGCTGGGCGTGAACGGAAGAAGGCGGAGGTGTTGGGGCAACGGTAGCAAGCCGGAGCAGCTACAGAAACAAAACTGTCCACTATAGACATTCACCGTGCGCGAGGTCGTGCGGCGAGTCCGCATGTCCATGCTCGGAAGTAGTTAAACGTAAGGCGCAGAAGCGGTTCCTGGCTACCAACCTTGCCGCTTCTGCGCTGTCCACACCAGACGGAGTAGACATTGGTAACGATAGACAACGATCAGGGATCGGTGTCAACCCGGGTCACCCGGATGCGATGCGAGCTGTGTTGTCGGTTCGCGCGGTTTTTTGTTGTTAGGGAGTGCGCGGCCTGCGTGGGTCGGTTGTCCCTCGCCTTTTTGTGTGTGGGGCGGGGTGGGGCTCGATGAGTGTGCAGGGTTCGCGGTGGATTGATCCGGCACCGTTGGAGGTGTCGCGGCCTCGGTTGCCGTGGTGGACGATGCTTCCTCGGTGGGTGAAGCTTGTCGTTTCGCCGATTGCGGCGGTGTGGTTGGTGTGCTGGTTGTTGTTCCAGTTTGGTCGGGTGGTGGTGCGGTATCCGCTGACGGTTGCGGTGGCGGTGCTGGTGGGTTGGGTTCAGGCTGTTGCTGGTTGGTGGGTGCTGGCTTTCACGTTGTTGGCCGTGGTTGTGGTGCTGGGGTTGTGGCGGTGGCGTCATCCTTCGTCGTTCGGCCGGTTCGTGGTCCCGCAGCCGCGTACGGAGTTTCGGCGGTTGTCGGTGTATGGGTGTCAGTGGCGGATGGTGATGCGGCTGTCGGATTTGGTGAAGACCAGTCGTGGCAAGGAATATCGGCCGAAGCTTGGTCGGGTGCGTGCTGAGGGTTGGCGGGACCGAGTTCGGGTGCGGATGGTGAAGGGGCAGGCTCCGGAGCAGTGGGAGCTACACGCCTCCGGCCTCGCGCACGCGTTCAAAGCCCGCTCCTGCCGGATACGGGTTCTCGCACCGGGTCGGCTGGAGCTGGATTTGGTGCATCGTGATCCGCTCGTGCGGCCTGTCCCTGCCCCGGCTCTGGCGTCTGAGACCGCGTCGGTGGATCTCAGGCGCGTGACGGTGGGGCGGACGGAGACGGGTAAGCCGTGGCGGTTGCGGCTTTTGGGCACGCATGTGTTGGCGGTGGGTGTGTCGGGTGCGGGTAAGGGTTCGTTGTTGTGGTCGATCGTGTGGGCTTTGGTCCCGCTGATCCGCTCAGGCAGGGTGCGGCTTGCGGGGATTGACCCGAAGGGTGGTATGGAACTGGGTCAGGCGCCGGAGGTGTTTGGCCGGGTGGTGTTCGACAACGGCCCGGATGCCGTGGCGTTGTTGGAGGAGATCGCGGCCACGGTGAAGGAACGCGCGTCGCGATATCGGGGCAGGTTGCGGGCGTGGACCCCGGAGACGGGGGACCCGTTCATTCTCCTCGTGGTGGATGAGTTGGCGGATGTGATCGCCTACCAAACCGACAAGAACCTCCGCGAGCGCGCCAATCGGGCCGTGCAAACGATCACCAGTCAGGGCCGCGCGCCCGGTGTCTGCGTCCTCGGGCTACTTCAGGATCCGCGTAAGGAGGTTGTGTCGTTCCGGCATCTGTTCTCCACCCGGATCGCGATGCGCTGCGATGAGAAGGCACAGGTGGACATGGTGTTGGGGGACGGTGTCCGGGAGCGGGGCGCCACCGCGCACGAGATTTCCGAACACACCCCGGGCGTGGGGTGGGCGAAGGAAGACGGTCGGCGGGAACCGTTTCGGGCGCGGGCCTTTCATGTCACCGACACCGACCTGGATGAGCTGGTTACGTATGTGACCGGGGTTCCTGTGCACCGCGCTGACGTCCTGTCTTTCCCCTATCCACAGGACGGTGCACAGGGTGGGGGTGTTGCCGCATGAGCGAGGTGACATCAACACCGGTGGACGTGATCGGGCAGACGCGTGCGCAGAGGATGCGGCAACCGCTGTCGGCGGATGTCATCAAGGCGACGGCGGAGAAGCACGGGGTGTGTGTGCGGCCGTTCACCATGGAGGTGGGTGACCCGGACACCGGCGAACTGCGCTACGTCGCCGTACCGTGCGGGTCGACGTTGGAGTCGGTGTGCCTGCCGTGTGCGAAGAAGGCGAAGGCGTTGCGGCAAACCCAATGCCGCGAAGGCTGGCACCTCACCGAAGAACCGGACTTCACCGCGGAATCGCCCAGCCAGGCCCAGACGGAGTTGATGGAGTTCCGCGCCGACCTCGTGCGCGCCTACCAGCAAGCACTCGGCGACGGCGCCGAATGTGACGCCGAGGAACTGCGGGAGGAGATCCGGGGCGTCGATGAGGAGCTTCGGCAACTCGGGATGCGCGGCCGTCTGCCCTCGCCCGAGCTTCCGGCCAAGCAGTCCACGAAACGCTCCACGAAGCGGCGGCAGGACGCTCCCGACTTGCCGACAAGGAAGGTCGCCAAGACCACGGTCGGGCGGGAGTTCGCGGGCAGGTTCCGGCCCTCGATGTTCGTGACGCTGACCTGTGACACCTACGGCCGGGTGCGTGAGGACGGCACACCGGTTGATTCGGGTAGCTATGACTATCGGCGGGCGGCGCGGGATGCGGTGCATTTCTCGTCGTTGGTGGATCGGTGGTGGCAGAACCTGCGCCGCGTCGTGGGCTGGGATGTGCAGTACTTCGCCACCGTCGAACCCCAGAAACGAGCCGCCCCGCACCTGCACACCGCGATCCGTGGGTCGATTTCGCACGAGGTCATCCGGCTGGTCACGGCTGCCACGTATCACCAGGTCTGGTGGCCCAACCATGATCGGCTGGTTTATGACGGTGACCAGATACCCGTCTGGGACTCCCGCACAGGCTCCTTTGTGGACCCGGAGACACGACACCCGCTGACTGGGTGGCACGACGCGGTCGAGACGGTGGAGGAACCGGCGCATGTGGTGCGCTTCGGGCGGCAGGTGCACTCCAAGGGCATCCTCGGCAACACCGAAGAAGCCGGACGGCACATCGGCTATCTGACCAAGTACCTCACCAAGTCCACTGGGGAGGTTGTCGAGGCCACGTCCATCAGGCAGCGGGATCACCACGACCGGTTGCACGCGGAACTGTCGATCACGCCGTGTTCGCCTCGGTGTGCGGTGTGGTTGCTCTACGGCATCCAACCCTTGGGTGCCAACGCGAAAACCACCCCGGGACGGTGCAAGGGGCGGGCGCATCGGCGTTCCACGCTTGGGCTGCCCGGACGGCGGGTGCTGGTGTCGCGGAAGTGGTCGGGCAAGTCGCTGGCCGACCACAAAGCCGACCGCAAACGCTTCGTGCGGGACATGCTCGCCTCAGTCGGCATCCACAAACCCGAACGCGACACCACCCGCCTGATCTGGCGCAAGGTCGCACCCGGTGACCAGCAGGTGCCGCCGAGGGCGCATCTGCTCATGCGGGCCATCGCCGAACGCATCACCTGGCGCGCCGAATACGACCGAGCCCTACTCGCCGCACAACCACCACCAGGCCAACACCCCCAAACTTCGGCAACTCCACTCGCAGCCTGAGCGAAGAGGGGGAACGCTATGGGAAATGTGAGGAAGATGCATCGGCTGTGGACAGTGGAGGATGTCTCCGACTACCTCGGTGTGCCGGTCAAGACGCTCTACCAGTGGAAATGGCGCGGGGAGGGACCGCCGGTTCGCAAGATCGGTCGTCACCTCCGCTACGACCCGGACGCGGTTATGCGCTGGGTGGATGGTGAGGCGGCGTAATGGGGCACATCCAAGATCGCTGGTACAGGAAGGACACCGACCCCGCGACAGGTAAGCCTGTGCGACGCCGTACGAGCCTGTACGGCAAAGGTATGCGTTACAAGGTGCGCTACCTCGATCCTGATGGACAAGAGCGGTCGAAGACCTTCCCGGACAAGCAAAAGGCGCGGGCAGAGGACTTCCTTCGCGACGTCGAGGCCGACGTACGTCGCGGGAGCTACATCGACCCGGACGCCGGGAAGGTGCTGTTCCGGGACTTCGCTCAGAACTGGCTTGACGGACAGACCTTCGAGGAGACCAGCCGCCAGAGCACGGAGAGTCGACTCAACTCGATGGTGCTGCCGTACTTCGGAGGCAAGGAGCTTGGAGCCATCAAGCCGACCGACGTCAGGGCGTGGGTGCGCTGGATGCAAAGCGCGAAGAAGGAGAGCAGCTACCAATCGGTGTGCTTCACGCACGTTTCGGCAATCCTGACCGCCGCCGTTGACGACAAGCTCATCTCGGAGAACCCGTGCCTTGCTCGCTCGGTGACTCGGCCACGGCCCGGTGAGCGCAAGGTTGTTCCGTGGACACGGGCGACAGTAAAGAAGGTGCGGCTGGCGCTGCCGGATCGCTACAAGATCATCGTTCCGGTCGGTGCGGGCGCTGGCCTTCGGCAGGGTGAGGTGTTCGGCCTCGGCGTCGATGCCATCGACCGTGACGCAATGGTGCTCAACGTCGTGCGACAGGTCCGGGAGGTGCGCGGCAGGCTCGTGTTCGCTCTGCCCAAACGAGCAAGGACCCGTGACGTTCCCTTATCGGCTGGTTTGCTCCGGCTGCTGGACGACTACCTGGAACAGTTCCCGCCGGTGCCCGTCACATTGCCGTGGTCGGAACCTGACGGCAAACCCGTCACGGTGCGCCTGATCCTGACGACCGACCAGGCAGCGCCGCTCGATCGTCGGCGGTTCGGTGATCGGGTGTGGCACAACGCGTGCCGGAAGGCGGGTATCACCAACCCGACGCGGGAGGACGGCATGCACGCCCTGCGGCATCACTACGCCTCCGTGCTGCTGGACGCGGGCGAGTCGATCAAGGCGCTGTCCGAGTACCTCGGCCACAAGGACCCCGGATTCACGCTGCGGACCTACACGCACCTGATGCCGTCCAGCGCGGAGCGGACGCGGCGGGCCATCGATGAGGAATGGGGGAGTGGTGATGACGGCCCGGCGGCCTCTGACGGCCTGCAAACGGCCTGACGGGGAAACAGAACGGTGTCATGGCTGGTCAACTGGGGTTCGTCGCGAGAATCCGGCTTACAGGCCAACTCGTCCGCCCGTACCGGGTAACCCGCACCCGGCCGTGCGGGCGAACCCCGGAAGCCGCGATGTCCGGGAGCGCGCGCTGGCCGGAAGGCGGCGCGATGGCCCTGTTTCCCGATACCCTTGTGGATCATGGAGGAACAAGCAGCTCGCACGGCGGCGGCCAGAGGGCACCGGGTACTCGAACCGCTGCACAGCTTGGTCTACTTCGCGGGAGAAGCGGAGTCGGCGTTCGTCGCGACTGGCCTCGATCGCGGGCGAATGTGCTATTTCGCGAGCAGAGCCGCGCCGTTCGGGCCGGTCGGCCCCGGCGCCGTCGCCGCGACCTTCAACGTCTTCAACCCCGATCTCATCGCCGAGTACCTGCCGCGAGCGTGGACGCTGGCGACACCGGCCGACATCCTCGCGGCGCGCGCCGACGCGGCGGGACTGGCGCTGCGCAGGCTCCTCGGTGACGAACTCGCCGACTCGGCGGCGGTCACCGAACTCGCCGGTCTGGTGCGCGAGGCGGCCGAAGCGGCACCCGTCGAGGGGCGAGCGCTCTTCGCGGCACACGCGGACCTGCCGTGGCCGGCCGATCCGCTCCAGCAGCTGTGGCACGGCGCCTCGCTGCTGCGCGAGTTCCGCGGCGACGGGCACGTCGCGATCCTGCTCGGCCACCGCCTCAGCGGTCTCGCCGCGCTGGTCACCCACACGGCCACCGGGCGGGGCTTCACCGTCGACACGGCGAAGAAGCGCCGAGGTTGGTCCGACGAGCAGTGGACAGGGGCCGTGACCGAGCTGACCGAGAGGGGAGTCCTCGACGGTACGGGCGCGCTGACGGAGGAGGGCAGGGCTGAACGGGACGCGATCGAAGCGGAGACCGACGCGGTCACCTCGGCGCCATGGCTGCGCATTGGTATCGACAAATCGGCCCGAATTCAGGAACTCGGAGCGATCTTCAGTAAGCGGGTCGTCGCCGAGGGTGCCTATCCGCCGGGCCTCTTTGCCACCGGTCGGTGAAGGCTGGGAAAAACCCCCACACGGGTTAAGCGTCACTCAGCGTTCAACTGACAAGGGGGCCAAGTTGAACTTTCCGTAATCCCTGCCGCTCAAAGGAATGAAGGCCCAGATGCTCGGTACCCAGAGTGGCCGTCACAGACAGGATCGCTGTCATAAGGCCGATCGGGGCATGGTTCACTGTTCTCGCCATCAGCGCGGGGTCAGGCCCGCACTCACAGTAAGAAGGATCTACGCATGTGAGTGAGTCCGTACGCACACTAGGAAATCCGGGTGGACAGGGTTAATCCTGAACGCTGATCCAGCGATGATGGAGGGCGGACGAGTTTCATTGAGTGCGATCTCAATACGCACCGGGTGGGTGGCGGCTGTCCCGCCCTGTGCTCTTTGACCGTCGCATGTCGTGACGCCATGATGTTGTCTGAACACGGTAAGTGCTGGAAATTCTGTGGGGTACACACCCGTGTGCCTCACACCACACTCCGAGCACTCGGGAGTACGCGATGACCACGATGACCCTTGCGGCGCTGGCGCAGCAGCAGCCGATCGGCACCAGCGGTGTCCGTGACTGGCTGATCAACAACATTATTCCGCTGGTGCTGCTGGCCGTCGCGCTGCTGCTGCTCTGGCTGGGCGGCGGTAAGGGAGACAACGCCGGCGTGATGCGCAGGCTGGCGGGTGTGGTGATCGCGCTCGCGATCATCGGGCTCGCGGTCAGTGGCCTCGGCGTCAACGTCGGCGAATGGATCGCCGGCTTGTTCACCGGCTGACCGGGGCTGGCCGCGGTGCGTATCCGAACTGATGACGAGGTGTACCGGGTCGACGGGGTCTGGCTCGGTCCGCCGAAGGCGACCTTCCCGTGGCGCGCTCGCTACGTGGCGTGGGGCATCGGCATCCCGATGTTCCTCGTGGTGCTCGGCGTCGAACGGCAACTCGGGTTCGGCTTCG
Source organism: Prauserella marina (assembly GCF_002240355.1). GTDB lineage: Bacteria > Actinomycetota > Actinomycetes > Mycobacteriales > Pseudonocardiaceae > Prauserella_A > Prauserella_A marina. Next base: position 1,008,537 of record NZ_CP016353.1, read on the forward strand.
GTTTCTTCTCGACGGCGTGGGCCTTCGTGATCGCCATCGCGCTGACGCGGCTCATCACTGCCAAGATCAGTCACGAACGGCCGCTCGCGGCGGTGTTCAACATGTGGCTGCGAGAGCTCACCACGCCAAGGGAGCGGAAGAGCGGCACAGGTGGCGCCGTGAGCGCGGGCAAGGTCAGAGTGAGTACCGAGCGGCCACTGCCCAAACACAAACGCGGGCAGCGCGGCCCTGCGAACTTCAACCATCCGAGACGAGAGACCACAGCACGAGCGCGCCGCCGCCGGTCAACGGCGCCGGTCGGGAGGTAGTCGTTGTTCGGTCGCGACCGCAGCCGGAAAAACCAGCCGCCGGCACAGTCGAAGCAGGCCGAAGGAGGCCGTCAGGGCCGGCGGCTGCCCGGCGAGCAGGCAATACCCACCTACACCCCTTCCATCGCGGCCCGCAGCATCGACGGCCACCTGCTGCGCACCGGTCATGAGGTCTACGCCTGGTACCGGCTCTCGTCCCAGCGCTGGTCGTTCCGGTCGGACTCCCAGCGAAGGGACCTGATCGCCGCCATCGCGGGCCAGTACGCCGAGCTACAGGGCCGCTGGATTCACCTCAGGGTCACCGCCCGGCCCTACCCGATCCGTATGTGGGCCGAGGCGCACGTGCACAACGCGCACCACCGGCCCGCCGACGTGCCCGGCTCGCTGTCCTTCGACGACTATCTCGTCGGTGAGCAGCAGCAGCTCATGGGCCGGTCGATGGCGGAGAAGGAGGTCTACCTCGGGGTTCAGGTGCAAACGAGGCGCGTGGTCGACCGCGCGGTCGAGCGTGCGGCGCCACTGCTGCGCAAGATCCTGCCCGAGGCCGTCGACGCCGAACTGACCGCGCTCGACTCCGAGGTCGAGCACCTCGACCAGATCATCGGGGCCGCGGGGCTCGAAGGACGGCCGGTGCACGCCGAGGAAATATCCTGGCTGATGCACCGGTCCTGTTCGCTCGGCCTTCCCGCGCCCCGCAACCTTCCCGCGGTGCCGGGGGCGGCATGGGAACCGGAAGATCTCGCGAGCTTCACCGACGCCGCCGACTTCCATTCGGAGCCCTACGCGCCCACGGTGACAGTGCGCGGCCGCACCGGCTCCAACGCGGGGGTGCAGCGCAGCGTCGCCGTGCTCACCGTCGGCCAGATGCACGGGTTGCAGATCCCCGACGTCGACGACCCGTGGTTGCAGCACGCGGACCGGTTGCCCGCCTCCGTGGAGTGGTCGGCCCGCATCTATGTGCGCAAGCCCGAAGAGGTCGCGGGCGAACTCCAGCGCCAGATGAACAAGGTGCGCTCGCAGGTCAAGCACTACACCGACGAGCACGAGCTGGAACCGCCGCAGTCGCTGTCGAGGCAGGCCTCACGGGTGCTGGAGATCGACGACGAGATGACGTCCGGCTTCACCGCGCTGGCGACGAGGGTGCGCTCGTGGTGGCGGCTCGCCGTGTCGGGGCCGACCGAGCGCGAGGCGCTGCGCCTTGCCCAGCAGTTGCTCGACCTGTACAAGCCGAAGGTCGCCATCGAACATCCCGAGGCGCAGTACGCGCTGGCGAGGGAGTTCATTCCGGGCGAGCCGCTTTCCTCCGGCGCCTACCTGCGCAGGGGTTCGGTCGTGTGGGCCGCTTCCGCGGTGCCGACGGCCACCGCGGAGGTCGGCGACCGGAGGGGAATCCTGCTCGGTGAGACCTGCACGGCCACCCGCCGCCCCGTGGCGTGGGACCCGTGGATGGCGCAGGAGATCAGGGACGGCTCGGGATTGACCGCGATGGTCGCCGGACTCGGTGGCGGCAAATCGTTCCTCGGCGGCGGCATTGTCTACAAGACGCTGCGGGCAGGCGCGCACTGGACATTGCTCGACCCGTCGGGGCCGCTCTCCCGCCTGTGCGACCTGCCGGAACTGCGCCCCTACGCCCGGCCGATCAACCTGCTCAACGCCCAGCCGGGAATCCTGAATCCGTACCGCGTCGTGGCTGAGCCACAACTTGAGCACTTCATGGACGAGGAGGACCCCGAGCGCGCGTGGCGAAGGGAAAGGGCGCTCGCGGGCGCGACGAGGCGCAGGCTCGTGCTTGACGTGCTCACCGGCGTACTGCCCTACGACGTGGCGAGAATGCCACAGACCCGCATCGTGCTGTTGCGGTCGGTCAGGGCAGTCGGCGGTCGCTACGACGCCGATCCCGGCCAGGTCATCGACGCGCTCCGCAGGGACTCCAGCGAGCACCACGAGCACGCGGTCGTCGTCGCCGACTTCCTCGACGAACTCCGCGAGCGCATGTCGCTGCTGATCCCCGAGGCCGGTGCCGACCCCTACTCGGACACACGCGACGACCGGCTGACCGTACTGACCATGGCGGGGCTGACCCTGCCGAAGGAAAGCGTCGGCCGCGAGCACTGGACCGACGCCGAAGCGCTCGGCGTGGAGATGCTCAACCTCGCGGCCTGGCTCACCCAGCGTTCGGTGTACGAGAAGCCGAAGGACCTGCGCAAGGGTGTCTGGATCGACGAGGCGTTCTTCCTTTCCGAGGTGCCGACCGGCCGGGTGCTGATGAACCGGTTCGCCCGGGACTCCCGGAAATGGAACGTCAGGGTGCTGCTTTCCTCGCAGATTCCGGCCGACTTCCTGCGCATCCAGGGTTTCGTCGCCCTGCTCGACTCCGTTTTCGTCGGAAGGCTCGACGACGACGAAACCCAGTCCGACGCGTTGCGGCTGCTCAAGGTACCGGTCGGCGTCGGCTACGAGCAGGTCGTTTCCGCGCTTGGAAGGCGGCCGGGCTCGCAGCGGGAAGCCGAGCGCGATCGCGAACCGCGCCAGTTCATCTTCGCCGACGGCGCGGGTGGCGTCGAACGCATCCGCGCCGACTTCTCGGGGCCACACCTCGAACATCTCCGCAACGCGCTCGACACGACACCTGGTTCGGTGCAGGACAAACCCGCGGCACAGCCGAGGAAGCAGGAACAGAACACCCACGTACCGGAACCACCACCCGACGACGAACTGGAAGACGATCTCGAACTGGCGGCCGAGCTGGAAGTGGGGCTCACCGAGGAGCAGTTGCTCGGTGAGCGCGCCGACGGCGAAGCGGAGGGATCGGAAGAGACGGAACAGAGCGGAAGGCAGGAGCAGCGGGCGGGGGCCGGTAAGAACGGCACCGGCAGGGACGCCGCATGACCGCTCTGGCGACCATTCTGGTGGTCTTCCTCTGCGCGTGGGCTTGGCACGGGGCCCGGCACCGACGCAAGGGTGGCAGCCAGGCAAAGGGCCGTACGAGATACCGGGCGCTGTTGTGCGCCATCGCGATCATCGGTATCCAGGCCGTCGTCACTGCCCCGCCCGCCGCAGCAGCGGGCTGCGAAGCCCCGAACCCGGAACGTCCCGGCGCGGGCATGGTCGGGGCGGTCGATCCGACGAAGGGGCAGGGCGAAGCGGGGAGCACGTACCTCGACTACGGCTACGCGGGAATGGTGTGGCACGTCTACGACTGCGACAGCGGCGCGCTCGGGGTAACCGACCCCAACGCCACCGTCGACACCTGGCTCGGCAACCAGCTCTTCAACATGGGCAAGAACATCGTCGGCGCGACCAACGCGCTGCACTACACGGTGATGGAAGGCGGGTTGCTCAACCCGATCTACAACGCCGTCTCCGCAGGTGCCGAGAAGGTCTACAGCAACATCTACGCCCAGCTCTTCGGGATTGTCGCCCTGCTGCTGGCGATCCTGCTCTTCCGCAACATCTGGCGAGGTGATCTGGCGGGGGTCAGCAAGCGGGCCTTGTACGCGCTCGCCGGTATCTGGCTCGCCGCGTCGTCGCTGGCCCTGCTGAGGTACTACGACGAGATAGACAGGGCCATCGTCCAGACCACGACGAACATCCAGGCTGGTTTCGTCGACGAGACTCAAGACCGAGTCGTGCGGCACGTGTTGCCCACCGACTTGCACGACAAGGTCGTTTACGAGAACTGGCTCCGGGGCGAGTTCGGATCACCGGAGGCTCCGCAGGCCGAACAATTCGGCCGCCCGCTGCTGGACGCGCAGGCGTTCTCGTGGGAAGAGATGCGTGACGGCGATGACGGTGACAGTGCCGTGATCGATGCCAAGAAGGCGGAGTTCGAGAACATCTCGAACCAGCTCGGCACCGCGCACGGGTACTTCACCGGCGAGGACGGCAGCAGAACGGGCGCGGGTTTCCTGGCCTTCCTGCAAAGTCTCGTCTACGCGCTCTTCCAGTTGTTCGCGAAGGCCGCCGTGTTGCTCGCCCAGATCCTGGTCAGGTTGTTCACGTTGACGGCACCGCTGATCGGGCTCGTCGCCTTGCTGCACCACGACATCCTGCGCAGGGTGGGGAAGGTCGTCGGCGTCGTCGCGTTCAACCTGATCGTGCTTTCGGTGCTCGCCGGTGTGCACGCGCTGTTGTTGCAGGCCATCTTCTCCGCGGGCGACGCGCTGTCGATGCTGACCCAGATGGTGATGGCTGGGCTCGTGACCGTGTTGCTTTTCCTCGTGGGAAGACCGGTGCGACGGCTGTGGCAGATGGTGGAAACCTCCGTCGGCATGGTCGGCTCCGCGGTGCCTTCGCCCCGTGGCGGCATGTTCTCTCGCTTCCGGCGCCGCTCGGACGAACCGACGCCCCAGGACCAGTTCTGGCGCAACGTCCGTGACGACGACGAGGCGGAGGGCGGTTCCACGACGAGAGGCCACGGCGGCGCGACCGGCGGAAGGCGGGTGCGTCCGGAGGCGACCGTGCTCGCGAGCGCGCAACGGCTCGACGCCCCGGCGGTCGGCGGAAGGTATCCGGTCGGCGGCGGGCAGAACCAGGTGCTTGAGGGGGGTGGAAGACCGGCGCTGCCCGCGGCGGGCGGTGCGAGTTCGGCCGTCTTCATGGGCTCTCCGCCGGGAAGGGCGCCTGGTGACCAGGTTCCTTCGAGGGTCACCGCGGCGAGCAGGAGGGTCGATACGCCGCCGGTGGCCGGCAACGTGTGGGACTCCTCAGCGGAGGCGGATCCGTTCGTCGTGCCGTCCCGGCTCGGTTCGGTCGGTTCCGCTGGGGCGGTTTCGGAGAACACACAGGCCGCGAGTCAGCCCATTGCGCCGCAGGCGCCACAGCAGCCGCGCAAGGTCGAGCCCGAGTTGGTCGCCGGAAAGCCGGTGTTCGTGCTGTACCGGCCTTCGCGTGGGCTCGAAGTGCGGGACCAGGTGCGAGACACCGACCGAGTGGTCCGGTAGGGGGCGGGTATGCCGATTCGCACCAACCGGGGCAGGGCCGCCGTCTACCGCAGGCTGTGGAGCTGGCCGTTGCGCTCGCCGGCTCACCTCGTCGGCACGCTGGTCATGGTGGTGGCCATCGTCGTTTCGGCGGGCATCGTGATTCCCCGGCTGCTCGGTGATCCGGGTAGAGCGGGCGCCAGCCCCGGTGCCGGCGCGGCGACGACGACCAGTCCTGGCACCAGTTATTCCTCCACGGTGGGGCCGCCGGAGACGAGGCTCACGGCGCCGCTCGTGTCGCCGACGACGGCGCCTCCCGCTCCGGAGGCGCTGAAAGTCGCCGAGGACTGGGCCGCGGCGTGGGTCGATCATCCACAAGGGACGACGATTGACCAGTGGCTGGAACGGCTGCGGCCGTTGACGACGGAGGAGTACCTGCCGGTGATGCGCAGCGTCGACCTCGGGAATGTCTCCGCGACGAGAGTGACCGGCAAACCGAGGGCCACCGAATCGTTCACCAGTTCAATCAAGGCGGAGGTACCGACCGACGGGCCAACATTGAGCATCACCGTGATCAAGACCGATGTCGGCTGGCGCGTCTCGCGCTACGACCAGGTGGGTTAGTCATGCGGGGTGGGCTGCTTGCCGGGTGTTTCGGCGCGGCGGTGATGACGGTGCTGCTTGCGATCGGGTTGGTCACGGTCATCGACGGCCAGCGGCAGCAGGCTCAGGGTGTGACCCCGTTGAGTTGTGACGCCGCGATCGGCCCCACCCGGCCTGGCGGCATGGACGGGGCGGCGGGGCAGGCCGCCGACCTCGACGAGGAACAACGCGCGATCGTCGCCCTGATCATCTCGATCGGCAAGGAACGTGAGCTTTCGCCGAGGGCGTGGCAGATCGCCATCCAGGCCGGGATGACCGAGTCGGGGTTGCGCAACCTCAACTACGGGGACCGCGATTCGCTCGGCATCTTCCAGATGCGGCCTTCGATGGGCTGGGGAACGGTCGCGCAGGTGACCAATCCGCCCTACCAGGTCAACAAGTTCTACGACGTGATGGAGGCGGTGCCTGGCTGGCAGACGATGCGGCCCGGTGACGTCGCGCAGGCCGTCGAGCGCTCGGCGTTTCCCGACCGGTACCACAACTGGGAACCCATGGCCGTGCACCTCGTCGAGAATCTCGGCGACGTCGAGGACGCGTCCGGCTGTGGTTCCAGCTCGGGTGCCGTGTTGGCGCCCAACAAGGTCGCGGGCTCCGCCATCGAGTTCGCACTGTCCAAACAGGGGCTTCCCTACCAGTGGGGTGGCACGGGGCCGAACAGCTACGACTGTTCGGGACTGATGTTGCGCGCCTACGAGTCGGCCGGTGTCACGCTGCCGAGGGTGGCCGCCGATCAGTACCACGCCGGCGCGATGCTTCCGGCGGAAAAGGCCCAGCCAGGTGATCTCCTGTTCTGGGCGGAGGACCTTTCGAACCCGACGACCATCTATCACGTCGCGATGTATCTCGGTGACGGGGAGATGGTGGAGGCACAGCAGCCCGGCGTAGACATACTCACGCGGGCTGTGGAGTGGGACGACCCGGATCTGGTTCCGCAGGCGGTAAGGCCTGGCGTGTGAGGAGTTGACTGTCATGGCCAAGAAGTGGGGCAAGCGCGGCAAGCAGGCGCGGCGGCAGGACCCCGATCCCCGCTCGATGTTCGGCGCCCCGCAAGCGCCTCGCAGCGCGCCTCCCGCGTCGAGCACCCCGCTCGCCGACCACCTCGGTCGCGGCTGGCCAGGGGTCGACCAGGGTTACGTCGTGCTGCCGAGGACGCTCGCCGAGTCGATGCCGTTGCCGTGGCAGCAGCAGCTGGCGAACCTGATGGCGCAGTTTCACGAGACCCACGGCAGGCTGAGCTGGCCCGCCTACCGGGTGGTGCCCTCTCGCCCGGAGCGGCTCATCGACCTGGACGAGGAACAACTGGCCGAGGTGGGCTATCTCGTCGAGATCGACTCCGACGGCGAGATGGTCTACCGGGAACGCAGCGGAAAAAAGGTGGAGGACCCCGCGGGCACCACGGTGCTGGTGTCCTGTCTCGACCCGATCGCGCGGCAGGTGCCCCGGCGCGGCGCCCGGCAGGAGGGCACCGGGCCGGCGCCGATGAACATCGGTCCGCAACCGGTGTGGCGGACGACCGCGCAGGCGTCGGCCTCCGCCGCGCCGCCGTTGCCGCCCCCGCCCACCGCACCGTCGGTGTCGCTGGTGTCGTGGGAATCGGAGCCGGAGTCGGCCGCCCCTCAAACCCGGTCACCGCAGGGCCAGCCGGTCCGGAAAGCCGCGCAGCGGCCGTCCGCCGTGAGGCAGCCGCCGCTTTCGCGCTCGGAACGGGCGGAGGCGCTGAGCGGCTGGGGCGACGAGAGCGAACGGCAGCGAAGGGAGGCCGCGACCCCACCCCGTGGCCTGCCCGCTGCCCCCGAAGGCGGCGGAGACGCCGCCCCCGCGAGTCCTCCGCCGGAGGAGCGCGGGTTTCTCGCGGGAGGGTGACGTGAGCGCTGTCGCGGTCGCCGGGCGCGTGCGAGGCTGAAGGCATGTCAGCGAGCGGAAACGACCCGAACCCTGATACCGGCTGGTGGTTCAACACCCGCACCGGTGAGGTCGAGCACGGCAACCTTTCCAGGGGAATCGACAGGCTCGGTCCCTATCCAGACGAGGCGACGGCCCGCAGTGCGCTGGAGATCGCGCGGGAGCGGACGAAGCGGGCCGACGCGGCCGACGCCGAGTGGAACGAGGGCGACGACCGCTGAGCCCTATCCGAGCGCGGGTGCCAGCGGTGAGAGCACGAAACCGGGGTCGACCTGCTCCGCCAGTTCGGACCCGGCCCACGCGTTGGCGTTGCGCAGGTGGAACTCGACGGCCTGGCGCTGGTAGCGCGCCCAGTCCCGCTCCGTTGCGTCCACTGTGGACAGCATTGTGTCCAGTGTGGCGAGGTTCTCCCGCTCCAGTTCGCCGATGGGCCGGGCCGCTCCCCGCTCGGCGGCCCGCACGTGCCGGGAGCCGCTGATCCAGCCAAGCAGGTGCTCGCCGACCTGATCGTGGAGGAATTCGACGTCGTCGGCCTCGTTGACCTTGTTGCCGATCACGGCGAGCCGGATGCCGAAGTCGCGGGCGTAGTCGGTGTACTGCCGGAAGACGCCGACACTGCGCACGGTCGGTTCGCACACGAGGAACGTCACGTCGAAGCGTGTGAACAGCCCCGAGGCGAAGGCGTCGGCGCCGGCCGTCATGTCCATCACGACGTACTCGTCCTTGCCGTCGATCATGTGGTTGAGCAGGAGTTCAGCTGCCCCGACCTTCGAGTGGTAGCAGGCGACGCCGAGGTCGTCGTCGGCGAACCGGCCCGTCACGGCGAGCCGGGCTCCGGCGACGTCCCGGAAGCAGGCGTCGGTGATGGGGTTCTCCTCGCGCGGGGTGACCAGTGTGGAACCACGTCCGGGCGGGGTCGTTTTGATCATCGCTTCTGGCGCGGTGATGCGGGGATTGTCGCCACACAGGTAGCGCTTGATGAGCGGCAGGTTGTCGCCGAGGGTCGGCAGTGCGGCCGCCTCGTCCTCGGTGGCGCCGAGCGCGACGGCGAGATGCTGGTTGATGTCCGCGTCGATGGCGAGCACGGGGCGGCGCCGCTCGACGAGATACGCGGTGAACAGTGAGGCCAGCGTGGTCTTTCCGCTGCCGCCCTTGCCGACGAATGCGACCTTCACACGTCACTCCTGAAAGTGGGATCGGTTTTCATTATCTGTTTCGCTGAAGGTACACCGGGACGCCCTTGCCCGAACGGGTCACCGGGGCCGCTCACCGGGTTAGGGTTCAGGTGTGGCTCTCGTGGTCCACACGCCGGGCGCCGGTGACTTCGCTTCGCTGCGCGCCGATTTCGAGCTGCCGGAATCCTTCCCTCCCGACGTGCTCGCCGAGGCGGAGGCGGTTGCCGGGGATCCGGAGGGCGCGGGGGAAAGAGAGGACGCCACCGGCATCCCGTTCGTCACGGTCGACCCGGCCGGTGCCAAGGACCTCGACCAGGCGGTGTGCCTCGAACCGGTCCGCGGTGGAGGGATCCGAGTGCACTACGCCATCGCCGACCTCGCCGCGTTCGTACCGCCTGGCGGCGCCATCGACGCGGAGGCCCGGCGCAGAGGACAGACGCTCTACCTTCCCGACGGCAACGTGCCCCTGCACCCGCCCGAACTGTCCGAGGGCGCCGCGAGCCTGCTTCCCGGCATGGTCAGACCGGCCGTGCTGTGGACAATTGACACCGACTCCGGCGGGGAGCCAACGGCGGTGCGCGTGCGTCGTGCCCTCGTCCGTTCCACCGAGCGCTTCGACTACGACACCGTTGCCGCCGCGCTGGAAGCCGGCACGGCGCATCCGTCGATCGCCGCGCTTCCCGCTCTTGGCAGGGCCCGCCGTGAGCTCGCCGTGCGCAGGGGCGCCGTCGAACTCCAGCTTCCTGAACAGGAGATCGGCGCGGGACCTGACGGTGGCTGGCTGCTCGTGCGCAGGCCCCGCAACGACGTCGAGGCGTGGAACGCCGAGGTGTCGCTGCTGACCGGGATGACGGCGGCCTCGATCATGCTGGAGGCTGGCGTCGGTGTGCTGCGCACCCTTCCCGAGGCCGACGACGAGACGGTCGACTGGCTGCGTCGCTCGGCCGGTGCGCTCGGCATCCCGTGGCCGCGAGAGGCGACGGTGTCGGAACTGCTGGCAGGGCTCGATCCGGCCCAGCCCTCGTCGCTCGCGCTCTACGCGGGCACGACCAGGTTGCTGCGCGGCGCGGGCTACACGGCCTTTGACGGCGGGGTGCCCGAACTCGCGACCCACGCCGGGATCGGCGGTCCCTACGCTCACGTCACCGCGCCCATCCGCAGGCTCGTCGACCGCTTCGCCACCGAGGTGTGTCTCGCCGTGACCTCGGGAAAGCCCGTTCCGCGCTGGGTGAGGGCGTCGCTGGCCGAACTGCCGGAACTGATGCAGGGCTCCGACACGTTCGCCGCCCGCGTCGAACGCGCCTATCTCGATCAGGTCGAGGCGTGGATCCTGGCCGAGCACATCGGCCGTGTCTTCGACGCCGTGGTCCTGCGGGCCGAGGAGAACAAGGCGGAGATCTTCGTCGAGAACCCGCCCGTGCTCGGCAAATGCTCGGGCAGCGGGTTTCCCGAAGGCGGAAGAATCAGCGTCCGGCTGACCGCCGTAGACGTGACGAAAAGGAAGGTGTCCTTTGTCAGGGCCTGACAAGCCGCTCACCGACGATCTCGGCGAGGCGGTGCCGTTGCGGGGCGCGCCGACGCGCGTGGTGTCGCTCGTGCCCTCGCTGACCGAAGCCGTCGAGCTGACCCTGCCGGGGATCGTCGCCGGAGCGACCGACTACTGCACCCACCCGGACGCGCTGGCCGCGCCGAGAGTGGGCGGCTCGAAGTATCCCGACGTCGACGCGGTCCTCGAACTCGCGCCCGACCTGGTGCTCGCGAACGCCGAGGAGAACCGGAAGGAAGACGTCGAGCGGCTGCGCGGACAGGGCGTTCCGGTGTGGGTGATGGCCGCCCCGGCGACCGTGCCGTCGGCACTACGGTCCTTGCGCGCGCTGTTCACCGGAATCCTCGGAACCGGAGCCCCCGATTGGCTCGTGACGGCGGAAGAGTTGTGGCGCGAGTCGCGCTCGCCTGCCATGACCGCCGTCGTCCCCGTGTGGCGCAAACCGTGGGTCGTGCTCGGCAGGGACACCTTCGGCGGCGATGTGCTGCGCAGGCTCGGCGTCCGGCATGCCTATTCGGCCGACGACGAGCGCTATCCGCGCCCGAAGATCGGCGAGCTCAGGGAACTCTTCGCGGCGGGGAAGGCGGACGTGCTCGTACTGCCGGACGAACCGTGGGAGTTCACAGCCGACGACGGGCCCGACGCCTTCCCCGGCGTCCCCTACACGCTGGTGTCGGGGCGGTACCTCACCTGGTACGGCCCCTCGCTCGTCGAAGCCCACCAGGCACTGTCGGCCGCCCTCACAACCGTCACAAGGGAAGTCCGGTCAGCACGGTGACCCGTTCCTCGGTGAGGTCGGCCATCGCGGCGGCGGGGCCTTCCCTGCCGACACCCGAGTCCTTGACCCCGCCGTAGGGCATCTGATCGGCGCGGTAACTCGGTACGTCGCCGACGACGACACCGCCGACCTCCAGCGTCGCCGACGCCGCGAACGCCGTCGGGAGGTCGCGGGTGAACACCCCGGCCTGCAACCCGAACCTCGACGCGTTGACGAGCGAGAACGCGTCCTCGACGGAGTCGACAGGATTGACCGAAACGACGGGCCCGAACACCTCGTCGGCCATGACGGATACGTGTTCCGGCGCGTGCGTGAGCACCGTCGGCCGCACGGTCGCGCCGTCGCGCTCGCCGCCGAGCCGCAGGCTCGCGCCCTCGCTGACGGCGTCGGCCACCCACGACTCGACGCGCTCGGCCGCCGCCGTGTTGATCAGCGGCCCGACATCGGTGTGCGGGGAGCGCGGGTCGCCGGTGCCGAGCGCGGCGACCTTGGCGAGCACCTTCTCTGTCAGTTCCTCGTAGACGTGGCTGTGCGCGTAGACGCGTTGCACCGAAACGCACGACTGCCCCGCCTGATACATCGCGAACGTCGCGATGCGGTCGGCCGCCATGTCCAGATCAGTCCAATCAGGACACACGACGACCGAGGCGTTGCCTCCCAGTTCGAGCGTGACGTGCTTGCGGGGCACGGCATCCCGGATTCCCCAGCCGACCGGCACCGAACCGGTGAACGACACGACCGGCAACCGGGGATCGGCGGCGAGCGCCGCCGCGTGCTCGTTACCGACCGGCAGCACCGACCAGCTTCCCTCAGGCAATTGGGTCTCGGCGAGCACTTCACCAAGCAGCAACGCGGTGAGCGGGGTGGCCGGCGCGGGTTTGAGCACGATCGGCGCGCCGACGGCGATCGCGGGCGCGACCTTGTGGGCGACCAGGTTCAGCGGGAAGTTGAACGGAGTGATGCCGAGTACCGGCCCTCTGGGGACCCGGCGGACGAGCGCGAGCCGCCCCCGCGAACCGGCGTCGGTGTCGAGCCGTTGCAGTTCACCGGCGAACCGGCGCGTCTCCTCCGCCGACCAGCGGAACGTCGAGGCCGCCCTGCCCACCTCGGCACGCGCCCACTTGAGCGGCTTGCCCGATTCCGAGGTGATGAGCGAGGCGAACTCCTCGGCTCGCTCCGTGATGGCGCGCGCGACGTGGTCGAGCGCGTCGGCCCTGACGTGTGCCGGTGCCGCGGCGGTCTCGGCGCGGGCGTCGTGCGCGGCCGCGACGGCCTGCTCGATGTCGCGCGCGGTGGGGACGTAGTGGCCGCCCGCCTCGCCGCCGTCGTAGGGGTGACGGACGACAGCGGTGTCGCCGCTCTTCACCGGGCTGCCCGCGATCCAGAAGGGGGTACTCACCGGCTGGTCTCCTCGCGGATCGCGTCTTCGAGCACGTCGAGTCCTTCTCTGAGCAGTTCGGGCGGAAGGGTCAACGGCGGCAGCAGCCGCACCACGTTGCCGTAGGTTCCGCAGGTCAGCACGACGACACCGGCCGCGTGGCAGGCAGCGGCGATCCGTGAGGTGATCGCGGCGTCGGGTTCGGTCGTTCCCGGTTTCACGAACTCGATCGCGATCATGGCGCCCCTGCCTCGCACGTCGCCGATGGCCCCAGTCGTCGCCGCCAGCTCGCGCAGCGACGCGATCGCGGTCTCGCCGATCCGCTTTGCCGCGCCCGCGAGGTCGCCCTCGCGCATCGTCTCGATGGCGCCGAGCGCCGCCGCGCAGGAAACCGGGTTGCCGCCGTAGGTGCCGCCGAGGCCACCGGCGTGCACGGAGTCGAGCAGTTCCGCCTTGCCGGTGACGGCGGCGAGCGGCAGTCCGCCCGCGATGCCCTTCGCCGTCGCGATCAGGTCGGGAACGACCCCCTCGTGGTCGCACGCGAACCACTCGCCCGTGCGGCAGAATCCGGTCTGCACCTCGTCGGCGACGAACACGACACCATTGGCCGCGCACCAGCGCGACAGCGCGGGCAGGAAACCGGGCGCGGGTTCGATGAATCCGCCCTCTCCCTGGATGGGCTCGACGACGACGGCGGCAACGGCGTCAGCGCCGATCTGCTTCTCGACCCTGTCGATCGCCTCCGCCGCGGCCTGCTCGCCGGTGCGGCCCTCGGCATCCCGGAACGGGTACGAGCCGGCCACGCGGTAGACCTCTGGGGCGAACGGCCCGAACCCGTGCTTGTAGGGCAGGGACTTCGCGGTCAGCGCCATGGTCAGGTTGGTACGCCCGTGGTAGGCGTGGTCGAACACCACGACGGCCTGCCGTCCGGTGGCGGTGCGGGCGATCTTGACCGCGTTCTCCACCGCCTCCGCGCCCGAGTTGAACAGCACCGACCGTTTCGCGTGGTCGCCTGGGGTCAGCGCGGCGAGTTCCTCACACACCCGCACGTACCCCTCGTACGGCGTGACCATGAAGCACGTGTGCGTGAAGAGACCCGCTTGTTCGCGCACGCCGTCGACGACGGCGGGGGCCGCGTGGCCGACGTTGGTGACCGCGATGCCGGAGCCCAGGTCGATCAGCGTGTTGCCGTCGGCGTCGGTGAGCAGACCGCCTTCGGCGGAGGTGATGTAGACCGGCAGCGTCGAGGTGAGCCCGGCCGCGACGGCGTCGGTACGCCGCTGGTGCAGCGCCAGCGAGTTGGGGCCGGGGATCTCGGTACGCAACCTGCGATGAGTGGTGGCCGTCATGCCGTCAAGCATGAGCGTGACCCCACGACGGCGTCAGTAGCCGAATTGGCCAGTTTGGTCAGTACAATTCGACATTATGGCACTCACTCTCGAAGCCCTGGTGGCCCAGCGTTCACTGGGCCTTCGGGTGCTCGCCGGACGTGCGGAACTCGGCAGGGAGATCGCCTGGGTGCATCCGACCGAACTGGCCGACCCCACCGTGTTTCTCGACGGAGGGGAACTGCTGCTCACCACGGGGCTCACCAGCGGAGCCGAACCGGCCGGCGACTACGTGCGCCGCCTCGCCGCGGCAGGCGTCACCGGGCTCGGATTCGGGGTGGGACTGAGCCACGACGCCGTTCCCCCCGGCCTCGTCGCCGCGGCGGAGGCCGCCGCTTTTCCCCTGCTCGAAGTACCACCGCCAACGCCGTTCATCGCGATCACCAAAGCCGTGTCCTCCGCGCTCGCCGAGGAAAGGTATGCCGAGGTCGTGCGCACGGGAAAGGGACAACAGGAGCTGACCCGCACGGCCCTGCGGCACAGGGCGCCAGGCGCGCTGGCCCGCAAACTCGCCAGACTCGTTGACGGCTGGGTGCTGTTGCTCGACGGCGGCGGCTCGGTGAGGGAAGCGGCCCCCGCCTCCGCGAGGGCGATGGCGACCGCCGTCAACGCCGAACTCGGCACGGGAAAGGCGGGAACGGGACTGGTGTCGATCGCGGGCGACGAGGTCGTCGTCCAGGCACTCGGCACCCGGGCGAGCGGATTCCTCGTCGCGGGCACTTCCACGACCTTCGGTGCGGCGGGCAGGCACCTGATCGCCACGGCGGCGGCACTGCTCTCACTCGCGATGGAACAGGACAGGGCGAGGGGAACGACCCTGCGCGGTTTGCGTACCGGGCTGTTCGAGCTGCTGCTCGCCGGTCAGGACGAACTGGCGCTCACCGTGCTGCGGTCGGCTTTCGGCACGAACCCCGATCCACCGTGGACCCTCACCGTCCTCACCGGACCCGCGAAGGACCGCGCGGCCGCGGCGGACGTACTCGAAACGGTCGCCGACGAGGACCAGAGCGTCTTCTTCGCCGAACATTCCTCGGTGCTCGTGGTACTGACCGGCGAGCGATCAGGGCAGGCGTTCATCGAGAGGATCGCGGGGTTGCACGCGGGAGTTTCACCGTCCACAACGGACGTCGCGACCGGATTCCGGCAGGCGCGGCAGGCGGCCGACGCGGCGATGGTGGCCGGAAAACCCTTGCTGCACTTCACTGAGCACGCTGGAAACGGTGTTCTCGGCCTGCTGGGCTCCGATACCGCCGTCGCGTTCGCCGATGCGGTTCTCGGCCCGCTGCGCGAACACGACGCTGAGGGAAGGGGAGCGCTCGCCGACTCGTTGCGCTGCTGGCTCGAACACAATGGACACTGGGACACCTCGGCGGCCAGGCTCGGCATCCACCGGCACACACTGCGCAACCGGATGGCGAAAACCGCGCGCATTCTCGGCAGGGACCTCGATTCTCCCGGTGTGCGCGCCGAACTGTGGCTCGCGCTCAACGTCTAGCGAACTCGCCGGTCGCTTCCCGTGGCCCGGCGTGCAGTGCCACCGCCGGGCTTGCGCCCACGCGGCCTTACCCCCTGCCGTGAACGACCTGCCGTCGCGACAGGTCGTTCACGGCAGGCGGATCAGTGAAAGGCGTGTTCAGGGGCGGGGAACTCGCCCCTTCGAACCTCGTCGGCGAAGGCCCTCGCCGCGCCGGAGAGCGCACCGGCGAGATCGGCGTAGCGCTTCACGAACCGGGGTGCCTTTCCGGTGCGCAGCCCCGCCATGTCCTGCCACACCAGCACTTGCGCGTCGCAGTCCGAGCCCGCGCCGATCCCGATGGTGGGGATGCGCAGTTCGTGGGTGACGCGTTTGGCCACCTCAGCGGGCACCATCTCCATCACGACGGCGAAAGCCCCAGCCTCCTGGAGCGCGATCGCGTCGGCGAGCAACTGCTCGCCCGCTTCGCCCCGGCCTTGAACCCGGTAGCCGCCGAGGTTGTGCTCGCTCTGCGGTGTGAATCCGATGTGGCCCATCACAGGGACACCCGCCGAGGTGAGGGCTTCGACGTGCGCGGCGAAGTGCTGTCCGCCTTCGAGTTTCACCGCCTGTGCCCTGCCCTCCTTCATGAACCGCACGGCCGTCGCCAGCGCCTGCTCCGGTGAGAGCTGGTAGCTGCCGAACGGCAGATCGGCCACGACGAGCGCACGGGAGACCGACCTGGTCACCGCACGCACGAGCGGAAGCAGCTCATCGACGGTCACCGGCAGTGAGGTGTCGTAACCGAATACGTTGTTGGCCGCGGAATCGCCGACGAGCAATACCGGAATACCGGCCTCGTCGAACAACGCGGCGGTGTACATGTCGTACGCGGTGAGCATGGGCCACGGCTCCCCGCGATCCTTCAGCTCGCGCAGGTGGTGGATGCGGACCTTCTTGCGCGGCGTGCTCGCCTGCGGTGAAGGGCCCGAACCGTACGGGGCCGTCGTCTCACCCGTGTGGTCGTGCTCTGATGTGGACTTCGAGGACATCTTCGTCAACCGTCCTTCCCTCGGGGCCTTGGTGGGGTCCCCGGGTCGTGGATCGTGTACAGAACAAAGCGTGGCACCCGTACCGGCTGTCCCCAAGCTCGTGCGAGCAGCTTCACACGGCAGGCGAACGAGCAGGTGAATCGATTTCGGTTCCGGCAGGGGGGCCGGCGTGATAGACACATCGCCATGCCGCCGGTCACGCACCACCGCCCGACGACACTGCACACGGTTCATACGCTCGCGGTGGCGTTGCTGACGATCGGCGGGGTGGGTTACCTCGGCTGGCTACTGGAGTTCTTCCTCGAAACCGGGCTTTCCCCGCTGAGCGCGTCGATCGACGAACTCTCCGCCGTCGGCCAGCCCTACCGGAATGTGTTCCGCACCGCGGAAATCATCGCCGGGGCCGCGTTCGTGTTGTCGGTTCCCCCGCTGTTGCGGCTCGCGCCGGTGCACTGGCAGGCGAGGCTGACCGTCGGCGCCGTGTCTGTACTCGGCGTGTTGCTGGTTGTCCGTGGGGTGACGGCCCCTGACTGCGCGTTGTCGTCGGGGCCGGTGTGCGCGCAGCGGCAGGAGTTCTCGGCCGGTCACCACGTGCATCACGTGGCGTCGGTGTTGTTGAGCCTGCATTACGCCGTGGGGACGGGAACGCTGGTGTTGTGGTGGCATGGCCGCTGGCGGGTGCGGGCTGCCGTCGTCGCCGGTCTCGCCGCGCTGGCCTGGCTCGCGATCATCGCCGTCGAGTGGATCGTCCCCGGCAGCTACACGGGGGTGGCGGTGCGGGCGCGGGCGATTCTGGTCGGGGTGGCCATCGCCGTTGGCATCGGGTACCTGTTGACGGTCGGGAAGCGGCAGGGTGGCGAATGGCAGGATTCCCGTCAGTGAGGCGAAAACATGTTCGTCATGGGAGGTCGCGGCGATGCCTGGGATGATCGGCCCGGTCGCCGACGAGCGGGACGGGTTGCTCGGTTACCTCGCCCAGCAGCGCTACGTGTTGTGCCTCGCCGCCTACGGCCTTACCGACGAGCAGGCGAGGATGCGGCCGACGGCGAGCGCGTTGTGTGTGGGCGGGCTGATCAAGCACGTCGCGGCGACGGAGCTGGCGTGGATGAACGTCGTACTCGGCAATCCCGTCGACGACACCGGCACCGCCGATTTCCGGTTCGGGCATGACGAAACGCTCGCCGACGTGATCGGGGAGTACGAGCGGGTGGCGACCGGCACCGAGGAGATCGTGGAGGGTATCGCCGATCTCGGGATGGCCGTCCGCGTGCCGAGCGAGGTGCCGTGGTTTCCCGACGATGTCGCCGCGTGGTCGGTGCGCTGGGTGCTGCTGCACCTCATCGAGGAGACGGCGCGGCATGCCGGGCACGCCGACATACTCAGGGAATCCATTGACGGGGCAACGGCTTTTCCGCTCATGGCCGCCGCCGAGGGCTGGCCCGAGACGCCGTGGCTGAAGCCGTGGCGTCACAGGTCGAACAACGTGGGCTCCTCAAGGTGATATCCCTCGGCGTCGAGCAGGCGCCGTTTGGTGTCCAGTCCGCCGGTCGCCGAGAAACCGCCGGCTTTTCCGCCGGCAGCCAGCACGCGGTGGCAGGGCACGATGGGGGCGAACGGGTTGTTGCCGAGCGCCTGCCCGACCGCGCGGGCCGAGCCGGGGTCGCCGAGTTCGGTGGCGACCTGGCCGTAGGTCATGGTGGATCCGGCGGGGATCGCCAGAGTGACCTCGTAGACCCTGCGGTGGAACGGTGGAACGCGGTCGAGCGCGAGCGGGACGCCGGAAAGATCGGTCCGTTCGCCGCGCAGTAGCGCGGTGACACCGAGTATCGCCTGCTGGATTTTGCCGGGTGGTGGCTGCTCGCCCGCGCCGGGGAACCTGGCATGCACGGCCTCGCGTGCCCGGTCGGCCGTCGCCTCCGGCAACTGGCTGCCGACGACGACCTCACCACACCACACGAGGGCGCAGTAACCGAACACGGTCTCGAAGACCGCGAAGCCCTCATCCATCCCGTCCACGCCGGAAACGGTACGCCCCTCCACCGACAGTCCCAGCCCACCAGCCCCTGGCCGAAGCAAGGGAGCTTTGCTGCCGTTTCGACTCGCCGGGCCCGAGTGCCCCGGGTCCGTGCGCCGGAAATCGAAGCAAGGGAGCTTTGCTATCACTTGCCCCGCCGAGCCCACGAACGACGTTCGGTTCGAAAGCAAGGGAGCTTTGCTATCGAATGCGGCATCAACCGCCTCAAGAGCACCGAGCTGTTGCCACGAGGTAGGACACGCTCGCTGGCCGGTACGGGGCGACCGTCTTCATAGCGGCCAGCAACGAGTGGCTGTGGTCAGCATCCTCGCGATCGGGCCGGTGGCTCTTCACCGATTCTCCGCCTCGAATGCCTGGGCGACGGCCAGGCTGTCCTCGTAAATATGGTGCCGGGTGACAAGGCCATCCTCGATGGTGAGGTGCAAAGCGAACCGCGCATGATACGCACGGCCGGTAGGCCGGGCGGTCTGACGGATCTCGCCGAGCACGACCGCGTCGCTTCCGTCGACAAGGATGCGCTCGACCTCAGTCGCCACACGCTCCGGCACGTGGTACTCCGCAAGCTCGCGATAGTGGGCGGCCGCGTCGGCCCGGGTGGACCGGTGACGGATCCACGGCGTGGCAGTACGGCCGTGCTCGGCCTCCGGCCAGTCGAGTTTCCAATCGCCCTGCTCGGCATACAACTCGGCGATGCGCTCGGGGTCGCCCTCGCCAATTCTGCGCAACAACTCCTCAACCACGGTTCGGGTGTTCACAGGTGCGGCTATGGACATGGCTGACCTCCGTTTTGGTCCGCGTCGTCCGACGCGAAGAGGACACCAATCCTGCCAGCGGGCGCACGCCGAAACGATTACCCCAGAGGTAAGGCAAGCGACAGCTCTAATGCGCCTCCCGCCAGGCGTTGGTGATGGGCAACCTGCGGTCCCTGCCGAATGCCTTGAACGTGATCTTCGTGCCCGGTGGGTACTGCCTGCGTTTGAACTCCGCCTTGTCGACCATGCGCACGACCCTGTCGATTGTTTCCGCGTCAAAACCCGCTTCCTGCAATGCCTTGTAGCCGCGGTCACCCTCCACGTAGTCGTCGAGGACGTCGTCGAGCAACGGATAGTCCGGCAGCGAGTCGCTGTCGAGTTGCCCTGGACGCAACTCGGCCGATGGCGGCTTCGTGATCGAGTTCTCCGGGATGGGCGGGGTTTCTCCGCGCTTCTCGGCTTCGGCGTTGCGCCACTTCGCCAATGCCCACACGTGGGTTTTGAAAACATCCTTGATCGGCGCGAAACCGCCGACGGCGTCGCCGTAGATCGTGGAGTAACCGACCGCGATCTCCGTCTTGTTCCCCGTGGCGAGCACGAGATGACCCTCCAGATTGGAGAGCGCCATCAACAGCATCCCCCTCGCCCGCGCCTGGATGTTCTCCTCGGCGAGTCCGGTACCGGCCAGGCCGAGCTGATCAACGTACTGCGCGACCATGCGATCGACCGGCTCGACCCGGAACGGGCAGCTGAGCCTGCGGGCGAGATCCGCGGCGTCCGCCCTGGAATGCTCCGACGAATACGCCGACGGCATCGACACACCGTGAACGGCCTCGGGGCCGAGCGCGTCCACCGCGAGCGCCGCGGTGACCGCCGAGTCGATACCGCCGGAGAAACCGAAGATGACCGAACGGAAACCGTTCTTGCGCGCGTAGTCCCGCAGACCGACGACGAGGGCCGACCACACTTCCGCCTCGTCGGGAAGCGGTTCGCTGATGGTGGGCTCTGGCAGCGGTTCGTAGTGGGGCAGCGGTTCGGCACTCAGCACCCGGTGACTCACCTCGATGCCCGCGAACCGGCCTTCCCGAGTGCCCGCGCCCCTCGGAAGGTCCAGATCGAGCACCAGCAGGTGCTCGACGAACTGCGGTGCCCGGGCCAGTAGGTGGCCGTCGGCCGCCACGACGATCGAGTCACCGTCGAAAACGAGGTCGTCCTGCCCGCCGACAAGGTTGGTGTAGACGACGGGAGCCCCGGCTTCCACCGCCCGCCCCGCGACGAGCGGCAGCCGGACGTCGTCCTTGGAACGTTCGTACGGTGAGGCGTTGGGCGAGACGACGAGATCGACGGTCGCCTCGCCGAGCGCCGCGACCGGGCCGCCGTCCTGCCACAGGTCTTCGCAGATCACCATGCCGATGTCGAGGCCGTGGAACCGCAGGACTTCCAGCGCGTCGCCAGGCTTGAAGTTGCGGCGCTCGTCGAAAACGCCGTAATTGGGCAGGTGATGCTTGTACTGGCTGGCCACGACCCGGCCCCCGAGCAGAGCGGCCACGGCGTTGCGCGGCCCGGCGTCGTCCTGGTCGAGGTAGCCCACGTAGGTGAGCAGCTCGCCGCAACCCGCCTCGGCGAGCCGGGTCGCCAGCGCGTCGACCTCAGCGTGGGACGCGTCGGCGAATGTCTTCCGCAACGCCAGATCCTCGACCGGATAACCGGTGAGCGACATCTCGGGGAAGACGACCACGTGCGCGCCGGAGGCAACCGCCTCGCGCGCTCTCGTCACGATCAGCTCGGCATTGCCGGTCAGGTCGCCAACGGTGGGATTGATCTGGGCGAGTGCGATGCGCAGTTGCGGCATGCCCTCATTCTGGCGCAGAGTCGGCCCGCGCGTTCATGTGTCGGCGAGCACGCCGCATGCCGGGTAGCCGGCTCCGGGAGCAGCCCGAAAGAAGCAAGGGAGCTTTGCTACCGCCAAACGGCAGCAAAGCTCCCTTGCTTCCGAACGCCGAGCCGGGGGGCTCAGTTGCGTTTCTTGCGAAGCAGGCCCCTGACCTTCTTCAGCGCCTGCTCGGCGTCGGAGTCGAAGGGGTTGTCCTGCACCAGGTAGGTCCAGGTCGAGGTCGGCCGCCTGATCCCGGCGGCGGCGAGGTCGACGCTTCCCTCGGCGATCTCGGCTTCCACCAGCGTCTTCGCCGAGCGCTTCTCCGCCTCGCCACGCAGCTTGTGGAATTCCGGGATCGCCGCCCGGTGGAACTCGTCGAGCGGGGTTTCCTTCGCCAGCGCCCTCAGATGGATCGTCTCGCGGACATCGGTGAGAAACGCGAGGTGATCGGCCCAAAGCTGGTCCAGGTGATACAGCTCGATGTCCCTGCAAATCCGCGTCAAGGTCTCCTCGTCGAGCTTTTCGGCCAGCTCCTTGTACCGGTCCGGTTCCGCTTCCTCCAGCCGCTCGCGCGCTGCCTCGGTACGCAGCACCTCGTCGCGGTGCTTGAGCAACTCGGCCCGCTGGTGCTCGATCAGCCGCGTGTACCGCCAGGTGTTGCGGTGGATCTCCAGGTCGACACCCTCGGCGACCCGTTGCGCGTGATTGATCTGCCGGTGCGCCGCCGAATCGGTGACCTCACCGGTCTTGTCGTCGGCTTCGATGCCCTCGGGAACATCGGGCGCGTTCGACAGCACCAGTTCGTCGTTGAGGCTCGCGAAGAACACCGAACTGCCCGGATCGCCTTGCCTGCCCGCGCGTCCCCTGAGCTGGTCGTCGAGCCTGCTGCTCGGATACCTGGCCGTGCCGATCACGTGCAGCCCGCCCAGCTCGGCGACCCGCTCGCGGTCCGCGCCGTCGGCTCCGCCGAGCCGGATGTCCGTGCCACGCCCCGCCATCTGGGTCGACACGGTGATCGCGTCGAACTTGCCCGCCTCCGCGATGATCGCCGCTTCCTCCGCGTCGTTGCGCGCGTTCAGCACCACGCAGGGCAGCCCCGCCTTCGCGAGCTTCTCGGCCAGCTCCTCCGACTCCGCGACGTCTTGCGTACCGACGAGGATCGGCTGCCCGTCCTCGTGGACCGTCCTGATCTCCTCCACGATCGCCCGCAGCTTGTGCCCCGGCGACGCGAAGATGCGATGCGGTTCGTCCTTGCGGACGTTCGGCGTGTTCTGCGGGATCGCCGCGACCTCAAGTTTGTAGAACTCGCGAAGCTGTTCGGCGACGGCCACCGCGGTGCCGGTCATGCCCGCCACCTGCGGGTACCTCGCGATCAGCGCCTGGACGGTGATCGAATCCAGGATCTCGCCGTGATCCGACGGCGGCAGTTGCTCCTTCGCCTCCACCGCGGCCTGTAGTCCGTCAGGCCACCGCTGGAGTTCCGCGACTCGCCCCCGCGAGGCGTTGATGAGCTGGACCTTTCCTTCCCTGACGAGATAGTCGACATCCCTCGTCAGCAACGCGTGCGCGTGCAAGGCGACGTTCACCGCGGCGAGCCGGTCCGAGCCTTCCTCCTCGTACAACTCGATCCCGCCGAGAGCCTTCTCGACCACCGAAGCACCAGCTGAGGTCAACCACGCGTTGCGGCCGTCGGGATCGGTCTCGTAGTGCAACCCGACCCGCAGCCTGCGCACGATGTTCGCGACTTCCTCGTCGGCGACCCCGGCGTCGACGGAGCCCGCCATCACCAGCGGGACCCGTGCCTCGTCGACGAGCACCGAGTCGGCCTCGTCGATGATCGCGACCTCCGGCTCTGGCTGCGCCAGCTTCTCGACGTCGGTGACCAGCCGGTCGCGCAGCACGTCGAAGCCGATCTCGCTGACCGCGCCATAACAAACCTCGGCCGCGTAGGCCGCCCGTCGCTGCTCGGCCGTCAGCACCGGCTCGACCCAGCCGACGGAAACACCGAGCAGTTCGTAGACCGGCCGCATCCACTCCGCGTCACGGCGGGCGAGGTAGTCGTTGACGGAGATGACGTGAACCCGCTTGCCCTGGAGCGCGTAGCCGGCCGCGGCCAGAGCGCCGGCCAGCGTCTTGCCCTCGCCCGTCGCCATCTGCACCACGTTGCCGGACAACAGGCCCATCACACCGAGAAGCTGCACGTCGAATGCCCGCTCACCGAGCGCCCGTCGAGCCGCTTCCCTGCCAAGCGCGCACAGCTCGGCGATCTGCTCGTCACCGAAGTTCTCGGCCTCCCTGAGCTTGTTCGCGGCCTCGGTCAGCTCCGCGTCGCTCAGTTCTTCGAGCCCGGGTTCCCGCTTCTCGATCGTGGGCAGCAGTGCCTCGTAGCGAGTCAGCTCCACGCTGGCAGGACGCTGGATGATCCTGCGCAGTCGTTTGCCGACCCGGCCCATCAACGCCACCACCCGAGCCTCCGTCCCCATGTGTCCGCATCATCCAACAGCATTCAACGCCGTGCTGGTGCGGTCGAGTTCCCTTGCCAATGGCACGATCGACACGTGTCCGCCCGTGAACGCTACCTGTCCCTGGCCGCCTGTCTACTCGTCGTGACCGGGTTGACGGCCTGCTCGTCGGAGCCGACGGATCCGCCATCCCGCTCCGGCCCGGCCGGGCCGGTACCCGACGGACTCGACACCTACTACTCCCAGCAACTCGACTGGGGCGCCTGCGCCCCCTTCGCGACATCGGAGACGGCGAGCCGGATGTTCCAGGCGGACGGCATCGAGTGCGCCCGCATGACCGTTCCCCTCGACTACGAAAAGCCCGAGGGCACGACCATTGAGATCGGTGTGCTCAGGCACAAGAGCGCCGACGACGCCGACCGGATCGGCTCGCTCGTGCTCAATCCCGGCGGGCCCGGCGCGTCGGGGATGGTCTCGGCCGCCTCGATCGGAAGGGGTGTCGCGAGCCAGGAAGTGGGGGAGAAGTTCGACGTCGTCGGCTTCGATCCGCGCGGAGTAGGAGCCAGCGAGCCACAGGTGACCTGCCTCACGGCCGACGAACGCGACGAGGATCGCGCCAGTGACAGTGAGGTCGACGGGAGCCCGGAGGGCGTCGCCGCGCAGGAACAGCAGGAGAAGGACTTCGCGGCCAAATGCGCGCAGCGCACCGAGCACGGTGACGACATGCTCGCCCACCTCGGCACGAGGGACGTCGTGAAGGACCTCGACGTGCTGCGGTCCGCACTCGGCGACGAGAAACTGACCTACCTCGGGTACTCCTACGGCACGCGCATCGGTTACACCTACGCGGAGGCGTTCCCCCGCAACGTCAGGGCGCTCGTGCTCGACGGCGCGCTCGACCCCGAGCAAGACCTCGTCGAATCGCTTGTCGCGCAGGGGGAAGGCTTCGGCAAGGCGTTCGGGGAGTTCGCCAGCTGGTGCGCCGAGCGCGCCGACTGCGCACTCGGCCAGGACCCGGCAGCCGCGACGAAGGCATACCAGGACCTGACGAGGCCGCTGATCGACAACCCGGTCGACGTCGGCGGAAGGGCGCTTTCCTACGAGGACGCCACCACCGGCACCATCCAAGCGCTGTACACCGAACAGTTCTGGGAGCAGCTCGACGCGGGCCTCGCCGAACTCGCCAACGGCCAAGGCCAGACACTGATGTCGCTGGCCGACATGTACAACGAGCGCGGCAGCGACGGCCAGTACGCGACCACCCAGGACGCCTTCGTCGCCATTCGCTGCGTCGACGACCCCCGCGTCACCGACAAGCAGGAAATCCTCGAAGCGCAGCGCAGGTACGCCGAGGTCGCCCCCTTCCTCGACCCGGGAACGGAGTACTCCTCGGCGAGGGACGCCTGCACCTTCTGGCCCGTGCCCAACACCTCGGAACCTCACCTGCCGAAGGTGGACGGTGTGCCTCCCTCACTGGTCATCTCGACGACCAACGACCCGGCGACTCCCTACGAGGCCGGAGTAAGCCTCGCCAAGGCGATGAAGGGCGGCCTGCTCACCTTCGAGGGCACTCAGCACACCGTGTTCCTGCAGGGCGACACCTGCGTCGACGAGATCGGCACGAGGTACCTCGTCGACGGTGAGTTGCCCGAGGAAGGCGCTCGCTGCTGAAAGGGAGGCTCAGGAAGCGTCGCTTGATTCCCGCACCGGCGCGTTGTGCTCCGACAAGGCAACCTCAAGCATCACGGAGCCCTCGTTCTTCTGTCGGGGCGGGATCTGGATCCACAACCGGAGCAGGTCGCGGTTCTTTCCTTCCGCTACCCAGAACTTGACGTCGACGTCGGCGTCGATGCCGGGAACGAGGGCGGAGACAACCGACCGCGACAGCTCACCGGTCACCCGGTACGAGGACACACCGTCGAGTTCTTCCCTGCCTTCGGTGGTCAGCCCGCTCGCCTTTTCGAGGAGCTGGTAAAGCCCCCGCTCGGGGTCGAGCAGCCGGGCCGGGCTGAACTCCGCGGGCACCGGCCGCTCCGAGGTGTTGCCGTCCTTGTCCGTCAGGCGCAACCGGTCACCGGAGAGCAGGAACCGGTACTGCACCCGGTCGGTGTGTTCCTGGACGTCCGCGTCGCCACTGGCGAACCCGTACTCGCCGCCCTGCCTTGTCGCCACGCCGTCGACCTCCCTGATGGAAAGCCCTGGCACCGTGCCACTCAGGCTGACCTGGAAGCGGACGCTCCGCAGCTCGCGCAGTTGCGTCGCGGATTCGTCGACGAGTCCGCGTCCCTCGGGCAGTGGGCCGCTCGTGTCCGGGGACGGCGTGCAACCGCCGAGCATCCCGATGACGAGTACGAGGAGGAAAGCGATCCGGCGGGACACCATGTCGTTACGTTAGCGGGACGAATTCGCCGCGTGTCGTGGCCCTGTGCGGTGGCGGAGGCGGTGAACGGTCAGACCTTGCCGCGCTGGGCGGCGAACGTGCGCCGGTAGGCCAGCGGGGTCACCCCGATGGCGGCGCCGAGATGCTGCCGCAACGAGGCCGCGCTGCCGAGGCCCGACTGAACCGCCACCTGCTCGACCGACAGTTCTGTGCTTTCCAGCAGCCTGCGGGCATGTGCCACGCGCTGCTTCGTCAGCCAGGCGTGCGGGGGGAGCCCGGTTTCCTCCCTGAAACGCCTCGCGAACGTTCTCGTGCTCATGCTGGCGTGGCAGGCGAGCGCGGCGACGTCGAGTGGTTCCGCCAGGTGTTGCAGCGCCCATGCCCTGGTCGGCGCGGTACTGCCCGCCCACGTCTCCACGAACGGCCGTTCGATGAACTGCGACTGCCCGCCTTCCCGCCACGGCGGGACGACGCAGTAGCGGGCCGCGGCGTTCGCCACCTCCGCTCCGTGGTCCTTTCTCACCACGTGCAGGCACAGGTCGACGCCTGCGGCGAGCCCGGCCGAGGTGAGTACGTCGCCGTCGTCGACGAACAACACGTCCTCGTCGAGCTTCACCCTCGGGTACAGCTCGCGAAACTGCCGGGAATGGGCCCAGTGAGTCGTGGCCGGACGCTCGTCGAGCAGCCCCGCCGCGCCGAGTACGAAGGCGCCCGTGCAGATCGACATGATCCTGGCGCTGCCGGGGATGAGCGCGAGCGCGTCGGCGATCGCGCCGGGCAGGGTGCCTTCGTAGCGAGGGCCACGCGCCTTGGTGCCGGGAATGATCACGGTGTCGGCCTCGGCGAGCACGTCGGGGCCGTGATCCAGCACGGCGGTGTACCCGGTGGCCACGCGCACCGGCTTGTCGTCGATGCCGCACAGCCGCACGTTGTAGAGGCGCTCACCGGAAAGCCGCGCCGTGTTGAAGATCTGCGGCGGAATCTGCATGTCGTATCCGATGACCTCGTCGATGGCGAGAACGACCACCTGATGCATGGCAGGATTCTTACACATATTGGCATTCCTGCCACTCGTCGGCTGACGATCATCAGGCGAAGCTGTGCCGGTGACCGATACCCGCACCGCGGTACCCGCCCGTGCCAGCAGAGTGCACTGGGCATGGCTCGTCGCCTTCGCCGCGTTCGTCGCACTCGTCGGAGCCGCCGGTTTCCGGGCGGCACCCAGCGTGCTCATCGATCCGCTGCACGAGGAATTCGGCTGGTCACGGGGAACGATCTCCGCCGCGGTGTCGATCAACCTGCTGCTGTACGGATTCATCTCGCCGTTCGCGGCGGCCCTGATGGAACGGTTCGGCATGCGCAAGGTCGTCGCGAGCGCGCTGGCGCTGGTGGCGGCAGGCAGCGGGTTCACCGTGTTCATGACCGAGAGCTGGCAGCTTTTGCTGTGCTGGGGCGTGCTCGTCGGCACCGGAACCGGCTCGATGGCGCTCGCCTTCGTCGCGACGGTCACCGGACGCTGGTTCGTCAAGCACCGAGGTCTCGTCAGCGGGATCCTGACCGCCGCGGGAGCCGCGGGACAGCTCGTCTTCCTTCCGCTGGTCGCGATGCTCGCCACCGATCAAGGGTGGAGGACGGCGTCGCTGGTCGTCTCAGGCGCCGCGCTCGCCGTCGTGCCCATCGTCCTGTTGCTGCTGAGGGACTGGCCAGCCGACGTCGGCACTACCGCGTACGGAGCACCGGAAGGCGAGCAGACCCCGCGGGCTACCGGCGGAACCATGCGCGCGGGCGGCAGTGCGATGCGCGCGCTGACCGCGTTGAGAGACGCGGCGCGGACCCGCACGTTCTGGCTGCTGGCCGGAGGGTTCGCGATCTGCGGTGCCTCGACGAACGGGCTCATCGGCACCCATTTCGTTCCCGCCGCGCACGACCACGGCATGCCGCACACGACGGCCGCGGGGCTGCTGGCCCTCGTCGGGCTTTTCGACGTCGTCGGCACCATCGCGTCGGGCTGGCTGACCGACCGCGTCGATCCACGCTGGCTGCTCGGCACCTACTACGTGCTGCGCGGTGCTTCACTGCTGGTGC
Organism: Prauserella marina; assembly: GCF_002240355.1. Lineage (GTDB taxonomy): Bacteria > Actinomycetota > Actinomycetes > Mycobacteriales > Pseudonocardiaceae > Prauserella_A > Prauserella_A marina. Next base: position 1,036,692 of record NZ_CP016353.1, read on the forward strand.
TGCCGATGCTCTTCGCGCCGACGACCGAACCGCCGATGTGGGCGTTCATAGTCTTCTACGGACTGGACTGGGTCGCCACCGTCCCGCCGACCGTCGCGTTGTGCAGGACGTGGTTCGGTGCCAACGGTCCCATCGTCTTCGGCTGGGTCTTCGCGTCGCACCAGGTGGGCGCCGCCGTCGCCGCCCTGGGAGCCGGGCTGACGCGCGACCAGCTCGGCAGCTACGACCTCGCGTGGTTCGCCGCGGGCGGACTTTGCGCGGTGGCCGCCGTGCTCTCGCTGTCGATCCGCAAGAGTTCGCCCGAAGGGGACCCAGCCCCGAAACATTGAGTTAACAAGACGCGCATAGGGTCGCGGCATGGATCGCCAGCAGGAGTTCGTGCTGCGCACGCTTGAAGAACGGGACATCCGCTTCGTCCGGCTCTGGTTCACCGACGTGCTGGGCTTCTTGAAGTCCGTCGCCGTGGCGCCTGCCGAGCTCGAAGGTGCGTTCAGCGAGGGCATCGGATTCGACGGTTCGGCCATCGAGGGATTCGCCAGGGTCTACGAATCCGACATGGTCGCCAAGCCCGATCCCTCCACGTTCCAGGTGCTGCCGTGGGAGACGCCGGACGGCGGGCTGTACTCGGCGCGGATGTTCTGCGACATCGCGATGCCGGACGGCTCACCTTCATGGGCCGATCCCCGGCATGTGCTGCGGCGGCAGCTTTCGAAGGCCAGCGAGGCCGGATTCACCTGCTACGTGCATCCGGAGATCGAGTTCTTCCTACTGGCGAACCTTCCCGAGGACGGGAGCGAACCCGAGCCGGC